>NZ_JBVITR010000020.1:102826-107270 GCF_055574875.1 Streptomyces sp. NPDC034670
ACCCCCCCCCCCCCCCGACCCATCCTCCCCGGTGGCCCCCCCCCCCCCCCCCCCCCCCCCCCCCCCCCCCCCCCCCCCCCCCCCCCCCCCCCCCCCCCGGTGCGGGACAGCACCGGCGGTACGGCGCAGGCGGTGATGCCGGTCAGGACGGCCCCGCGGCCCGGGCCCAGCCAGACCACCGCCAGCGCGAGCAGACCGAGCGCCGGGACCGCCCGGCCCAGGGCGCCGAGCGCCGGCCCGGCCCGGGCGGCCCCGCGCGGTGGCCGGCGGGTCAGCAGGACGCCCAGCGGGACCGCGACGGCCAGCGCGAGGAACGCCGGGACCGCGGTGAGCCCGACGTGCTGCCACAGCGCCCCGGACACCCGGCCGTCCGACAGCGCCCGGCGGGTGGGCGCGTCCAGGTCGGCCCGCGCGAACCACAGCCAGGTCGCCAGCAGCACGGCGACCAGCACCACCGGCCGGAGCGTCAGCTTCCGCCAGGTCACCCGGGGCGGCCCCGCCACCGGCGGGCGAGGGGGCTCCGCCCCGGGAGGCGGCCCGTCGCCCCCGTCCCCGCCCCGGAAGACGGCGGCCCCCCGCGCCCCGTGCCCGCCCTCGGGCCGCCGCCCGGAAGAGGACCTCACGCCCTCGCCTCCCCCGCGACGCCCTCCCGGCCGGTGCGCGTCCGGCCGGCCCGCGGCTCCCGCGCCCCGTCCGTTCCGGGCCCGCGGCGCCCCGCCCGGCCGGTCCCCGGCAGTGCGCGCGCGGAGTCCATCAGCGTCCGCAGGTCGACGACGCCCTCGTACGCGCCGCCCCGCCCGGTGACCACCACCCGCCCCGTGCCGTCGGCGAGCACCGCCTCCAACGCGTCCCGCAGGGTCGCGTCCAGGGACACCGTGGCGCGCACCGGCGTCCCCGCGCGGGCCGGCGAACCCCGGTCCCGCATCAGGTCGCCGGGCCGGAGCCACCGGTGGGGGCGGCCCTCCCCGTCGAGCAGCAGGATCCCGTCGGCGCCGCCGGCCCGCAGCCGGTCGACGACGTACCGGACCGGGGCGTTTGCGGCCACCGCCGGATAGGCGGTGGTCCCCACGTCCCGTATCCGGGTGAGGCCGAGCCGCCCCAGCGCCGTGTCCGCGCCGGCGAGGCCCGAGACGAAGTCGTCCGCCGGGCGGGCGAGGACCGCCCGGGGGGTGTCGAACTGGACGACGCGGAAGCGGTCGCGCACCACCGCGATCCGGTCGCCCACCCCGACCGCCTCGTCGAAGTCCCGGGTGGCGAGGACGACCGTCTTGTGCAGCCGGCGCCGCAACCGGACCAGCTCCTGCCCAAGGCGGTCCCGGACGGCCGGGTCCACCGCCCCGAACGGATCGTCCAGCAGCAGCACCGGGGGGTCCGCCGCCAGCGCCCGGGCCAGGCCCGCCCGCTGCCGCCCGCCCTCGGGGAGCTGGTGCGGACGGCGGTCGTGGAACGCGCCGGGGTCCAGGCCGACCAGGTCCAGCACCTCCTCCACCCGCGCCCGCACCCGGTCCTCCGGCCAGCGCAGCATCCGCGGCACCAGCGCGACGTTCTGGGCCACGGTCAGGTGCGGGAACAGCCCGCCGCTCCGGACCGCGTAGCCGATCCCGCGGCGCAGCCGCACCGGGTCCGTGCGGGCGACGTCCCGGCCCCCGAGGAGGACCCGGCCGCGGGTCGGCTCGACCAGCCGGTTGATCATCTTCAAGGCGGTGGACTTCCCGCAGCCCGGCGGGCCGACGAGGACGACCGTCTCACCCGCCTCGATCCGCAGGTCGGCGCCGTCGACGGCGGGCCGCGCGCGGCCCGGGTACTGCTTGGTCAGGCCCTCCAGCTCGACGGTCGCCCCGAGGGCGGGGGGCCGGGAGGACCGGGAGGACCGGGACGTCTCCGGGGGCGGCTCAGACACGGGTCCTCCCGGGCACGGTCAGCCGGCCGACCAGGACGTACGCGGCGTCGAAGAGCAGCGCGAGGACGACGGTCCCGAGCGTGCCGGCGAGCACCTGGTGGAACGCGTCGCCGCCGTCGGGCGCGGCGAGCCCGTGGAGGATCGGGTTGCCGAGGCCCGGACCGGAGACGCAGGCGGCCACGGCCGCGACGCCCGTCAGCAGCCGCGTGCAGCCCCGGATCCCGGCCAGGACCGACGGCCAGGCCAGCGGCAGCTCCACCCGCACCAGCCGGGCCGGCCGCGACATCCCGACGGCCTCGGCCGCGTCCACCAGCGCCGGATCGACCCCGCGCAGGCCCGCGACCGCGCCCCGCGCGACCGGCGGCAGCCCGCACACGGTCAGCGCGATCACCGTCGGCGGCAGCCCGAGCCCCACCACCGGGACCAGCAGTCCGAGCACGGCCAGTGCCGGAACGGCCGACAGGGCCGCGCCGGCGGCCGGGGCGGGGCCGCCCGCCCACGCGCTGCGGTGGACGGCCACCCCGATCAGCACGCCGAGCACGGCCGCCGCCACCGTGCAGGTGAAGACGGCCGCGGCGTGCTGGCAGGCGTCGGTGAGCAGCGGACGGCGCTGGCTGCCCAGGTACTCCCAGAACGTCATGTCCGCTCACCCCGCTAGGGCCCGTCGTCCGGGCCGGGCCGGATCACTCGCCGAGCGCCGCCTGCTCCACCAGCGGGATGATCCGCAGCGGAACGGGGTTCTCCATGACGATCGCCGTGGAGGCCCGGACGATGCCATCAAAACCGACGACGCGGTCGATCACCCGCTGGAGATCGGCGTTGGAGCGGGCCACCAGCCGGCACAGCATGTCCCCGGTGCCGGTGGTGGTGTGCAGCTCCAGCACCTCCGGGACGGTCGCCAAGTGGGCCCGCACGTCGGCTCCTTGACCCTGCCGGATCTGCAGGGTGGCGAACGCCGTGACCGGGTAGCCGAGCGCCGCCGGCTCCACCTGGGGACCGAATCCGCGGATGACTCCGTTCGACTGAAGCCGGTCCAGCCGGGCCTGCACGGTCCCGCGCGCCACCCCGAGCCGGCGGGACATCTCCAGCACGCCGATGCGCGGTTCGCGTGCCAGCAGCACGATGATCCGGCCGTCCAGATGATCGATCGCCATTCCGCCCCTCCCGATGGTCATCCTGTACAGAAAGTCCGCCGGTACGGGCGGACGACTGGCCACATTGCCCAGTGAATGCGCGAACTGTTGCGCACCTTGCAGGGCTGCACCACCCTGCCCCTATGACGCAGACCACACACGACACTCCCGAGACCACCGCCCGGCAGGCCGACCCCTTCCCGGTCAAGGGAATGGACGCGGTCGTCTTCGCCGTGGGCAACGCCAAGCAGGCGGCGCACTACTACTCCACCGCCTTCGGCATGCAACTGGTCGCCTACTCCGGACCGGAGAACGGCAGCCGCGAGACCGCCTCCTACGTCCTGGAGAGCGGCTCGGCCCGCTTCGTGTTCACCTCGGTGATCAAGCAGTCCACCGAGTGGGGCGCCTTCCTCGCCGACCACGTGGCCGCGCACGGCGACGGCGTCGTCGACCTGGCCCTGGAGGTGCCGGACGCCCGCGCCGCGTTCGCCTACGCCGTGGAGCGCGGCGCCCGCCCGGTCGCCGAGCCGTACGAGCTCAAGGACGAGCACGGCACGGTCGTGCTGGCCGCGATCGCCACCTACGGCGAGACCCGCCACACCCTGGTCGACCGCTCCGGCTACGACGGCCCCTACCTGCCCGGCTACGTCCCGGCCGCCCCGATCGTCGAACCGCCCGCCCGGCGCTCCTTCCAGGCCATCGACCACTGCGTCGGCAACGTCGAACTCGGCCGGATGAACGAGTGGGTCGGGTTCTACAACAAGGTCATGGGCTTCACGAACATGAAGGAGTTCGTGGGCGACGACATCGCCACCGAGTACAGCGCGCTGATGTCGAAGGTCGTGGCCGACGGCACGCTCAAGGTCAAGTTCCCGATCAACGAGCCCGCCGTCGCCAAGAAGAAGTCCCAGATCGACGAGTACCTGGAGTTCTACGGCGGCGCCGGCGTCCAGCACATCGCGCTCAACACCAACGACATCGTGCACACGGTCCGCCAGATGCGCGCGGCCGGCGTGCAGTTCCTGGACACCCCGGACTCGTACTACGACACCCTCGGCGAGTGGGCCGGCGAGACCCGGGTGCCGGTCGAGACGCTGCGCGAGCTGAAGATCCTCGTCGACCGCGACGAGGACGGCTACCTGCTGCAGATCTTCACCAAGCCGGTCCAGGACCGCCCGACCGTCTTCTTCGAGCTCATCGAGCGGCACGGCTCGATGGGCTTCGGCAAGGGCAACTTCAAGGCCCTGTTCGAGGCGATCGAGCGCGAGCAGGCCAAGCGCGGCAACCTGTGATCCGCTGACGGACCGGGGGGGGGGGGGGGGGGGGGGGGGGGGGGGGGGCCTCCCCCCCCAGGTTGGGGGCGGCGGGGGGGGGTGGGGGTGCGGACCCAACAGACCGATCGGCCGGTTGG
>NZ_JBVITR010000021.1:0-6892 GCF_055574875.1 Streptomyces sp. NPDC034670
CAGGCGCCGTACAGCGCCCGCTCGCGCTCCACCAGCAGCGGCAGCGGCTCGCTGCTGGTCACCAGCTCCCGCAGCGGGTACCGCGCCAGCACCGCGCGCACCTGCGGCGTCAACGCCGCCGCCAACCGGGACGCGGCCGGACGGCTCTCGTCGCGCAGGGCGTCCACGGCGGCGAGCAGGAGGCCGCGCGCGTCCGGCTCGGGCACCCCGGCCGCCGCCCGCTCGTACAGCAGGGCGCCCTCCTCCAGGACCACCTCCGTGTCCAGACCGGCGGGGATCTTGACCTCCGCGTGGTGCCGCCAGGTGGTGACCGGGTCGCCCCAGGCCTCCACGGCGTACGTCCACAGCCCGGGCGCGTCGGGGGTGACCTCGGCCCCCCACCGGTCCGTGCCCGGCGCGAGTTCCCGCATCGGCGTGAACGGCCCCCGGCGTCCCTCGGGGTCCCTCAGGACGACGTCGGCGGCCACCGCCTCGTGCCCCTCGCGGAACACGGTGGCCGTGACCTCGAACGTCTCGCCCACGACGGCCTTGGCCGGCCGGCGCCCCCGCAGGACCGCGGGCCGGACGTCGAGGACGGGGATGCGCCCCACGGCGGTCGCGGGGGGCGGGGAGGCCGGGGAGGCCGGGGAGGCCGCCTCCGGGCCCGCGGGGGCCGGCGCGGGACCGGTGCCGGCCGAGGGGGGCGGAGAGCTTCCGGCGTCGCGCTCCGAAGGCGTCCGGGCGCCGGGCGTCGGGGGGGATGACGAATGGTGCTTGGCGGGCATGACCGCTCCTGTCCGCGTCAACGTGGGTGGGCGGATGACTGTGGGGAGGTGGGTCCTGCGTGGTGTTCCTGTGGGGTGTACCCGCAGGAGCCTTCCCACCCTATTCGGGTGGGCAATCCGGCACTTCGTTAACTACTCACGCGTATGTCGACATGCGGGACCGGTCCCCTCCGGCCAGGGCGGGACCGGGTCGTGTGGGACCGCTCCCATGCCCGTCGGCGCCCTCGGGCGCCCCGCCCGCCGCGGGCCGCGCGCCGGGCGCCGCGCCGTGCGCCGACCCGGCGCAGCCGGTTCGGCGGACCGGGCCCGCACCCGGTCGCCTTCCCGTTCGCAGCCCCTTTGACCAGGCCCTTCGCCACCTGCACCGGGGCGCCGCGGGGGCCCGGCGAGGTGCGGGGGCACCGCGCCCGCCGCGTGCGGGGCCGCCGCCGGCGTCCCCGCACGGACGGGCCCGCCGGAACCGCTCGCGGCGGGGACCGAGGCGACCGGCGCGCCCGGGGCGAACGGAACGGGGACCGATCCGTGGCGGGAGAAGGCCGGTTTCTTGCCCCGCCCGCCGGCCGCGCCCGCCACGACCGCCCGCCGCGCCCCGCCGCCGGGTACGGCACGGCCGGCCGCTCCCTCGCCCGCGGGGCCGCGGACCGCGGGCGGCGCCCGGCACGGGACGGCACGCCCGGCCGGCGGCGCCTCGTGCGGGGGTGCAGCGCCGCGAGGACGCCCACGGGGGGCGGAATCGGCCATATCCGCTATGAGGCGAATCGTTTGGGTAGGCGTACGGCGGACCCCGTGTCCGCCGGCTTCCCCCGCGGACCGTACCCGCGCCGGTACTGTCGGCAGCGATGCCCGGACGCACACCGCGTCTTTCACGACCGCGCGAGGTGGAATGTGAAGGCGATCCGTCGATTCACCGTCCGACCCGTCCTCCCCGACCCCCTCCGGCCCCTCGGCGACCTGGCCCGCAACCTGCGCTGGTCCTGGCACGCCGGAACCCGCGACCTGTTCCGCTCCGTCGATCCCGGGCGCTGGGCCGCCTCGGGCCGCGACCCGGTACGGCTGCTGGGCGGTGTGTCGCCCGCGCGCCTGGCCGAGCTGGCCGGGGACCGCGACTTCCTGGACCGCCTGGAGGCGGCCGCGGACGACCTGCACGCCTACATGACCGGTGACCGCTGGTACCAGGCCCAGACCGACCGGCTGCCCGCCGCCGTCGCCTACTTCTCCCCGGAGTTCGGCATCACGGCCGCCCTGCCGCAGTACTCCGGCGGCCTCGGCATCCTGGCCGGCGACCACCTCAAGGCCGCCAGCGACCTCGGCGTCCCCCTCATCGGCGTCGGCCTGCTCTACCGGCACGGCTACTTCCGCCAGTCCCTGTCCCGGGACGGCTGGCAGCAGGAGCACTACCCCGTCCTCGACCCCAACGAGCTGCCCCTGGAGCAGCTCAGGGAGCCCGACGGCACCGCCGCCCGGATCGCCCTCGCCCTGCCCGGCGACCGCTCGCTGCGCGCCCGCGTCTGGACCGCCCAGGTCGGCAGGGTCCCGCTGCTCCTGCTGGACTCCGACATCGAGGAGAACGACCTCGGCGCGCGCGGGGTGACCGACCGGCTCTACGGCGGCGGCAGCGAGCACCGGCTGCTCCAGGAGATGCTGCTCGGCATAGGAGGGGTCCGGGCGGTACGCGCGTACTGCGGGCTCACCGGGCACCCCGAACCCGAGGTCTTCCACACCAACGAGGGCCACGCCGGCTTCCTCGGCCTGGAGCGCATCGCCGAACTGCGAGCCGCGGGAATGGACTTCGACGCGGCGCTGGAGACGGTCCGGGCGGGGACGGTGTTCACCACCCACACGCCCGTCCCGGCCGGCATCGACCGCTTCGACCGCGAGCTGGTCGCCCGTCACTTCGGCCCGCACGCCGAACTGCCGGACATGGAGGTCGACCGCATCCTCCGGCTCGGCAGGGAGACCTACCCCGGCGGCGAGCCCGGCCTGTTCAACATGGCCGTGATGGGCCTGCGCCTCGCCCAGCGCGCCAACGGCGTCTCCCTGCTGCACGGCGACGTCAGCCGCGGGATGTTCGCCGGACTCTGGCCGGGGTTCGACCCGGACGAGGTGCCCATCACCTCCGTGACCAACGGCGTCCACGCGCCCACCTGGGTCGCCCCCGAGGTGTTCCGGCTCGGCGCCCGGCAGATCGGCGACCGGCGCGCCGAGGAAGCCCTGAGCGTCGGCGACTCGGACCGCTGGGACTCCGTCGCGGACATCCCCGACCGGGACATCTGGGAGCTGCGCCGGTCCCTGCGCGAGCTGCTGGTGACGGAGGTGCGCGAGCGGCTGCGCGCCTCCTGGCGCCAGCGCGGCGCCGCGACGGCCGAGCTGGGCTGGATCGACGGGGTGCTCGACCCGGACGTGCTGACCATCGGCTTCGCGCGGCGGGTCCCGTCGTACAAGCGGCTGACGCTGATGCTGCACGACCGGGACCGGCTGACGGACCTGCTGCTGCACCCCGAGCGGCCGGTGCAGATCGTGGTCGCGGGCAAGGCGCACCCGGCGGACGACGGCGGCAAGCGGCTCATCCAGGAACTGGTCCGGTTCGCCGACGACCCGCGCGTGCGGCACCGGATCGTGTTCCTGCCCGACTACGGCATGGCGATGGCGCAGAAGCTCTACTCCGGCTGCGACATCTGGCTGAACAACCCGCTCAGGCCGCTGGAGGCGTGCGGGACCAGCGGGATGAAGGCCGCGCTCAACGGCTGCCTCAACCTGTCCGTGCGGGACGGCTGGTGGGACGAGTGGTTCCAGCCCGACTTCGGCTGGGCGATCCCCACGGCCGACGACATCGGCACCGACCCGGAGCGGCGCGACGCCATAGAGGCCGCCGCCCTGTACGACCTGCTGGAGCGGCGGGTGACGCCGCGCTTCTACGAGCGCGGGCAGGACGGGCTGCCGGACCGCTGGATCGAGATGGTGCGCCGGACGCTGAGCCTGCTCGGCCCGAAGGTGCTGGCCGGCCGCATGGTCCGCGAGTACGTGGAGCGCCTGTACGCGCCCGCCGCCCGCGCGCACCGCGCGATGGACCCGGACACGGCGCGCGAGCTGGCGGAATGGAAGACCCGGGTGCGCGGCGCCTGGCACGGGGTGAGCGTGGACCACGTGGAGACGTCCGCGACGAGGGCCACCGCGGAACTCGGCACCACCCTCGCGCTGCGGGTCCGCGTGGACCTCGGCGCCCTCGGCCCGGACGACGTCGAGGTGCAGGTGGTCTCCGGGCGGGTGGACGAGGAGGACCGCATCACCGACGCGACCGCCGTGCCGCTGAAACCGGCGGGCGCCCCCGACCCGGAGGGCCGCTGGGTGTACGAGGGTCCGCTCTCGCTCGACCGCACGGGCCCCTTCGGCTACACGGTCCGCATCCTGCCCGCTCACCGGCTGCTGGCGTCCGGCGCGGAACTGGGCCTGGTGGCGGTACCGTCGCAGGACCTGGTGGAGGCGGCGGGGCTGCTGATGCGGTGAGACGCCCCGCCGGGCCCCGCCCCGCCGGGGCGGGGCCTCAGTACTCCTCGAGGCCCCTGGTGGCCAGGCGGCGCAGGACCGTTCCGCAGCGGCGGGCGTAGGCGTGCTGCAGCCCCCGGGTCGCCGGGCCGCCCGCCCGCGCGTACCAGCGGGCCGGCTTGCTGAACGCCTCGACGGTCAGCCACACCGTCCCGTCGCCCGTGCGGTCCACGACGAAGGACTCCTCGCCGCACTCGGGGTGCCCGGCCAGCGTGCCGTACGCCCAGCCGGCCCTCCGGGCCTCCTCCACCGTCCAGACCACCCGGCAGGGCGCCTTGACGACCCCGGCGAGGGTGATGGTGACGTCGACCCCGGGCGCGGCGCGGTCCGCGCCGGCGTCGACCCCGACCCCCAGTTCCCGGTGCAGCTCCCAGGTGAGGACCGCCTCCGCCGCCCGGCGGAAGACCTCCTCGCCCTCACCGAGGCGGGTGCGCACGTGCATCGGGTGGAAGCCCGGTGGACAGAAGCCCGGTTCACGGGTCGCGCCGACGTGGTCGTAGGTGAAGTCCGCCGAAGACATGGGACCCAAGGGTAGGGCGGCACCAGGAACAGTTTCCTCCGGGGTGCCGCCCGTGTCGCCGGCGTCCGCTCAGCCGACGTTGACCGCGGTCCAGGCCGCGGCGACCGCCTTGTACTCGGTGCTGCCGGAGCCGTACAGGGCCGACGCCGCGTTCAGGGTGCCCGTGCGGGCCGCCTTGTAGTTGGTCGTCGAGGTGAAGTACGTGGTCAGTGCCTTGTACCAGATCTGCAGCGCCTTGGCGCGGCCGATGCCGGTGACGGCGGAGCCGTTGTACGTCGGCGAGTTGTAGGTGACGCCGTTGACGGTCTTGGTGCCGCTGCCCTCGGCCAGCAGGTAGAAGAAGTGGTTCGCGGGGCCCGAGGAGTAGTGCACGTCGACCGAGCCGAGGCCGGAGGACCAGTAGTCCTTCGAGGCGCCGTCCTTGCTGGGCCTGTCCATGTGGCGCAGCGGGGTGCCGTCGCCGTTGATGTCGATCTTCTCGCCGATGAGGTAGTCACCGGGGTCGGAGGGGTTGTTGGCGTAGAACTCCGCGCCCGCACCGAGGATGTCGCTGGTCGCCTCGTTGAGGCCGCCGGACTCGCCGCTGTAGACCAGGCCCGCGGTGTTGGAGGTGAGCCCGTGGCTCATCTCGTGCGCGGCGACGTCCAGCGAGGTGAGCGGGTTGACGTTGCCGGAGCCGTCGCCGTAGGTCATGCAGAAGCAGCTGTCGGACCAGAAGGCGTTGACGTAGTTGTTGCCGTAGTGGACCCGGGAGTAGGCGGCCCTGCCGTCGTTCCTGATGCCGTTGCGGCCGAAGGTGTTCTTGTAGAAGTCCCAGGTGACCTGGGCGCCGTAGGCGGCGTCCACGGCCGCGGTCTGGTCGCTGGAGGAGCTGGAGGCGGTGCCGGTGCCCCACACGTCGTCCGCGTCGGTGAACAGGGTGCCGGTGCCGGAGGTGCCGCGCGCCAGGTTGTAGGTCCGGTGGCCGCCGCGGGTGGGGTCGTACAGCTGGTACGTCGAGCCGGACTTGTAGGTGCCCAGGGTGACCGTGCCCGAGTACAGGCCCTTGCCGGTCCCGGTGTGGACGCCCTGCCACTCGTGGAGCTTCTCGCCGGTGGCGGCGTCGGTGATCACGTGCAGCTCGTTCGGGGTGCCGTCCTCCTGGAGCCCGCCGACGACCGTCTCGTAGGCCAGGACCGGTTCGCCGCCGGCCGCCCAGACCACCTTGCGGGGCGCCGAGTCCGCCTCGGTCCGCTCCGAGCCGGCCTCCTCCGCGGCGGCGAGCGCCTGCTGCTCGGCCCTGCCCGCGGTGACCTTCGGCGTCACGGTGGGCACCTCGACGGCCGCCTCGACCGCCTTGGTCACGCCCGTGGTGGCGCCGGCGGCCGACTCGTGCACGACCAGGTCGCCGCCGAGCACGGGCAGGCCGTCGTAGGTGCGCTCGTAGCGGGTGTGGACCGCGCCGTCGGCGTCCTTCACGACGTCCTTGACGACCAGCTTCTCCTTGGCGCCGAGGCCTATCTCGTCGGCGGTCCCGGCCGCCGACGCCTGCTGCTCCCGGATGAGGGAGGCGCGGGCGGTGTCGGACAGCAGCAGCGGGACACCGGCCCGGGCGGGCTCCTTCGCGGGGGCGGGGCCGGCGGCCGCGGTGCCGGCGGTCAGTCCGGTGGTGAGCAGGGCTCCGGCGGCGACGGTGGTGGCGACGGCCAGGGCGGTGCGCCGGCGACGCGCGTAGAGGGGAGTCACACGAGCTCCTTGTGTGCAGTGGGGGTGCCCGGACGGCAGGGGGGCCGGCCGGGGTGGTCGTGCGGTCGTGCGATGAGCGAAGGAAGACTGACACTGGCGACGCGTACATGTCAGGGGGGTCCGGTGATGTTGGCCGAAAGTGATCGAAGGACTGGACGGCGTGCCCGGGTGGAGCGGCTTGACCTCGGTAAAGGCCCAACCCACGGGGTGTATGGGCTTGGCAAAAAGGAGCGGCGTTCCGGGGGGGGTCGCACCCTCCCCGCCCGGGCCTCCTTGCGCGGTGCCCCCCCAAGCGAAGTTGGTCCCCAATCCTTTCTTTCTTGAGGTTCTCGGTACCTAC
>NZ_JBVITR010000021.1:6902-98049 GCF_055574875.1 Streptomyces sp. NPDC034670
ACACACCCCCACCCCCCCCCCCCTCCCCCCCCCCCCCCCCCCCCCCCCCCCCCCCCCCCCCCCCCCCCCCCCCCCCCCCCCCCCCCCGCTCCGGCCGTGGCGCCCCCTACGGGAAGGTGAGCCTCCAGCCGTTGATGTAGCCGGTGTCCCGGGACGCCTGGTCCTGCACCCGCAGCCGCCAGGTGCCGTTGGCGGTCTCGGAGGAGGCGTCGACCGTGTAGGTCTCCTTGACGTCGTCCGCCGAGTCGCCCGCGCTGCGGCTCTTCAGGCGGTACGCCGTGCCGTCCGGGGCCAGCAGGTCGACGACCAGGTCGCCGCGCCAGGTGTGCACGATGTCCACCGAGACCCGGAGGTTCGAGGGCGCGTTGCCGCCCCGTCCGGTCACGGTGATCGAGGACGTCACCGCGGCGCCGTTGTCCGGGACGGCCACGTCGGTGGTGTTCTCGAAGGACGTGCCGCCTCCGCCGCCGTCACCGGAGCGCGGGCCGACGTTGACGCCCGCCCAGGCGTCCTGCACCGCCCGGTACTCGGCGCTGTCCGTGCCGTACAGCTCGCCGGCCGCCGCCAGGGTGCCGGTGCGGGCGCCCGCGTAGTTGGTGGTGGAGGTGAACTTGGTGGTCAGCGCGCGGAACCAGATCTTCTCCGCCTTGGCGCGGCCGATGCCGGCGACCGGGAGGCCGTCCGAGGTGGGCGAGTCGTAGGTGACGCCGTTGACGGTCTTGGTGCCGCTGCCCTCGGCCAGCAGGTAGAAGAAGTGGTTCGCGGGGCCCGAGGAGTAGTGCACGTCGATCGAGCCGATGCCGGAGTACCAGGCGTCCTTGGACCGGCCGTCCTTGCTGGGCCTGTCCATGTGGCGCAGCGGGGTGCCGTCGCCGTTGATGTCGATCTCCTCGCCGATGAGGTAGTCACCGGGGTCGGAGGGGTTGTTCGCGTAGAACTCGACCGTCGCGCCGAAGATGTCGCTGGTCGCCTCGTTGAGGCCGCCGGACTCGCCGCTGTAGACCAGGCCCGCGGTGTTCGACGTCAGCCCGTGGGTCATCTCGTGGGCGGCCACGTCGATCGAGGTGAGCGGGTTGGCGTTGCCGGAGCCGTCGCCGTAGGTCATGCAGAAGCAGCTGTCGGACCAGAAGGCGTTGACGTAGTTGTTGCCGTAGTGGACCCGGGAGTAGGCGCCCGCGCCGTCGCCGCGGATGCCGTTGCGGCCGTGCACGTTCTTGTAGTAGTCCCAGGTCAGCGCGGCCCCGTAGTGGGCGTCGGCGGCGGCCGACTCCGGGTTGGACGGAGTGCCGTCGCCCCACACGTCGTCGGGACCGGAGAACAGCGTGCCGGTGCCGGAGGTGGAGCGGTTGAGGTGGTACGTCCGGTGGTTGCCGCGCGCCCCGTCGGTGAGGTGGTACGCCGACCCCGACCGGGTGGTCGTCAGGTCGACGGTGCCGCTGTAGACGGTGTGGCCGGTCCCGGTCCGGACGGCCTCCCACTCGTACAGCTTCTCGCCGGTGGTGGCGTCCGTGACGACGTGCAGCTCCTGCGGGGTGCCGTCGTGCTGGAGTCCGCCGACGACCGTCTCGTAGGCCAGGACCGGCTCGCCGCCGGCCGCCCAGACCACCTTGCGCGGGGCGCGGTCGACGCCGGAGTCCCCGGCGCCCTCGGCCTTCGCGGCGGCCAGCGCCTGCTGCTCGGCCCGGGCGGCCGGCACCTCGGCGGTGGTGGTCGCGGGCTTCACCGCGGCGCGGGTGGCCCTGACGACGGAGTCGGTCCCGCCGGGCCGCTCGCCCTGGACGACCAGGTCGCCGCCGAGGACGGGCAGGCCGTCGTAGGTGCGCTCGTAGCGGACGTGCACGGTGCCGTCGCGGTCCTTGAGGACGTCGCGGACGACCAGCTTCTCCTCGGCGCCCAGGCCGAGGTCCTCGGCGGTCCTCGCCTTGGCGGCGTCGGCCTCGCGGATCAGCGCGGCGCGCTGGGCGGGGGTGAGCCTGACCGACTCGGAGCCCGGCTGCGCCGTGCCCGCGGCAGAGGGCGCCTGCTCGGGGGCCGCGGTGGCGCTGCCGGACTGCACGGCCGTGGCGACCAGGGCGGCCACCCCGGCGAGGGCGACGGCCGCGGCGCGGCGGTGCGCGGCGCGGGGGGTGCGTCTGTGGGAGGAACCGTTGCTCAACCTGCTCAACACTGACTCCTTCTGCGCGGCCGCGGATCGCGCGGCCAGGGGAGACCGGCCGGCGGGTGGGCCGGCCGGGCGGTGCTCGGCGGTACGCGGAGACACGTGCGGCTGTGCGGGAGCTGCGGCCGCGGCGCGGCGGTGGGCCGACGCTGTGGGGTTGCTGTGAGGCGGCCGTGGGAAGAGTCGCAGGGGATCGCGGTTTCTGTCAGGGGCGCGTCAGAAACTTGGCCGGAAACCGTTCGGTGGACGGGAGGCCGGGTTCGATATGCGGATCCGCTGGCGGCGGCCCCTTCACCGGGCGCGGGGCGCCGCGGGCGGGGCGTCACCCGGGCGGCGTCACCGGGCGGCCGTCCCGTCCCCGTGCCAGGAGCGCCACAGCGCCGCGTACGCCCCGCCCGCCGCCACCAGTTCCCCGTGCGTGCCGAGTTCGGTCAGCCGGCCGTCCTCCAGCACCGCCACGCGGTCCGCGTCGTGCGCGGTGTGCAGCCGGTGCGCGACGGCGATGACGGTGCGCCCCTCCAGCACGGCGGCCGGCGCGCGCTCGGTGTGCCGGGCGGTCGCCGGGTCGAGCAGGGCGGTGGCCTCGTCCAGGATCAGGGTGTGCGGATCCGCCAGCACCACGCGGGCCAGGGCCAGTTGCCGGGCCTGCGGACCGTCGACGGCCAGGCCTCCCTCGCCCAGCTCCGCGTCCAGGCCGCCCGGCAGCTCCCGCACCCACCCGTCGGCGCCGACCGCGGCCAGAGCCGCCCACAACTCCCCGTCCCCGGCGGCTGAGCGCCGCTCCCGCCGCGCAGCGCCCCGGCTGCCGCCGGACCAGCCACCACAGGTAGCGCGCCCCGCCCCGGCGGCCGGGCGTGCCGGGGTCCTCGTACGCGTCGATCATCCGCCCCCCTCGACCGGTGCGCCTATGCCAGGCTGTCCCGCCAGGCCCGGTGCAGATCGGCGAACCGCCCCGTCCCGGCGATGAGTTCGGCCGGGCCGCCGTCCTCCACGATCCGTCCGTGCTCCATCACCAGCACCCGGTCCGCGATCTCCACCGTCGACAGCCGGTGCGCGATCACCACCGCCGTACGCCCCCTCAGCACCGTCGCCATGGCCCGCTGCACCGCCCGCTCCCCGGGGACGTCCAGCGAGCTGGTCGCCTCGTCCAGGATCAGCACGGCCGGGTCCGCCAGCAGCGCCCGCGCGAAGGCCACCAGCTGGCGCTGCCCGGCCGAGATGCGGCCGCCGCGCTTGCGGACGTCGGTGTCGTAGCCGTCGGGCAGCGCGGCGATGAAGTCGTGCGCGCCGATCTCCTTCGCCGCCCGCTCGATCTCCCCGCGGGTGGCGTCCGGCCGGCCGATGGCGATGTTCTCGGCGACCGTGCCGGAGAACAGGAACGCCTCCTGCGTCACCATGACCACCCCGCGCCGCAGGTCGGGCCCCGAGAGGTCGCGCAGGTCGACCCCGTCGAGCAGCACCCGGCCGTCGGTCGGGTCGTAGAAGCGGGCGAGCAGCTTGGCCAGGGTCGACTTGCCCGCGCCGGTGGAGCCGACCACCGCGACGGTCTGCCCGGCCGGGAGGGTGAGGTCGAAGCGGGGCAGCACCTCGCCGCCGGTGCGGTAGGCGAACCGGACCCCGTCGAAGACGACCTCGCGGCCGGGGTGCTCCGAGCGCCGCTCCGGCAGTTCCCGGGGGGAGGCCGGCTCGGGCACGGACGGGGTCTGCGCCAGCAGCCCGGCGATCTTCTCCAGCGAGGCGGCCGCCGACTGGTAGGAGTTGAGGAACATGCCGAGCCGGTCGATCGGGTCGTACAGCCGCCGCAGGTACAGCACCGCCGCGGCCAGCACGCCCAGCGCCAGGGACCCGTCCGCCACCCGGTAGGCGCCCCACAGCACGATCAGCGCCACCGTGGTGTTGGCGATCACCCGCGAGCCGACGACGTAGCGGGCCATCTCCAGCAGCGCGTCGCCGTTGGTCCGCTCGTGCCGCCGGTTCAGCACCGCGAAGTCGGCGTCGTTGGCGGCCTCCCGGCGGAAGGCGCGCACCGGCCGGATGCCGTTCATCGTCTCGACGAACTTCACGATCACCGCCGCGATGGCGGTGGACCGCCTGCGGTACACCCGGCCCGCCCGCCGCTGGTAGGACCGCACCAGCGCGTACAGCGGCACGAACGACGCCACCGCGACCGCGCCGAGCCCCAGGTCCAGCCAGAGCAGCAGCACCGCGATGTAGACGCAGGACAGGACGACCGTCACCAGTTCCTGCAGGCCCTCCTCCAGCAGCTCGCGCAGCGACTCGACGTCGGTGGTGGAGCGGGAGATGAGCCGGCCCGAGGTGTAGCGCTCGTGGAAGTCGACGCTGAGCTCCTGCGCGTGCCGGAAGATCCGGCCGCGCAGGTCGAGCAGCACGTCCTGGCTGACCCGGGCGGAGGCGGCGACGAACGCGTACTGCAGCACGCCGGCCGCCGCGGCGCACAGCAGGTAGCCTGCGGCCACCGCGACCAGCGGCCCATGGTCGTCGGCCCGGAACGCGGGCACCGCGCGGTCGATCGCGTACGCCACCAGCAGCGGGCCCGCCTGCACGGCCGCCTGCTGGAGGAGCAGCAGCAGCGCGGTGAGGGCGACCCGGCCGCGCAGGGGGGAGAGCAGGGAACGCAGGAGCGCGCCGGTGGCGCCCGGGGGAGCGGGCAGGACGTCCCGGTCGAAGGGGTCGCCGGTTTCCTCCGGCGACCGGTCGTCGTCCTCGTCCCGGGCGGGCGCGGTGGTGGCCGCCGTCATCGGGTGTCCTCCTGTTCCCCCGCCGGGCCGCCGGACATGAGGTGGGCGTACTCCGGGTGGGTGCGCAGCAGTTCGTGGTGGGTGCCGACGGCGGTGATCCGGCCGCCGGAGAGCAGGGCGACGCGGTCGGCCAGCAGGACCGTGGAGGGGCGGTGCGCCACGATCAGGGCCGTGGTGTCCGCGAGCACCCGGCGCAGGGCGGCCTCGACCGCGGCCTCCGTGTGCACGTCGAGCGCGGACAGCGGGTCGTCCAGCACCAGGAAGTCGGGCCGGCCGACCACGGCCCGGGCCAGCGCGAGGCGCTGGCGCTGCCCGCCGGAGAGGCTGAGCCCCTGCTCGCCGACCTGGGTGTCCACGCCCTGCGGCAGCGCGTGCACGAAGTCGGCCTGCGCCACGCCGAGCGCCCGCTCCAGCTCACCCCGTCCGGCGGCGCCCCCGGCGCCCATCAGCACGTTCTCCCCGACGCTTGCCGAGAACAGCGTCGGCTCCTCGAAGGCGACGGCGACCCTGGAGCGCAGCTCCTCGCGGGACATGGCCCTGATGTCGGTGCCGTCCAGGGTGATCCGCCCCGAGGTCACCTCGTGCAGCCGCGGCACCAGGGCGGTCAGCGTGGTCTTGCCGCTGCCGGTCGCGCCGACCAGGGCCAGGGACTCACCGGGGCGGACGTGCAGGTCGACGCGGTCCAGGACGGGCGGGGAGCCGGCGGGGGCGTCCGGATAGCGGAAGGTGACGTCGTGGAACCGCAGCCCGCCGTCGCCGCCGGGGACGGGCGGGGGGGCCTGCCCGGCGGGGCCCGGGCCGCCGTCCTCCTCCCGCGCGTCCATCACCTCGAAGTACCGCTCGGTGGCGGTGGCCGCCTCCTGGCTCATCGCCAGCAGGAACCCGATCGAGTCCACCGGCCAGCGCAGCGCGAGGGCCGTCGACAGGAACGCCACCAGCGTGCCCGCGGACAGGTCCCCGTCGGCCACCCGCACGGCCCCGAGCACCAGCGCCGCCCCGATGGCCAGCTCCGGCAGCGTCACGATGACGCCCAGGATCGTGGCCAGCAGCCGGGCCTTGTGCAGCTCCGTGCCGCGCAGCTTCCCCGACAGCTCCCGGAACGCCCGCGCCTGACTGCGGTGCCGGCCGAACCCCTTGATGACGCGGATGCCGAGCACGCTCTCCTCGACGACCGTGGTCAGGTCGCCGACCTGGTCCTGCGCGCGCCGCGCCGCCCGGGAGTACCGCTTCTCGAAGACCACGCAGGTGACCATCACCGGCACGGCGGGGACGAGGATCACCAGCCCCAGGCTCCAGTCCTGGATCAGCATGATGATCACACCGACGAGGATCGTCACCCCGTTGACCAGGAGGAACGTCAGCGGGAAGGCCAGGAACATGCGCAGCAGCATCAGATCCGTGGTGCCGCGGGAGAGCAGCTGCCCGGACGGCCAGCGGTCGTGGAAGGCGATCGGCAGCCGCTGCAGGTGCCGGTAGAGGTCCGCCCGCATCGCCGCCTCGACCCCCGACAGCGGCCGGGCCACCAGCCAGCGCCGGAACCCGAACAGCAGCGCCTCCGCCAGCCCGAGCAGCAGCAGGTACAGCGCGCCGAGCCACACGCCCGCCGGGTCCCGGTCGGCGATCGGCCCGTCCACCATCCACTTCAGGACGAGCGGGATGACCAGCCCGATGCAGGAGGCGAGGATCGCGATGAAGGCGGCGGTGAACAGCCGCGCCCGCACGGGCCGCACGTACGGCCACAGCCGCAGCAGCGTGCGCACGGTGGAACGGGCCTCGACGGGGGCTCCGGAGGAGGCGTCGGAGGGCGCTTCGGGGGGCGCTTCGGGGGGTGGGAGTGTCGTGGCCATCAGCAGTGAGACTACGGATCGCGGCTGACACTGCCCACCGAGTTTCGGCCGGACCCGACTCGGTCCCCGGTCCTACGACCTGCGGGTACGACCGGGCGCACGCCGGCACTCCGGCCGGGCGCACACCGGGGTCCCGGCCGGACGCACGCCCGGGAGCCGGCCGGCCGCGCACCGGACGTGCGTCCGCCCGGCCGCGCCGCCCGGCCCCGCACGTCGTACCGCCGCATCAGCCGATCGGCTGATGCCGCTTCGAGCGCGACGGCCGATGCGCGCCCGCCCCGCGCCCCGCGACGCTGGGGCCATGCCCGTCATCGAAGTCACCGGTCTGCGCAAGTCCTACGGCGGTCGGCCCGTCGTCGACGGTGTGTCCTTCACCGTCGAGGAGGGCGAGATCTTCGGGATCCTCGGCCCCAACGGCGCCGGCAAGACCACCACCGTCGAATGCGTCGAGGGCCTGCGCGTCCCCGACGCGGGCCGGGTCCGCGTCACCGGCCTCGACCCCGTCGCCGACCACGAGCGGGTGGCCCGCGTCCTCGGCGTCCAGCTCCAGCAGAGCGAACTCCAGGCCAAGCTCACCGTCCGCGAGGCCCTGGAGCTGTACTCCGCCTTCCACCCGCGGCCCGCCGACTGGCGGCCCCTGGCCGGACGCCTCGGCCTGGAGGAGAAGGCGGACACCCGGTTCGGCAAGCTCTCCGGGGGCCAGAAGCAACGCCTGTTCATCGCGCTCGCGCTGGTCGGCGACCCCCGGATCGTCGTGCTCGACGAGCTGACCACCGGCCTCGACCCGCGCGCCCGCCGCGACACCTGGCAGCTCATCGAGGACATCCGGGCGAACGGCGTCACCGTCCTGCTGGTCACCCACTTCATGGAGGAGGCCCAGCGGCTCTGCGACCGGATCGCGGTGATCGACAAGGGCCGGGTGGCCGCCCTGGACACCCCGGCCGGACTCATCCGCCGCTCGGCCGGCGCCACCGTCATCAGCTTCACCCCCTCCGCGCCGCTGGACGAGCGGGACCTGGACGCACTGCCCGGCCTGGCCTCGGTCGGGCACCGGGGCGACCGCGTCACGCTGTCCGGCACCGACGAGACCGTCGACGCCGTCATCACGCTGATCGCCCGCACCCGCGTCACCGCCCACCAGCTCCGGGTCACCGACGCCACGCTGGACGACGCGTTCCTGGACCTGACCGGCACGCCCCACCCGGCCGAGGAGCTCCCGGCATGACCACCCCCCTGCTCAGCACCGCCGTCCTGCGCACCGAGATCCGCCTGTTCCGGCGCGAGCCCGGCAACCTCTTCTGGATCATGCTCTTCCCCAGCGTCCTGCTGGGGATCCTCGGCGCCATCCCCTCCTTCCGCGGCGTCGACCCCGCCCTCGGCGGACTGCGCGCGATCGACGTCTACGTACCCGTCGCCGTGCTGCTCGGCGTGATCATCGCCGGGGTGCAGGGGATGCCGCAGACCCTCACCGGGTACCGCGAGCACGGCATCCTGCGCCGGATGGCCACCACACCGGTCCGGGCCGCCGCCCTGCTGTCCGCGCAGATGCTGGTGTTCGGCGGAGCCGCCCTGGTCTCCGCGCTGCTCGCGCTCGCGGTCGGCCGGCTGGTCTTCGGCGTACGGCTGCCGGGCCACCCGGCCGGATACCTCCTCGCGCTGCTGCTGGCCGTCTGCGCCTGCCTCGCCCTCGGAGCCCTGCTCTCCGCCGTGTCCCGCACGACGAGGATCGCGGCGGCGGCCGGGTCCGCGGCGCTGTTCCCCGCGATGTTCTGCGCGGGCGTGTGGCTGCCCGTGCAGGCCATGCCGGACCTCCTCGCCCGCATCGTCGGCCGGACCCCGTTCGGCGCCGCCGCCGAGGCCCTGAACGACGCCGCCGCCGGCGACTGGCCCGGCTGGACCCACCTGGGCGTCACGGCGGCCTGGACGGTGCTGCTGACGGCGGCCGCCGCCCGCTGGTTCCGCTGGGAGTGAGGGACGGCGGCGTGCCCGACACTGGTGCGATGACGCGGACGGAGGACGGCGCACGGGGGACGTCGAGGCTCGAGCAGAGGTGGGCGCTGTTCCACCGCTGGGGGCCGTACGCCCTGCTCGGCACCGGCACCGTGCTGGCGGCGGGCACCGCCTCGGTGATCGGCATGACCCGCGCGGAGGCGTACGCCTGCGGCGCGCTCGTCGCCGCGGCCCTCGTGCTCCAGCTGTGGTGGGGGCGGGCGGCGCGCAGCCGCCCGGGGCCGTCCCCGGCGAGCACGGTCTACTTCACGCTGCGCATGGCGATCAGCTTCGCCCTGACCTGGATGAACCCGCTGTTCGCGTTCCAGGCGGCCATCAACTACATCGACATCGGGCGGCTGCTGCCGCGGCGGCTCGTCGCCCCCGGGCTGCTGGCCGCCGCCGTCACGGTCGCCGGTTCGCAGAGCGGCGGGCTGCCGCCGCGCGACCGGACCGGCTGGCTGGTCTTCGGCGGCGTCCTGGCCGTCAACGCCGCGCTGCTCCTCGTCTTCTCCCACATCGCCCGCCTGGAGGAGGAGCGCACCCGCACCCAGGCCGCCACCATCGCCGAACTGGAGCGCACCAACACGGCGTTGCAGCAGGCCCTCGACGAGAACGCCGCCCTGCACGCCCAGCTCCTCGTCCAGGCCAGGGAGGCCGGGGTCGCCGACGAGCGCCGGCGGCTGGCCGCCGAGATCCACGACACCCTCGCCCAGGGGCTGACCGGCATCATCGCCCAGCTCCAGGCCGTGGCGAACACCCCGGACCCCGCCCTGGCGCGCGAGCACGTGGACCGGGCCACCGCCCTGGCCCGCCACAGCCTCGGCGAGGCCCGCCGCTCCGTGCACAACCTCGCCCCGGCCGCCCTGGCCGACGACGGCCTGCCGCAGGCGCTGGAGAAGACGGTGGCGGAATGGGAGGAGCGCACGGGCGTCCCGGCGCGGTTCACCACCACCGGGACCGTCGAGCCGCTCCACGACGAGGTGGCGGCCACCCTCCTGCGCATCGCCCAGGAGGCCCTGTCCAACGCCGCGCGGCACGCGCGGGCCGGCCGGGTCGGCGTCACCCTCTCCTACATGGGCGACGAGGTCACCCTCGACGTCCGCGACGACGGGCGCGGCTTCGACCCGCGCCCGCGCCCCGCCCGCCCCCACTCCCGGCTTCGTCCGGGCGGGGGGACCCCCACCGGCGGCTTCGGCCTCGACGGGATGCGGACCCGCGCCGAGCGCATCGCGGGCACCCTCGACGTCGAGTCCGAACCCGGCCAGGGGACGGCGGTCTCGGCCCGCGTACCGTTGGTCCGCCATGACCGATGACGCCGTGATCTCCCTCCTCATCGTCGACGACCACCCCGTCGTACGGGACGGCCTGCGCGGCATGTTCGCCTCCGCGCCCGGTTTCCGCGTCCTCGGCGAGGCGGCGAACGGCGTGGAGGCCCTGGAGCGGGCCGCCGCCCTGGACCCGGACGTCATCCTCATGGACCTGCGCATGCCGGGCGGCGGGGGAGTGGACGCCATCCGGGAGCTGACCCGCCGCGGCGCCCGCGCCGAGGTGCTCGTGCTCACCACCTACGACACCGACTCCGACACCCTCCCCGCCATCGAGGCGGGCGCGACCGGCTACCTGCTGAAGGACGCGCCGCGCGAGGAGCTGTTCACCGCGGTGCGGGCGGCGGCCGACGGCCGCACCGTCCTCTCCCCGGCGGTCGCCTCCCGCCTGGTCTCCGCGGTCCGCGCTCCCCGCACGGCCGGCGGCGCGCCGCTGTCCGCCCGGGAGCGCGAGGTCCTCGTCCTGGTCGCCCGCGGCACCTCCAACCGCGAGATCGCCCGCGAACTGTTCATCAGCGAGGCCACGGTGAAGACCCACCTCACCCACCTGTACGCCAAGCTGGGCGTCAAGGACCGGGCCGCGGCCGTCGCGGCGGCCTACGACCGGGGCATCCTGGGCTGACGCCGCGCTCCCCGCGGCCCCCCGTTCAGCGCGCCCGCAGCAGCAGCACCGTCCGCCCCGGCACCGTGATCGCCGTCCCGGCCCGGTGCTCCACGTCCGGCGCCGCCTCCTGCTCCTCCCGCCCGGTGTCGACGACCACCTCGTACCGCTCGGCCCACGGCGGCCCCGGCAGCACGAACTCCACCGGTCCGTCCCCGGCGTGCAGGACGGCGAGGAAACTGTCGTCGAGGACCTGCGCCCCGTACTCGTCGCGGCCCGGGATGTCCCGGCCGGAGAGGTACATGCCGAGCGTGGCGGCGGGCGCGTACCAGTCGCCCTCGGTCATCTCCGCGCCCCGCGGGGTGAACCAGGCCAGGTCGCGCAGCCCGTCCGCGGAGTGCGCCCGCCCGGAGAAGAAGGCCCGGCGGCGCAGCACCGGATGCCGGTGGCGCAGCGCGATCAGCCGGGAGGTCAGGGCGAACAGGGCCTTCCAGCCGGGGTCCTCCAGCAGGCTCCAGTCCACCCAGCCGGTCTCGTTGTCCTGGCAGTAGGCGTTGTTGTTGCCGCCCTGGGTGCGGCCCATCTCGTCGCCGGCGACCAGCATCGGCACCCCCGTCGACAGCAGCAGCGTGGTCAGCAGGTTCCGCAGCTGCCGCCGCCGCAGCGCCAGGACCCGCCCGTCACCGGTGTCGCCCTCGGCGCCGCAGTTCCAGGAGCGGTTGTCGTCGGTGCCGTCCCGGTTGCCCTCGCCGTTGGCCTCGTTGTGCTTGCGGTCGTAGCTCACCAGGTCGCGCAGGGTGAACCCGTCGTGCGCGGTGACGTAGTTGACCGAGGCGTACGGGCGCCGCCCGCCCCAGGCGTACAGGTCGCTCGAACCGGACAGCCGGTATCCCATCTCCCGCACGTCCGGCAGGGCGTGCCGCCAGAAGTCCCGCACCGCGTCGCGGTACCGGTCGTTCCACTCCGTCCACAACGGCGGGAACGCCCCCACCTGGTAGCCGCCCGCCCCCACGTCCCACGGCTCGGCGATCAGTTTCACCCGGCGCAGCACCGGGTCCTGGGCGATCACCGCGAGGAAGGGGGAGAGCATGTCGACGTCGTGCATGGAACGGGCCAGTGCCGCCGCCAGGTCGAAGCGGAAGCCGTCCACCCCCATCTCGGTCACCCAGTAGCGCAGCGAGTCCGTGATCAGCCGCAGCACGTGCGGCTGCACGACGTGCAGGGTGTTGCCGCAGCCGGTGTAGTCGGCGTAGCGGCGGGCGTCGGGCTGGAGGCGGTAGTAACCGCGGTTGTCGACGCCCTTCAGGGACAGCGTGGGGCCCAGCTCGCCCGCCTCGGCCGTGTGGTTGTAGACCACGTCGAGGATCACCTCGATGCCCGCCGCGTGCAGGGCGCGCACCATCCGCTTGAACTCGCCGACCTGCTGCCCCCGCGTCCCGGAGGCGGCGTAGCCGGCGTGCGGGGCGAAGTAGCCGATCGAGTTGTAGCCCCAGTAGTTGCGCAGGCCCCGCCGCAGCAGGTGGTCCTCGTGCGCGAACTGGTGCACCGGCAGCAGCTCCACGGCCGTGACGCCCAGCCGCACCAGGTGCTCGACCGCCGCGGGGTGCGCGAGACCGGCGTACGTGCCGCGCAGCTCCCGGGGTATGCCGGGGTGGCGCTGCGTGAACCCCTTGACGTGCAGCTCGTAGATGACCGAGTCCGCCCACGGCGTCTTCGGGCGGCGGTCGTCGGACCAGTCGTCGTCGTCGTGGACGACGACGCCCTTGGGGACGTGCGGGGCGGAGTCCCGGTCGTCGCGCACGGTGTCCGCGACGTGCTGCTCCGGCCAGTCGCGCACGTGCCCGTACACCTCGGGCGCCAGCCCGCCGGGGGCGTAGTCGCCGTCCACCGCCCGCGCGTACGGGTCGAGCAGCAGTTTCGCCGGGTTCCACCGGGCGCCGGTCCACGGGTCCCAGCGGCCGTGCACCCGGTAGCCGTAGCGCTGCCCCGGCAGCACACCCGGCACGAAGCCGTGCCAGATCCCGTGCGTCAGCTCGGCGAGCCGGGCCCGGCTCTCCCTGCCCCGCTCGTCGAACAGGCACAGCTCGACGCCCTCCGCCCCGCCCGCCCACAACGCGAAGTTCGTCCCCGCCACCCCGTCCGGGGCCACCCGGAACCGGGCACCCAGCGGCACCGGCCGGCCCGGCCGCACGGGCACCGCGGGCACGGGCGTCACCGGCCGCGCGCCGTCCACGACGACCACCGGACGCCCGTCCCCGGTGGCCCGCTCCCCGGCCACCGCCTCCTGCTCGGCTGCGCTGGACACCTGTCAGCCTCCCGCGGCTCGTGGAACGACGGCGGACAGGGGTGTGCGGCGGCCCTCGCTCCCGCTCGCGGCTCCCGGCGCGTCGTCCTCCCCACTGTTCTGCCCAGAGCCTGCCTCGCACTCACGTTTCCCCGGGAGGGGGCATGGTCGTTTCCCGGGGACACGGACCGTCGTTGGGTACCGCGTGAGGCACGTACAAGGGCGCGCGCGGCGCGCGAGGGTTGCACTGGCCGCCGTACTGGCATGGGCGGGACTGCTGGCCGGAACCGCCGGCTGTTCCCCGGCCGGCCCCGTCGGCGGTGCGTCCGGCTCCCCGGCACCCGAGGAGGTCATCCACGTCGCCCCCGGCGACGGCAGCAAGGGCGTGCGCCCCGACGCCGGGCTGCGGGTGCGGGTGCGGGTGCCGGAGGGACGGCTGGAGTCGGTGAAGGTCGTCATGGAGCGGGACGCGCGCCGGACGCCGGTCCCCGGGCGCGTCTCGGCCGACGGGCTGACCTGGAAGCCCGACGACGAACGCCTGGCGCTGGCCGCGAAGTACACCGTCGACGCGGTGGCCGTGGACGGCGACGGGCGCCGCTCGGCCCGCCACACCACCTTCACCACCCACGTCCCCGAGGAGCGCTTCATCGGTTACGTCACCCCGGAGGACCGCTCCACCGTCGGCACCGGGATGATCGTCTCCCTGGAGTTCAACCGGGAGGTCGTCCACCGTGCGGCGGTGGAACGCGCCGTCCGGGTCACCTCCCGTCCCGCCGTCGAGATCCGCCCGCACTGGTTCGGCGGCTCCCGCCTGGACTTCCGCCCCGAGCACTACTGGAAGCCGGGCACCCGGGTCACCGTCGAGCTGCGGCTGCGCGACGTGGAGGGAGCGCCCGGCGTCTACGGCCTCCAGCACCGCACGTTCTCCTTCACCGTCGGCCGCAGCCAGGTCTCCGTCGTCGACGCCGAGAAGCACACCATGGAGGTCAGGCGGGACGGCGAACTGCTCACCACCGTGCCGGTCACGGCGGGAGCGCCGAAGACCACCACGTACAACGGCAAGATGGTGATCTCCGAGATGCTCGAGGTCACCCGCATGGACAGCCGCACGGTCGGCTTCGGCGGCGAGTACGACATCCCCGACGTCCCGCACGCCATCCGCCTGACGAAGTCCGGCACCTTCCTGCACGGCAACTACTGGGCCGGGAGCGACGTGTTCGGCCGCCGGAACGTCAGCCACGGCTGCATCGGCCTGCGCGACGTGCAGGGCGGCGGCGCGGACACCCCGGCCGGCTGGTTCTTCGACCGCAGCCTCGTCGGCGACATCGTCGAGGTGGTCAACAGCAAGGACAAGAAGGTCGCCCCCGACAACGGCCTCGGCGGCTGGAACATGTCCTGGGCGAAGTGGAAGGCGGGCAGCGCGGTGAAGTGAGCCCCGGCCGGCGGGCCGTTCTCCCCGGGCCGGTGAAGTTGGGACGGAACGGTGACCATTCCGCCGCGTCCGACGCCCCTGGCCTGTGGTTACTATGCGCCGGAGCGCGCGAGGGGCGCGCGGGGGCGCGGGGCGGCTGGGGCCTGGCCCCGCCGAGGGGAGAACACGTTGCACATGGGGCCGATATCGGGGGCGTCGGTGGGCGCGCGGGGGCGCGGCGGCCGGAGGCTGGCGGCACTGGCGCTCGGGGTGGTGCTGGCGGCGACCGCCTGCGGCGGCGGGGAGACGGACCGGGTCTCCGCCCCCGCCGAGGGCAAGGGCAAGGAGGCGGCCGCCGTCCAGAACAAGCAGTCCGAGGCCGTCGTCAGCATCGCGCCCGAGGACGGCGCGGAGTCCGTGAAGACCAGCGGCGCGCTGAAGGTGAGCGCCGCCAAGGGCAAGCTGACCGAGGTCGTCGTCAAGGACCCGGACGGCGGGAGGGTCGAGGGGGAGATATCCGGCGACGGCGCCACCTGGACGCCGGCCACCCACCTGGCGGCCTCCACCACGTACACCGTGCACGCGGTCGCCAAGGACGCCGAGGGCCGCACCGCCGCCGAGGACTCCCGCTTCACCACCCTGACGCCGAAGAAGACCTTCATCGGGCACTTCACCCCCGAGGACGGCTCCGAGGTCGGCGTCGGGATGCCGTTCTCCCTCCGCTTCACCCGGGGCATCACCGACCCCGACGCCGTGGAGAAGGCCATCCGCATCACCACGGAGCCCGCCGTCGAGGTCGAGGGCCACTGGTTCGGCAACGACCGCCTCGACTTCCGCCCGGAGAAGTACTGGAAGCCCGGCACCAAGGTCACCGTCGACCTTGGCCTCGACGGCGTCGAGGGCCGGCCCGGCGTCTACGGCGAGCAGGACAAGACCGTCTCCTTCACCATCGGCCGCGAACAGGTCTCCGTCGTCGACGCCGAGAAGCACACCATGGAGGTGAAGCGGGACGGCAAGGTCATCAAGACCATCCCGGTCACCACCGGCGCCCCGGGCACCGAGACCTGGAACGGCCAGATGGTCATCACCGAACGGCTGAAGGTCACCCGCATGAACGGCGAGACGGTCGGGTTCGGCGGCGAGTACGACATCAAGGACGTCCCGCACGCCATGCGCCTGAGCACCTCGGGCACCTTCATCCACGGCAACTACTGGGGCGGCGACGCCTTCGGCAACTACAACGCCAGCCACGGCTGCATCGGCCTGCGCGACACCCGCGGCGGCTGGGACAAGAAGGCCCCGGGCGCCTGGTTCTTCGACAACTCCATGATCGGTGACGTGGTGGTCGTCAAGAACTCCAAGGACGCCACCATCGCCCCGGACAACGGCCTCAACGGCTGGAACATGCCCTGGGAGGAGTGGAAGGCGTAACCGCCGTACGACCCGCGCGGCCCCGGTGCGACCCACGGCACCGGGGCCGTCGCCGTCCGGGTGTGGGCGACCGCACCGGCCCCGGTGCCGTTAGTCACCGTGCTGTGCCTGCCCGGGGGCGACCCCCCGGCCCCCCGTCCGGGTGTGAGCGACCGCACCGGCCCCGTTGCCGTTAGTCACCGTTAACCTGCTGGCATGACCGTACACCTCGAAGTCGCGGACGGCGTCGGCACGCTGCGCCTGGACCGCCCGCCCATGAACGCGCTGGACGTCGCCACGCAGGACCGGCTGAAGGAACTCGCCGAGGAGGCCGCGCGCCGCGACGACGTGCGCGCCGTGGTGATCTACGGCGGCGAGAAGGTGTTCGCGGCGGGCGCGGACATCAAGGAGATGCAAGCCATGGACCACACCGCGATGGTCCTGCGCGCCCGCGCCCTGCAGGACTCCTTCACCGCCGTGGCCCGCATCCCCAAGCCGGTGGTGGCCGCGGTGACGGGCTACGCGCTCGGCGGCGGCTGCGAGCTCGCGCTCTGCGCCGACTACCGCATCGCCGGGGAGAACGCCAAGCTGGGCCAGCCCGAGATCCTGCTCGGCCTCATCCCCGGCGCGGGCGGCACCCAGCGCCTGTCCCGGCTGATCGGCCCGTCCCGGGCGAAGGACCTCATCTTCACGGGCCGTCAGGTCAGGGCCGACGAGGCGCTGGCGCTCGGCCTGGTGGACCGCGTGGTCCCCGCCGAGGAGGTCTACGCGCAGGCGCACGCGTGGGCCGCGAAGCTGGCGAAGGGGCCGGCGATCGCCCTGCGGGCCGCCAAGGAGGCCGTCGACACCGGCCTCGAGACGGACATCGACACCGGTCTCGCCGTCGAGCGCAACTGGTTCGCGGGCCTGTTCGCCACCGAGGACCGCGAGCGGGGGATGCGCAGCTTCGTGGAGGAGGGTCCCGGCAAGGCGAAGTTCCTCTGACCCCGGAACCCCCGAAAGTCCTCTTCAGGCCTTGCAATTGACGCGATGTCTCATCCGGGCCCCTCGGCGGAGCGGTTTATGGCAGCCTTAAGGCGCCCTTAAGCCGCTCGTGTCGAGGGAGCCCGTCGATTGCCGCACAGCGAACCGTTTCCGCAGGCCGGGCGGGACGCTGACGGCTCCGGGATGCCATCGGCACATGCCGACGAGCCGTCGCGGAGCGGGGGCGTACGGGGGGCGCATTCCCCCGGAACGGCCCCGGGGGGTCCCGCGGACGTCCATGATGAGGGCATGGCGGGGCTGGAGGGCATGGAGCAGCCGCGGGAGGACGGACGTGCGACCGCGTCGCGCTGGTCGCCGACGGTCGAGGACGAACGCGCCCTGAAGGCACTGGAGTTGTTCGGCAACCCGGCAGAGGCGGATGTTCCGCTGCCCTCCCTCCCCGAGTCCGCCGCCACCGCGCGCCGGCTCACCCAGGTCGTGATCCTGCGCCAGTGGGGACTCGGCGCCAGGATCACCGAGGACGCCGTCCTGCTCGTCTCCGAACTCGTCGGCAACGCCGTGCGCCACACCGGCGCCCGCGTCTTCGTGCTGCGGCTGCGCCGCCGGCGCGGCTGGATCCGCGTCGAGGTCCGCGACCCCTCCCGCGGCCTGCCCTGCCTGATGCCGGTCCAGGAGACGGACGTCAGCGGACGCGGCCTCTTCCTCGTCGACAAGCTCGCCGACCGCTGGGGCGTCGACCTGCTGCCCCGGGGCAAGACCACCTGGTTCGAGATGCGCGTCGGGGACCGCTGACCCCGCGCCGGCGACCGCGCGCCGCACGGGACGGACACCCGAGTCATCCCCCCGCGGGCACCACGGCGCGAGGAGCGGCGCCTCCGGACCCCCCGGCCGGTGACCGGCCGCCTGGAGCGCCCGCAGGCTGCGGGCGCTCCCCGGGGAGGTCCGCGCCCGCGCCGGCTCGCCCCCCGGCCGGGTGCCGCGCCGCAGGCGCCGGCCGCCGCCCCAGGCCCCGCCGCCGTGCCCCCTCCGCCACCCCCACCCCGGCCTCCGGCCGCCCCGCGCCCCAGGAGCAGCGCGCTCCCGTCCGCCGCCCGCACCCGCACGCGGTCGCGCCGCACGCGGGCGCTCGCCGCCCGGGGACGGCCGGGATCCCCGGTCCCCTCCAGCGCGAGCGGCGACGACGGCCCGGCCGCCGTCCGGAACGCCTCGCGGCGGCGACGGACGTCCGCCCCGCCCGCTGCCGCGCACTCCCCGCGCCCGTGGACGGACCGGAACCGCCGTCCTCCCGCAGGGACGGAGTCCGGGTGGGTGGTCGCCGCACTGCGGGCCCGCGCGGGCGGCTAATCTGACCCGCGTCATCAGGACTGCCGGGAAGTCCGGCACAGTACGAGAAAAGGGGCGGATCGGTGGCGGACATCGAGGAAGCGCGCAAGCAGTTCGAGCGGATCGACACGGACGGGGACGGATTCATCACCGCCGCCGAGTTCAAGACCGCGCTCGCCCAGGGCGGCGACTGGAACGTCACCGAGTCGGTCGCGGAAGCGATCATCAAGTCCCGCGACCTGGACGGCGACAAGGTCCTCTCCTTCGACGAGTTCCGGGCCCACCTGGACAAGTGAGCCCGCCCGCGGGGGCCCGGCACGCGCGGCCACCACGCGCGGCCGGGCCCCCGCGCCGTGCCGGCGCGGCCCGGACCGGTGTCACCCGTACGGCCCACGGGACCGGAATAGCCCGCCCGCCCCGGGGGTTGACGCCGACCACGGCGGTTCCCGGAGGGAACCGGAACGGACACCGATCCCCGGAAGGGCGAGGCGAGTCGGACATGAAGATCGGCATCATCGGAGCGGGGAACATCGGCGGGAACCTCACGCGGCGGCTCACGGCGCTCGGCCACGACGTCTCCGTCGCCAACTCCCGCGGCCCGCACACGCTCACGGACCTGGCCGAGGAGACCGGCGCGACCCCGGTGCGGGCCGAGGAGGCGGCCCGGGGCGCGGAGGTCGTGGTGGTCACCGTGCCGCTGAAGGCGGTACCGGACCTGCCGCCCGGGCTGCTCGACGGGGCCGCGGAGGACGTCGCCGTCATCGACACCGGCAACTACTACCCGCAGCAGCGGGACGGGAGGATCGCGGGGATCGAGGACGAGGGCCTCACCGAGAGCCGCTGGACGGAGCGGCAGATCGGCCACCCCGTGATCAAGGCCTTCAACGGCACGTACGCCCAGGACATCCTGGAGCGCCACCGCCCCGCCGGGGCCCCCGACCGGATGGCCCTCCCCGTCGCCGGCGACGACGCGGCGGCCAAGCGGAAGGTGCGGGACCTGATCGAGGAGCTCGGCTTCGACACCGTCGACGCGGGCGGCATCGACGACTCCTGGCGCCAGCAGCCGGGCACCCCGGTCTACGGACTGAGGGCGGGGACCGAGGCCGTCACCGAGGCACTGGCGAAGGCGTCCCCGGACCGCACCCCCGAGTTCCGGGCGTAACCCGCGCCCGGGCCTGGCCTCCGTCCCGCGCACGGAGGTCAGGCGCTCCCGGCCCACTCCCTCAGCGCGGCCTCGTCGGAGAAGTCGGCGACGTTCTTGTCCAGCGGGTCGTCGGTGTACTGGTGGAAGCGCCACTTCGCCTTGACGCGGGGCCTGCCCGCGGTGACGTAGTCGGCGATCCAGAGACCGTCGCCGGCGTAGGAGGTCGTGTCGACGTTCAGCCAGAAGTCCCGGTTGCAGTAGAGGACGACCCGGTGGTGCGGCCGCAGCTCCTTCACCGCGCGGATGAAGCGGTCCTTCTCCTTGTCGCTCGCGTACGTGCCCGCACCGGTCCGCTCCCAGTCGACGGCGAGGAGGTCCCCCCGCTTCTCCGGGGCCCTGCTCACGAAGTACTCCGCCTGGGCCGTGAGGTTGCCCGGCCAGAGGAAGTGGTAGAAGCCGACGACCAGACCGGCGTCACGGGCCGTCTTCGTCTGGGCGCAGAGCCTGGGGTTGGTGTACGAACGGCCCTCGGTCGCCTTGACGAAGACGAAGGACAGGCCGTCGGTGTCGTAGGAGGAGGGCTGATAAGCGCTCACATCGATGCCACGCAGCATGCGGGCTCCCTGACGTGCCGGCGGGGAGGGGAGTCGAGTGACTCATTCCCCTCCCCGGCACCGACGACCCGTCCGCGCGGCGGGGAACTCCGGCGCCGGCGCCTCAGCACTCGATGATGTTGACCGCCAGCCCGCCCCGGGCCGTCTCCTTGTACTTGACCGACATGTCGGCGCCGGTCTCCTTCATCGTCTTGATGACCTTGTCCAGGGACACCTTGTGCGAGCCGTCGCCGCGCATCGCCATCCGTGCCGCCGTGACCGCCTTCACCGCGGCCATGCCGTTGCGCTCGATGCACGGGATCTGGACCAGGCCGCCGACCGGGTCGCAGGTCAGGCCCAGGTTGTGCTCCATGCCGATCTCGGCGGCGTTCTCGACCTGCTCCGGGGAGCCGCCGAGCACCTCGGCGAGGGCGCCCGCGGCCATCGAGCAGGCGGAGCCGACCTCGCCCTGGCAGCCGACCTCGGCGCCGGAGATGGAGGCGTTCTCCTTGAAGAGCATGCCGATGGCGCCGGCCGCGAGCAGGAAGCGGACCACGCCCTCCTCGTCGGCGCCCGGCACGAAGTTGACGTAGTAGTGCAGCACCGCCGGGATGATGCCGGCCGCGCCGTTGGTCGGGGCGGTGACGACGCGGCCGCCGGCCGCGTTCTCCTCGTTCACCGCCATCGCGTAGAGGGTGATCCACTCCATGGCGAGGGCCTGCGGGTCGCCCTCGGAGCGCAGCTTGCGCGCGGTGTTCGCGGCGCGGCGGCGCACCTTCAGACCGCCCGGCAGGATGCCCTCGCGGGACATGCCGCGGTCGACGCACGCCCGCATCACCCGCCAGATCTCCAGCAGGCCCTCGCGGATCTCCTCCTCGGTCCGCCAGGCGCGCTCGTTCTCCAGCATCAGGGCGGAGATGGACAGGCCCGTCTCCCGGGTCAGGCGCAGCAGCTCGTCGCCCGTGCGGAAGGGGTACTTCAGGACGGTGTCGTCCAGTTTTATGCGGTCCGCGCCCACCGCCTCCTCGTCGACGACGAAGCCGCCGCCCACCGAGTAGTACGTCTTCGACAGCACCTCGGCACCGGACGCGTCGTACGCCCCCAGGGTCATGCCGTTGGCGTGGTAGGGGAGCGTCTCGCGGCGGTGCAGCACCAGGTCGTCGTCGAAGGAGAACGCGATCTCGTGCTCGCCGAGGAGGCGGATCCGGCCGCCGTCCTTGATCTTCTCCACCCGTTCGTCGGCCGTCTCCACGTCCACGGTGCGCGGCGAGTCGCCCTCCAGCCCGAGCAGCACCGCCTTGGGCGTGCCGTGGCCGTGGCCGGTGGCGCCGAGGGAACCGTACAGCTCGGCCCGGACCGAGGCGACCGACTCCAGCAGGTCCTCGTTGCGCAGCCGCCGGGCGAACATGCGGGCCGCCCGCATCGGGCCGACCGTGTGCGAGCTGGACGGGCCGATGCCGATCGAGAACAGGTCGAAGACCGAGATGGCCACGGGAGGACTCCTAGGGGTTCGGCGGACGGCGCTGTCCACCGGGGAGGGGCGGGTCGGGAAAGGGACGGTCGGGGGCGGTCGCATGGGGCGGGGCACCGCGCCCACTGACCCAGTGGGCGCGGTGCCCCGGATGTCCGTACAGGGAAAAGTGTACGAAATTACTGCAGACCGGGGTACAGCGGATGCTTCTCGGCGAGAGCCGTGACCCGTGCCCGCAGCGCCTCGGCGTCGTAGGACGGCTTGAGCGTCTCGGCGATCACGTCCGCGACCTCCGCGAAGTCCTCGGCCGTGAAGCCGCGGGTGGCCAGGGCGGGCGTGCCGATGCGCAGGCCCGAGGTGACCATGGGCGGACGCGGGTCGTTCGGGATCGCGTTGCGGTTGACGGTGATGCCGACCTCGTGCAGCCGGTCCTCGGCCTGCCGGCCGTCCAGCTCCGAGTCGCGCAGGTCGACCAGGACCAGGTGCACGTCCGTGCCGCCGGACAGCACGTCCACGCCCACGGCCTTGACGTCGTCCCTGACCAGGCGTTCGGCCAGGATGCGGGCGCCCTCCAGGGTGCGGCGCTGCCGCTCCTTGAACTCCTCGGAGGCGCACACCTTGAAGGCGACCGCCTTGGCGGCGACCACGTGCTCCAGCGGACCGCCCTGCTGACCGGGGAAGACCGCGGAGTTGATCTTCTTGGCCAGCTCGGCCGTGGAGAGGATCACACCGCCGCGGGGGCCGCCGAGGGTCTTGTGCGTGGTGGTCGTCACGACGTGGGCGTGCGGGACCGGGTTCGGGTGCAGACCCGCGGCCACCAGGCCGGCGAAGTGGGCCATGTCGACCATGAGGTACGCGCCGACCTCGTCCGCGATCCGGCGGAACGCGGCGAAGTCCAGCTGCCTCGGGTACGCCGACCAGCCGGCGACGATCAGCTTCGGCCTGCTCTCCTTGGCGAGCCGCTCGACCTCGGCCATGTCGACCAGGCCGTCGTCGCCGACGTGGTAGGCGACCACGTCGTAGAGCTTGCCGGAGAAGTTGATCTTCATGCCGTGGGTCAGGTGCCCGCCGTGCGCGAGGTTCAGGCCCATGATCGTGTCGCCGGGCTTGAGCAGCGCGAACATCGCGGCGGCGTTGGCCTGCGCGCCCGAGTGCGGCTGCACGTTGGCGTGCTCGGCGCCGAAGAGCTCCTTGACGCGGTCGATGGCGATCTGCTCGATCACGTCGACGTGCTCGCAGCCGCCGTAGTAGCGGCGGCCGGGGTAGCCCTCGGCGTACTTGTTGGTGAGGACCGAGCCCTGGGCCTCCATGACCGCGACCGGGGCGAAGTTCTCCGAGGCGATCATCTCGAGGGTGGACTGCTGACGGTGCAGCTCGGCGTCGACCGCCGCGGCGACGGCCGGGTCGAGCTCGTGCAGGGGGGTGTTCAGAAGCGACATGCGGCGACGTCTCCTCAGCCGGCGATGTGGGCGTCGTACTCGGCGGCGGTCAGCAGGTCGGCCGGCTCGTCGGTGACGCGCACCTTGAACAGCCAGCCGCCCTCGAAGGGGGCCGAGTTCACCAGCGACGGGTCGTTCACCACGTCCTCGTTGACCTCGGTGACCTCGCCGGAGACCGGGCAGTACAGGTCGCTGACCGACTTGGTCGACTCCAGCTCGCCGCAGGTCTCGCCCGCGGTCACGCCGTCACCGACCTCGGGGAGCTGGACGTAGACGACGTCGCCGAGCGCGTTGGCCGCGTGCTCGGTGATGCCGATCGTCGACACGCCGTCCTCGGCGGCCGACAGCCACTCGTGCTCCTTGCTGTAACGCAGATGCTGGGGGTTGCTCATGGCCTGGATTCTCCTGTACGCGGTGGGGACTGCTGATGAGGGGGCGGACAGCGGGCGGCACGCGTGGCCGGGCACGGCGCACCCGGCCGCACCCGTGGGGCGGCTGTCCGAAAACGCTACGACGGTGTCACTTCTGCCGCTTGTAGAACGGCAGCGCCACGACCTCGTACGGCTCCTGCTTGCCGCGGATGTCCACGCCGACACCCTCGGTGCCCGGCGCCGCGTGGGCCGCGTCGACGTACGCCATCGCGATCGGCCTGCCCAGGGTCGGGGAGGGCGCGCCGGAGGTGACCTCGCCGATCACCTCGCCGCCGGCGACGACCGCGTACCCGGCGCGCGGGACCCGCCGGCCCTCGGCGACCAGGCCGACCAGGACGCGCGGCGGGTTCTGCTCGGTGCGGGCGGCGGCCTCGGCCAGGGCGGCGCGGCCGACGAAGTCGCCCTCCTTCTCGAACTTCACCACCCGGCCGAAACCGGCGTCGAAGGGCGTCAGGGAGGTGCTCAGCTCGTTCCCGTACAGCGGCATGCCCGCCTCCAGGCGCAGCGTGTCGCGGCAGGAGAGCCCGCACGGGACCAGGCCCGCGTCCTGGCCCGCCTCGGTCAGCGCCCGCCACAGCCCGGCCGCGTGCTCCGGCTTCACGAACAGCTCGAAGCCGTCCTCGCCGGTGTAGCCGGTGCGGGCGATGAGCGCGGGGACGCCGGCGACGGTGCCGGGCAGGCCGGAGTAGTACTTCAGGCCGTCCAGGTCGGCGTCGGTCAGGCCCTTCAGGATGCCCGGGGACTTCGGGCCCTGCACGGCGAGCAGCGCGTAGGCGTCGCGGTCGTCGCGCACCTCGGCGTCGAAGCCGGCCGAGCGCTCCACGAGGGCGTCCAGCACCACCTGGGCGTTGGAGGCGTTGGCGACCACCAGGTACTCGGGGGCCCCGGGCTCGCCGAGCCGGTAGACGATCAGGTCGTCCAGGATGCCGCCGTCCTCGCGGCAGATCATGGTGTAGCGGGCGCGGCCGGGCTTGACGCTCCCGATGTCGCCCACCAGGGCGTGGTCGAGGAACGCGGCCGCCTGCGGACCGGAGACGGTGATCTCGCCCATGTGCGAGAGGTCGAAGAGCCCGGCCCCGGTGCGCACGGCGTTGTGCTCGTCGCGCTCGGAGCCGTAGCGCAGGGGCATGTCCCAGCCGGCGAAGTCGGTCATCGTCGCGCCGAGCGAACGATGCAGCGCATCGAGCGCGGTCCGGCGGAGTTCGGTACTGCTCATCGGGCGGTCTCCCAGGGCGATGGGGTCCCCCGCACCGAGGGTCCCCCTGCTCGAGCGGGGTCGAGGACACGGGGAGAACCGGGCGTGGAGGCGAGGACGATCCTCCCCATCTGTCATCGGAACCTGAGAGGTTCGCCCTGACCGTCCCCGCGGGGGAGGGGTCACGGCTTGCACCTTGGGTGGAGCCGCCGGAGCACTGCCGCGGCGGCCCGCTTTTCAGATGTGCCTCGCCCGCGCGGTATCGGGGCCTGAGAGATTCAAGGGAGGGACTTGCTCCTTCGGCGCCCCGGCGGCACACGGTGCCGGGGACTCTCCCGCGCGGATTCAAACGGCCGGTATGCAGTTGGCGCGCCCATCATTGCACGCATCCCCGGGGTGCGGCAGGGGGACCTTCACCGGGTATGCACACCGTGCGCGGTCCGTCACAGTGGGCTGTGACGGGGCTGTTTCGGGACACGGACGGAAACGGGAGGCTCGGGCATTACCTTCTCTTTACACTCGGCGGGGAAAGGGACCGGCGTGCCCGGCCCCAGGGGAGGACAACCACGGTGAACAGGACCACGGCGTGCGCCGCCACCACGGGCGTCGCGCTGCCCGAGCAGCCGGCCGCTCCGGCCCCGGGGGCCCGCGGCGCGCTGCCGGCGCCGGTCGTCCAGGACCTGCGCGGGCGCGCCGGTGACAGCCCGCGCGCCCTGCTCTTCGGGCCCCGCGACCTCGTCGTGGTCACGGGCCTGCCCGGCAGCGGCAAGTCCACGCTGATGCGGCGCGCGGTGCGCGGCGTCCGCGTCGACTCCCAGGACACCCGCGACCGCTGGGAGCGCCGCATGCCGCGCCTCCTGCCGTACGCCGTCTACCGCCCGCTGGTGCGCCTCGCCCACTACACCGGGCTGCACAGGACCCTGCGCGGGGGCGGAGCGGCCGTCGTGCACGACTGCGGCACGCAGGCGTGGGTGCGCCGCTGGCTGGCCCGCGAGGCCCGGCGCCGGGGCGCCCGTCTGCACCTGCTGCTCCTGGACGTCCCCCCGCAGCAGGCGCTGGCCGGTCAGCGCGAGCGGGGCCGGGGCGTCTCCCGGTACGCGTTCCTGCGGCACCGCGCGGCGAGCGGACGGCTGCTGCAGGCGGCGGAGCGGGGCGAGCTGCCGGACGGCTGCGGCTCGGCGGTCCTGCTCGACCGGGACGCGGCGAACGCGCTGCGCCGCATCGGCTTCGCGGGCTGACGGACCGCGGCGCGGCAGCGGTTAGCCTTCTTGGTCACAGCAGTGGTTCCAGGCAGGCGGTAGGCAGATGGACTTCCCGGCGCAGACACACCCTCACCCGCACGGCGGATGGCCAGGAAACGAACTGGAGGAGGTGCTCTCCGCCTCCCTCGGCGTCCCCGCGGCGGGCAGCCGGATCGTGGAGGTGCTGGGCCGCAGCTTCGTCTGGGTCCCCCTGCCGAGCGGCGGCGGCCCGCACAGCGGCCCGCTCGACCTGCCCACGATGGAACTCGACGGCCAGGCGTACGTCCCGGTGTTCAGCTCCGAGGAGCAGTTCCGCCAGGTCGTCGGCTCCCACATGTCGTACACCGTCGCGCCGGCCGTGGAGTTCGCCCGCGGTCTGCCGCCGCAGGCCGGGATCGCGGTGAACCCCGGCGGCGTGGTCGGCATCCCGCTGCCGCCGCCCGCCGTGGCCGAGCTGTGCCGGGCCGGGCACGGCCCGCTGGAGGGCCCGGCGAGCGGCGGCCGGGTCCGGCTGTTCGAGCCCGACTGGCAGGACGACCCGGTGGACTTCCTCTCCGCGGCCTCGGCCGAGTTCGAGACCATCGGGGTGGTGGCCACCGCCCGCCGCTGCCTCGCCGCGATCGAGACGGACGATCCGGTGCTGTTCGTCGGCGTGGAACTGTCCCGGTGGGACGAGGGGGACCTGCGGGTCCTGCCGATGGACGCGCTCGGCCGCGCACTGGGCCGGACGGCGGTGAAGTGGCCGGTCAACCTGGTCCTGCTGGACGTGGCGCAGGACCCGGTGGGCGACTGGATGCGCGAGAAGGTCCACCCCTTCTACCAGCGCCTCCCGTAGCCCCGCGGCAGCGGCCCCGCCCGTGCCGACGTCCCGTCCCCGTGCCGTACGGGCAGCGGTCGCCGGGCGGCGGGCGGCTTAAGCTAGGTTCATTGGCCGGCGAGGTGTGACGGAGGGCGATACGAAGTGAGCGCTGGCACCGCGGCGGCCGGGCAGGTCGAGCACATGCTGCGCCAGGTGACGCCCGGGCGTTACGACGCCTACGAGGCGTTGCTGCGCGCGCTCGCGACCCCTTCCACCGGCCAGGTCTGGATGCTGCTGTGGCACGGCCAGGCCGGTTCCCCGGACGCCCAGTACGGGAGCATGGAGGTGGACGGCTTCGGCTACGCGCCCTGCGTCACCTCCGCCCAGGAGCTGTCGGCCAGCGGCTGGAACCGGTCGTACGAGGTCGTCGACGGACTCGACGTGGCCCGCGCGCTCTACCCCGACCGCTACGGCCTCTGGCTCAATCCGCACGCCCCGGGCGGCGGGGTGGGCATCCCCTGGCTGGACCTGCGCCGCATCGCCACCGGTCTGGACCGCCAGCCCGCCGGACCGCTCCGGCTGTCCGAACCCGGCATCGAGGTCCCGCAGTTCTACGCCCTGCTCGCGCAGAACGCCCACCGCACCCCGGCGGTCCGCGCGCTGCGCCGTGCCTGGGTGCAGCCCGCGCTGGGCGCGCCCTACCTCGTCATCGGCCTCGACGTGTACGACACCTCGCCGCCGGCCGTCGACGCGGTGCGCGCCATGATGCAGCAGTCCCTCGGGGCCGTCCCGGACGGGCTGCCGGTGTCGACCGTCGCGATGTCCGACGAGCACGACCCGGTCGTGATGTGGCTGCGGGCCAACTCCCGGCCGTTCTACGACCGCGAGGCGCACGGCGCCGTGCCGCCGCTCCCCGCCCCGGGCTACGGCTACCCGCCCGCGCACCGGCCCTGACCGGTACGTCCTCCCGAGGGCCCCGGCGCGGCCGTCCGCGCCGGGGCCCTCGTCCGTGCCGGCTCGGCGTTGACGCAGCGTCACCGTGTCCAGCATGTGGACACATGTGGCGACGGGATCCACTCCTCCGCGACCCAGCGCTGATTTCACGTCAGATTTTCGGCCATGCGCGCTCAGCTACCCTCCGCTGACCGCCTGTCACCTGCGGTTTCACCCGTCCTCCACGTCATCAGGCGCTTCCCGGGCGGCTCTTGGGGAGGTGCCTCATGTGTCGAACGGGTTAACTCTCCGCGGGAGGACGCCTGAAGAGTCCCTTATGTCAAGTGTTCAGATCTCAGGTAGGTATCACCGCTATCCGGACTGTTCCTGACTCCCTGCGAACGTGAGTAGTGTTCGGCCGGTCAAGATGCATCCACATAGCGGACCCGGAGTGGCCCCAGTATGCGCATATTCAAGCCCCGAGCCGCTCGGGCGATCACGGCCGCGGTCGCGGTCGGTCTGATCGCCACGGGCTGCGCCAGCGAGCGGGACAGCGACAACGAGAGCGGCGGCAAGAAGGACACCTTCGTCTTCGCCGGTGCAGGCGACCCGGGCTCCCTGGACCCTGCCCTCGCGAGCGACGGTGAAACCTTCCGTGTGACGCGCCAGGCGTTCGAGGCCCTCCTCGAGCACGAGTCGGGCGGTACCAAGCTGGTCGGCGGCCTCGCCGAGACCTGGTCGAGCAACGACGCGGGCACCGTCTGGACCTTCAACCTCCGCAAGGGCGTGAAGTTCCACGACGGCGAGACGCTCAACGCCGAGGCGGTCTGCGCCAACTACGACCACTGGTTCAACTGGAAGGGCACCTACCAGTCCAGCGCGGTCTCCTACTACTGGCAGACCATCATGGGCGGCTTCGCGAAGAACGAGGACAAGGAGACGCCCGAGGCGAACTACAAGTCCTGCACCGCGAAGGACGAGAACACCGCCGTCATCGAGGTCAAGAAGCCCTCCGCCAACCTCCCCGGCGGCTTCTCCCTCAACGCCCTGGCGATCCACTCGCCGAAGGCGATCGAGGAGTACAAGAAGCAGGACGCGACCGCCAAGGGCGACGCCATCACGTACCCCAAGTACAGCCAGGAGGCCGGCACGGTCGCCGGTACCGGCCCGTACAAGATCGTCAAGTGGAACAAGGGCAACAAGGAAGTCACCCTCGAGCGCTTCGACGACTACTGGGGCGAGAAGGCGAAGATCAAGAACCTGGTCTTCCGCACCATCGACACCGAGGAGGGCCGCCGCCAGGCGCTCCAGGCCGGTGACATCGACGGCTACGACCTCGTCGCCCCGGCCGACGTCAAGACCCTCGAGGACCAGGGCTACGTCGTCCCGACCCGTGGCGTCTTCAACCTCTTCTACGTGGGCATGAGCCAGGAGGCCAACAAGGCCCTCCAGAAGAAGGAAGTCCGCCAGGCCATCGCGCACTCCATCGACCGGGAGAACCTGGTCAAGACCCAGCTGCCCGAGGGCGGCAAGGTCGCGGACCAGTTCATGCCGGACACGATCCAGGGCTACTCCAAGAACGTCAGGAAGTACCCGTACGACACCGCCAAGGCCAAGGACCTCCTCAAGAAGGCCGGTGAGGAGAAGCTCGAGATCGAGTTCTGCTACCCGACCGAGGTCACCCGCCCGTACATGCCTGCCCCGCAGGACCTGTTCGAGCTGATGAAGGCCGACCTGGAGAAGTCCGGCATCACCGTCAAGCCCAAGGCCATGAAGTGGGCCCCGGACTACATCGACGCCACCGAGGCCGGCTCCTGCGCCCTGCACATGCTCGGCTGGACCGGTGACTTCAACGACGGCTACAACTTCATCGGCACCTGGTTCGCCGGGTACGACAAGCAGTGGGGCTTCAAGGACAAGAAGGTCTTCGACGCCGTGAACGCCGGCTCGAAGCTGGGCAAGGCCGAGGAGCGCACCGCCGCCTACCAGAAGGCCAACGAGGTCATCATGGACTACCTGCCGGGTGTCCCGATCTCCTCCTCCCCGCCGGCCATCGCCTTCGCCAAGAACGTCAACCCGCCGAACGTCTCCCCGCTGACGCAGGAAGTCTTCTCCGAGGCCTCCTTCAAGTAAGCGCGTAAACGGCAGGAAACCAGAAAACGGGGGACCCGCCCGGCCGTCGCAACTCGGCGGCCGGGCGAGTCCGTTCATGTAAGACATCACGCAAGAAAGGGGCAAGCGGGGTGCTGCGTCTCGTCGTACGAAGACTGCTCCAGCTCATACCCACGCTGCTCGGCCTGTCGGTTCTGCTCTTCCTGTGGCTCGACCGGCTGCCCGGTGGACCCGCCTCAGCGATCCTGGGGGAGAAGGCCACCGAGGCCGAAGTGGCGCGCATCAACCGCGCGCTCGGGCTGGACCAGCCCGTCTACGTCCAGTACTGGCGCTTCCTCAAGCGCATCTTCCAGGGCGACCTGGGGACCTCCACCCAGACCGGACAGCCGGTGTGGGACGAGTTCGTCCTGCGTTTCCCCGCGACCGTGGAACTGTCCCTCTTCGCGATCCTCATCGCCGTGGCCGTCGGTGTCCCGCTCGGCTACTTCGCCGCCCGCAACCGCGGCGGCTGGCTCGACGTCAGCGCGGTCTCCGGATCACTCGTCGGGATCTGCGTCCCGGTCTTCTTCCTGGCCATGATCCTCAAGGACGTCTTCGCCGTCTCGCTCAAGATCTTCCCCAGCTACGGGCGCCTGGACCAGGGCATCAACGCGACCAACGTGACCGGCTTCGCCACCCTGGACGGCATCCTCACCGGTGAGTTCGACGCCACCCTGGACGCGGTCCACCACCTGATCCTGCCCTCCATCGCGCTGGCCACCATCCCGCTCGCGGTCATCGTGCGCATGACCCGTGCCAGCGTCCTCGAGGTGCAGGACGAGGACTACGTCCGCACCGCCGAGGCCAAGGGCCTCAAGCGGAGCGTCGTGCGCGGCCGGCACGTGCTGCGCAACGCGATGCTCCCCGTGGTGACGGCGGTCGGCCTGCTCACGGGCTCCCTGCTGTCCGGCGCGGTCCTGACCGAGTCGGTGTTCTCCTTCGGAGGCATCGGCTCCTTCATCCGGACCGCGATCGACGCCCGCGACTACCCCGTGCTCGTCGGGTTCATCATGTTCATCGCGCTGGTGTACGTCCTGATCAACCTGCTGGTGGACCTGGCGTACAGCCTCATCGACCCGAGAGTGCGGGTGCACTGACATGAGTGTCGCCACCAAGACCGACAAGATCCAGCGCCTCGCGGAACTGGCCGCGACCAAGGAGACCAGCACCGGCGCCAGCCTGTGGCGGGAGGCGTTCCGTCGCCTCAAGCGCAGCAAGATGGCGATCATCGGCGCGGTCGTCATCGCCCTGTTCATCGTCCTCGCGATCGTCGGCCCGTACATCGCGCCGTACTCCCCGACCGCCCAGACCTGGCGGAACGAGGTCTTCCCCAACCGGGGCGAGTTCGTCGGCGCGCGCGGCGAGAACTGGTTCGGGCTCGACCACCTCGGCCGGGACCTGTTCTCCCGCATGCTGGTCGGCGCCCGCCAGACGCTGCTCGTCGGTGTCGTCGCCACGCTGATCGGTCTGGTCACCGGCTTCCTGATCGGTGGTCTCGCCGGTGCCTTCGCCACCCTCGGCGGCGAGACCGGCAAGCGCGTCGACTCCGTCATCATGCGCTTCATCGACATCATGCTGGCGCTGCCCTCGCTGCTGCTGGCCGTGTCCATCGCCGCCGTCATGGGGCAGTCACTGACCACCGTGATGATCGCCGTGGGTGTGGTCCAGATCCCGGTGTTCGCCCGGCTGCTGCGCGGCGCCATGCTGGCGCAGGGCGGCGCGGACTACGTGCTCGCGGCCCAGTCCCTGGGCGTGCGCAAGCGGCGCATCGTGCTCTCGCAGATCGTCCCGAACTCGCTCAGCCCGGTGATCGTGCAGGCCACGCTCTCCCTGGCCACCGCGATCATCGAGGCGGCCGCCCTGTCCTACCTGGGCCTGGGCAACCCCGACCCGGCCGTCCCGGAGTGGGGCGTCATGCTCACCCAGGCGCAGCGCTTCTTCGACAACGCGCCGATGATGGCGGTCTACCCCGCCGTCGGCATCATCATCACCGCCCTCGGCTTCACCCTCCTCGGCGAGGCCATGCGGGAAGCCCTCGACCCGAAGCTGAGGGGCTGAACCACCATGTCTCTGCTCACTGTCGACGAACTGACCGTCACCTTCGGCGGCAGCGGCCGCAAGGAGTCCCGGGCGGTCGACGGCGTCTCCTTCCAGGTCGACCAGGGCCAGGTCGTGGGCCTGGTCGGCGAGTCCGGCTGCGGGAAGTCCGTCACCTCCCTGGCCCTGATGGGCCTGCTGCCCGCCAAGGGCCTCACCATCGGCGGCCGTGCCGAGTTCGACGGCACGGACCTGTTCACGATGAGCCCGTCCGCCCGCCGCGACCTGCGCGGCAGCGAAATGGCGATGATCTTCCAGGACCCGCTGTCCTCGCTCAACCCGGTCGTGCCGATCGGCGTGCAGGTCACCGAGATCCTGGAGCGCCACCGCGGGCTCAAGGGCGAGGCCGCCCGCAAGGAGGCCGCCCACCTGCTGGACCGGGTCGGCATCCCCGACCCCACCCGGCGGCTCAAGGAGTACCCGCACCAGCTCTCCGGCGGCATGCGCCAGCGCGCGCTGATCGCCATGGCGGTGGCCTGCGCCCCGCGCCTGCTCATCGCCGACGAGCCCACCACGGCCCTCGACGTGACGATCCAGGCGCAGATCCTGGAACTGCTCAAGGAACTCGTGGACCAGGAGGGCACCGCCCTGCTGATGATCACCCACGACCTCGGGGTGGTCGCCGGCCTCTGCGACCAGGTCAACGTGCTCTACGCGGGCAAGGTCGTGGAGTCCGCCGGGCGCCGCGAGCTGTTCGCCCACCCCACCCACCCCTACGCGCACGGACTGCTGGGCTCCATCCCGCGGCTGGACGCTCCCCGGGGCGAACCGCTCACCCCCATCCGCGGCTCCATCAACGACCGCATCGCCTGGGCCGACGGCTGTGCCTTCGCACCCCGCTGCGACCGGTACGAGATGGGCTGCCTGACCGGCACCCCGCAGCTCACCGAGCCCCGCGCGGCCGGCCACCAGGTGCGGTGCGTCAACCCCGTACTCGACGACGCGAAGGCCGAGGAGGTCCCCGCATGAGCCTGCTCGAACTGGACGGCGTCAAGGTCCACTTCCCCATCAAGAAGGGCGTCCTGTTCGACCGCACGGTCGGCCACGTGTACGCCGTGGACGGGGTGTCCCTGAAGGTCGAGGCCGGTCAGACGTACGGCCTGGTCGGCGAGTCCGGCTGCGGCAAGACCACCCTGGGGCGGTCGGTGCTGCGGCTGGTGGACATCACCGAGGGCTCGGTCGTCCTCGACGGCACCGACCTGGCGAAGCTGCCCGGCGAGGAGATGCGCCGCTTCCGGCGCCGGCTCCAGATGGTCTTCCAGGACCCGCTGGGCTCGCTCAACCCCCGGCAGAACATCGAGTCGATCCTGTCCGAGGGCATGATCGCCCACGGCATCGGCAAGGACCAGGAGGAGCGCCGGGAGAAGATCAAGTCGATCCTGGACAAGGTCGGCCTCCCCTCCAACGCGCTCGCCCGCTACCCGCACGAGTTCTCCGGCGGCCAGCGCCAGCGCATCGGCATCGCCCGCGCCCTCGTCCTCGAACCGGACGTGATCATCTGCGACGAGCCGGTCTCCGCGCTCGACGTGTCGGTCCAGGCCCAGGTCATCAACCTGCTGGAGGAACTCCAGGAGGAACTCGGCCTGACCTACGTGGTGATCGCCCACGACCTCGCGGTGGTCCGGCACATCTCCGACACGATCGGCGTGATGTACCTGGGCTCGCTGGTCGAGGAGGCGCCGAGCGACGCCCTCTACGCCGAGCCGAAGCACCCGTACACCAAGGCCCTGATGTCGGCCGTGCCGGTGCCGGACCCGGAGGTGGAGGACAAGCGCGAGCGCATCCTGCTCACCGGTGACCTGCCCTCCCCGGCTAACCCGCCCAGCGGCTGCCGTTTCCACACCCGCTGCCCCTGGGCCCAGGCCGAGCGGTGCTCGACCGAACGGCCCGAGCTGCGGGACGTCGGCGGCGGCCACCGGGTGGCCTGCCACTACGCCGAGGAGATCGCGGCCGGGACGCTGCGGCGGACCAAGGGCGAGGTCGTGTCGGCGACCCGTGAGGGAGTGGAGGACGGCCCGGTCGCCGAGGAAGCCGGAGTGTCCGCGGTGCCGGAGCAGCCCGGCCCGCCGGAGCTGGAGGAGGACACCGGGACGGCGGAGACGGCCGGGACCCCGGAGGAGGCCGAGTCCTCGGGGAAGGCCGCCGAGGAGCCCGGAAAGGCGGAGACCCCGGAGAAGGCCGAGAAGACGGAGTCCTCGGAGGAGGCCGAGTCCTCGGGGAAGGCCGCCGAGGAGCCCGGGAAGGCGGAGACCCCGGAGAAGGCCGAGAAGGCCGAGAAGACGGAGTCCTCGGAGGAGCCCGCCGGGGAGCCCGCGCGGGCGGAGACTCCGGAGGAGACCGAGGAGACCGGGTCTTCGGAGAAGGCCGCCGAGGAGACCGGGAAGGCCGCGCAGGCGGAGAAGTCCGCGTAGTCGGCGCCAAGTCTCCACCCGGGTCCGGGACTTCGTCGGCTCGTCCCCCGGACGGCAAGCTCACCCCACCCCTCGCCTTGCTTTGTAAGGCGAGGGGTTCTTGCTGGGTGAGAATGTAAGGGTGCTCCAGCAACTGTTCAGTCCGTCCGTCCTGCACGCGCTCGACCTGATCGGCATCTTCGTCTTCGCGATCTCCGGCGCCCTGCTGGGCGTGCGCAAGAACTTCGACGTCTTCGGCATGGCCGTGCTCGCGGAGGTCACCGGCCTGGGCGGCGGGCTCTTCCGCGACCTGGTCATCGGTGCCGTGCCGCCCGCCGCCTTCACGGACCTGGGGTACTTCCTCACCCCGCTGCTCGCCACGGCCCTGGTCTTCTTCCTCCACCCGCACGTGGAGCGCATCCAGGCCGCCGTCAACGTCTTCGACGCGGCCGGCCTCGGCCTGTTCTGCGTCGTCGGCACGACCAAGGCGTACGACTACGGGCTCGGCCTGACCGCCTCCGCCTGTCTGGGCCTGGCCACCGCGGTGGGCGGCGGCGTGCTGCGCGACGTGCTCGCCAACGAGATCCCCTCGCTGCTGCGCTGGGACCGCGACCTGTACGCGGTCCCGGCCATGGTCGGCGCCGCCATGGTCGCGCTGTGCCTGCGCTACGACGTGCTGAACGCGATGACCAGCAGCCTCGCCGCGGCCACGGCCTTCCTGCTGCGGCTGCTCGCGCTGCACTACCACTGGCGGGCGCCCCGCGCGTGGCAGCGGCGTTCGGCCGTCCGGGAGGAATAGGGCTCCGCCCCGGCGTCCGGGGCGGAGCCGGGTGCCGGGTGCCGGGGCCCGCCCGCCGCGCCCGGGTGCCCGGGCGGACGACGGGACGTCCGCCACATCCCGGCCTCCCGACCCGAACAAAGCTACCGCTTAGTATTCTCCTCTTGTACTGTGCACCCATGCCAGATGCAGCCCCCGCCCCGGTCACCCGGGCCACGATCGGCGCCAGTGAGTTCGACCGCGACACCGCGGTGACGCCGCGCGCGCCCGGCGTCTACGACATCGACCTCTCCGCCGGCTGGACGATCATCAGCGCCGTCAACGGCGGCTACCTGCTGGCCGTCCTGGGCCGCGCGCTCGCGGACACCCTGCCGCACCCCGACCCGTTCACCGTCTCGGCGCACTACCTGACGGCCTCCCAGCCGGGCCCGGCGGTCGTCCGCACCGAGACCGTGCGCACCGGACGGACCCTGTCGACCGGCCAGGCGTCCCTGTTCCAGCGGGACGAGCAGGGCCGGGAGGTCGAGCGCATCCGCGTCCTCGCCTCCTACGGCGACCTGGACTCCCTCCCCGACGACGTCCGTACGACCGCCGAGCCGCCCGCCCTCCCCCCGATCGAGCAGTGCTTCGGCCCCGAGGACGGCCCGGCGCCCGTCGAGGGCAGCTCCGCCATCACCGACCGGCTGATGCTCAAGCTCGACCCGTCGACCCTGGGCTGGGCGCTCGGGCAGCCCTCCGGCAAGGGGGAGATGCGGGCCTGGTTCGGGCTCGCCGACGGCCGCGACCCCGACCCGCTCTCGCTGCTCCTCGCGGTGGACGCGCTGCCGCCGACCGCCTTCGAACTCGGGCTCTCCGGCTGGGTCCCCACCGTGGAGCTGACGGTGCACGTGCGCTGCCGCCCCGCGCCGGGCCCGCTGCGCGTGTCGATCACCACCCGCAACCTGGCCGGCGGCTTCCTGGAGGAGGACGCCGAGGTCTGGGACGGCGCCGACCGGCTGGTGGCCCAGTCCCGCCAGCTCGCGCGCGTACGGCTGGGCTGAGCCGCACGCCCCCGGCCCGACGGAGACGACGGCCGCCCCGCTCCCGGGGCGGCCGCCGTCACGCGGTGCCGCCGCCCCCGGCCGGCCCGTCGCACCAGTGCCGGCGGCCGATGCCGATCAGCCGCAGCCGGCGGGTCGCCAGCCGCGCCGCGCGCTCCCGCTCCCGCGGGCCCGCCTCCGCCTCCAGCGCCTCCAGGAAGAGCGAGGCCGTGGCGAGCATCTGGTCGACGTAGAGCTGGGCCAGCATCAGCCGGTCGTCCTCGCTCCAGCCCGCGCAGACCGGGTCGTCGGCCAGCGCCTCTCCGACCTCCCCGGCGAACCGGGCGAGTTGCTCGCGTATCGCCTCCCGGACCGGCCGGACCCCGCCGTGCCGCTCCCGGATGACGAACCGGACGTGTGCGGGGTGCGCGTCCACATGGCCGGCGATCAGCCCGACGGCGCGCGCGATGCGCTCCTCGCCGTCGCCGGCCGCGGACACCGTCGTCCGGATCGTCGGGTGCAGGCTGTCCAGCGCCTCCTCGACCAGCGCCACGCCCAGGTCCGCGACGGAGCGGAAGTGCCGGTAGAAGGCGGTCGGGGCGATTCCCGCGGCACGGGTCACCTCGCGCAGGCCCAGACTGCCCAGGCTCCGCCCCCCGAGCAGTTCCAGGGCCGCGTCGAGGAGCGCCCGCCGGGTCTTCCGCTTCCGGGCCTGCCGGACGCCGAGGGGGTGGCTCATACCGTGCAGTCAACAGCCGTCCACCGGAATGAGGAAGCCGTGACGGGTACTGGACCAAGTGGTCAGTGAACAACTGTCACCACGATCGGTCACCGGAATGTGAGGATCCGTACCATGCTGTTCCTCGTCGCGGCCCTCCTGCTGCTGGGCCTGCTCCTGGGCACCGTGGCCCACGCGCCGCTCCCCTTCTCCGTCGCCCTGGGCGCCGTCATCGCCGTCTGGCTCGGCGTCTTCGCCCTGCGCGAGCGCCACGGCCGCGGACGCGGCAGCTCGGCGCACTGACGCCCGGCGGGGCCGTCCCCTCCGCCCGACCACCCCGGCCACCCCGACCACGGGAGTCGATCACCATGCAGCTCACCGCACCGGCGAACCGCCGCACCGGTTTCCGGGACGCCGACGGCATGGCCGTCGCCTCGTTCGTCCTCGGCCTGCTGGGCCTGCTCGTCCTCAACGTCCTCCTCGGCCCGATGGCCATCGCCCTGGCGGGCGCGGCGCTGTGGCGGGGCACCGCCCGGCGCGGCCGTGCCCTCCTGGGGCTCGGTCTCGGCGTCGCCGACCTGCTGGTCCTGGCGGCGTTCGTCCAGGCGGACCGGACGCTCTCCTGGAACCTGTGAGCCGGCGGGCCCGCGGGACGGCGCCGTCCCCGTCCGGCCGCGACCCGGAACCGGTGCGCCGGGGCCCGTAGAATCGGCCCCACCATGGCTTACCTCGACCACGCCGCGACCACCCCGATGCTTCCCGAGGCAGTCGAGGCACTCACCGCGCACCTGGGCGTCACCGGCAACGCCTCCTCCCTCCACGCGGCCGGCCGCCGGGCCCGCCGCACCGTCGAGGAGGCCCGCGAAACCCTCGCCGAGGCCCTCGGCGCCCGCCCCAGCGAGGTGGTCTTCACCTCCGGCGGCACCGAGGCCGACAACCTCGCCGTGAAAGGCCTGTACTGGTCCCGCCGCGGCGCGGACCCGGCCCGCACCCGGGTCCTCGCCAGCCCCGTCGAGCACCACGCCGTCCTCGACGCCGTCCACTGGCTCGGCGAGCACGAGGGCGCCACCGTCGAGTACCTGCCGGTCGACTCCCACGGCCGGGTCCACCCGGACGCCCTGCGCGAGGCCCTCGCCCGCAACCCCGACGACGTCGCCCTCGCCACGGTCATGTGGGCCAACAACGAGATCGGGACCCTGCTGCCGATCCGCGAACTCGCCGAGGTCGCCGCCGAGTTCGGCGTCCCGCTGCACTCCGACGCGGTCCAGGCCTTCGGCCAGGTCCCGGTGGACTTCGCCACCTCCGGGCTCGCCGCGATGACGCTGTCCGGCCACAAGATCGGCGGCCCGTACGGCATCGGCGCGCTGGTCCTGGGCCGTGAGCACGCCCCCGTGCCCGTCCTGCACGGGGGCGGCCAGGAGCGCCACGTCCGCTCCGGCACGCTGGACGTGCCCGCGATCGCCTCCTTCGCGGTCGCCGGGCGGCTGGCCGCCGAGCAGCAGGAGTGGTTCGCCCGCGAGATCGGCCGGCTGCGCGACGCCCTGGTCGCCGCGGTCCGCGAGGCCGTCCCGGACGCCCTCCTCGGCGGCGACCCCGCACCCGGGGGGCGGCTTCCGGCCAACGCGCACTTCACCTTCCCCGGCTGCGAGGGCGACTCCCTGCTCCTGCTGCTCGACGCCCAGGGCATCGAGTGCTCCACCGGCTCCGCCTGCACCGCCGGCGTCGCCCAGCCCAGCCACGTCCTGCTGGCCACCGGCACCGACCCCGAGCTGGCCCGCGGCACCCTGCGCTTCTCCCTCGGCCACACCTCCACCGAGGCCGACGTGGAGGCCCTGGCCAAGGCCATCGGCCCGGCGGTGGAGCGGGCGCGGGCGGCCGGCCTGACCTGATCCGACGCGGCGGGGGCGCCGCGGACACGGCGGGCGGGCGCGCGGGCGCCCGCCTCAGGCCGGCGTCGGCGCCGTCGGCGTCGGCGGTGCCGTCCGCGCTCGTCGCACCAGCTCCATGTAGCGGTCCCAGTCCCAGTGCGGGCCCGGGTCGGTGTGGTCCGTGCCCGGCACCTCGACATGGCCGATGATGTGCTCCCGGTCGACCGGGATGTCGTACCGCGCGCATATCCGGGCCGTGAGCCGCGCCGAGGCCTCGTACATCTCGTCCGTGAAGTCCTGCGGCCGGTCCACGAACCCCTCGTGCTCGATGCCGACGCTGCGCTCGTTGTAGTCGCGGTTGCCCGCGTGGTACGCCACGTCCAGCTCGCGGATCATCTGCGCGACGCGCCCGTCCTGGCCGACGATGTAGTGCGTGGCCGCCTTGTGCCCCGGGTCCTGGAAGGCCCGCACCGCGCTGTCGAAGCTGCCCTGGGTGACATGGACGATCACCATGTCGATGCCGTAGTCGTCGGGCCGGTCCGCGCGGCGCCAGTTGGCGTCCGAGGCGGCCACCCAGCGCGCGCCCGCGAAGTCCACCGCGCCCCGCTCCCGGGGCTTGTCGACCCCGGGCACGCGCCACCACAACCGGGCCAGCTCGTCCCGGGCCAGCACCGCCGTGCCCGCCGCGGCCGCCGCCCCGCCCACGATCAGGGCCCGCCGCCCGATGCGCCGGTCCCCGTCCCTGTCCTTGGATGCTCTTCGCGCCCCCATGCGATCTCCAACGCGCACGCGGCGGCCCCGGTTCCCGGGTCCCCGTACCCTGGAGGGGCTATGACTGACACCCCGCAGCCCTCCCGCCCCCTCCGCGTCCTGGCCGCCATGTCCGGCGGGGTCGACTCCGCCGTCGCCGCCGCCCGCGCGGCCGAGGCGGGCCACGACGTGACCGGCGTCCACCTCGCGCTCTCGGCGAACCCGCAGTCGTTCCGCACCGGCGCGCGGGGCTGTTGCACCATCGAGGACTCGCGCGACGCCCGCCGCGCCGCCGACGTCATCGGCATCCCGTTCTACGTGTGGGACCTCGCCGACCGCTTCCGCGAGGACGTGGTCGAGGACTTCGTCGCCGAGTACGAGGCCGGCCGCACCCCGAACCCCTGCCTGCGCTGCAACGAGAAGATCAAGTTCGCCGCGCTGCTGGACAAGGCGCTCGCGCTCGGCTTCGACGCCGTCTGCACCGGCCACTACGCCCAGGTGGTCCTGCGCGAGGACGGCACCCGCGAGCTGCACCGCGCCGCCGACCTGGCCAAGGACCAGAGCTACGTCCTCGGCGTGCTGGACGACCGCCAGCTCGCGCACGCGATGTTCCCGCTCGGCGACACGCCCACCACCAAGGAGGAGATCCGCGCGGAGGCCGCGCGCCGCGGCCTCTCCGTCGCCAAGAAGCCCGACTCGCACGACATCTGCTTCATCGCCGACGGCGACACCCGGGGCTTCCTCGCGGACCGCCTCGGCCGGGCCGAGGGCGACATCGTCGACGAGTCCGGCGCCAAGGTCGGCACGCACGAGGGCGCGTACGGCTTCACCATCGGCCAGCGCAAGGGCCTCCGGATCGGCACCCCCGCCCCCGACGGCAAGCCGCGCTACGTCCTCGACATCTCCCCGGTGGACAACACGGTCACGGTCGGTCCCGCGGCCGCCCTGGACGTCACCGCGCTGACCGCGATCAGGCCCCGCTGGTGCGGCGCCGCCCCCACCGGCCCCGGCACCTACACCGCCCAGCTGCGCGCCCACGGCGGCGAGACCGAGGTGCGGGCGGAGGCCGTCGACGGCGAGCTGCGGGTCCGCTTCGCCGAGCCCGTCCGCGGCGTCGCCCCCGGCCAGGCGATCGTGCTGTACGACGGCACGCGCGTGGTCGGCTCGGCGACGATCGCGACGACGGTGCGGGCCACGGAGGCGGCCACGACGGCCTGACACCACGGGGCGCGGACGGCGCGCCCCCGCGCGGGCGGAGCTCCCCGGCCGGCGTCGGGTGCGGTCAGGACCGGGGAGGGTTGCGGCACCGGCGGAACGGATGCCCGGCCGGGCCGGTGTAGACCTGCCAGCCGTAGTCCGGACTCGCCGACGAAGCTCTTTCGGAAGGCGGCGCCCGGCTCGGTCGCCCGGCGCCGCTCGGGCTCGAACGCGTCCACCTCGGAGTCGAGGCGGAACTGCTGCGGACGCTCCCGGCCCGGTCGGCTGGGCCGCCGGTGGTCCTCCACCCGCTGGAACGACGGCTCGACGCCGTCGTTGCGCGGGTCGCCCCGGTCCTCGGTGCTGATGCCGGTGCCGATCTCCCAGCCCAGCAGCTCGGCGTAGAACCCGGCCGGTTCCCAGGGGCCGGGGCAGTCGAGGATGACGTCGGTGAATTCCAGCATCCGGTCACCGCAGACCGCGGCGCCGTCCCGCTCACCCCCCGAAGAACCCCGCCAGCACCGGCGCCAGGACGTCCGGATCGGCCATGTGGGTCTGGCCCTCCAGGACGCGGTACGTGCCCCGGGGGGCCGCCCGGGCGATCGCCCGGGCGGCCTCGCGCATCCACGCCGGGCTCCCGTCGCCCGCGACCGCCAGCACCGGCACGCGGACCGACGCCAGCAGTCGCGCGGGGACGCTCCCGTCGCCCATGACGGCGTCGTCGTACGCGAGGCTCGGGGCGATCGTCTCCATCCCGGCCCACATCGGCGACTGCCGGGCACTGAGGATCACCGCCTCGTCCAGTCCGGTCAGCCGCAGGAAGAGCTCCACCGCGTCCCCGCGCCGCCCCTCGGCCAGCGCCGCCGTCAGCCGCCCGGTGTACTGCGCGCGCTCCCGCAGGTCCTCCTCGGACGTCGCGTACGGCGTCTCGTACACGGCGACGTGGCGCACCGGCAGTCCGCTCGCCGCCGCCCTGAGCGCCAGCGCGCCGCCCGAGGAGACGCCGTACAGCGACGCCTCGCCGCCCACCGCCCCGATCAGCGCCGCCAGGTCCTCGACCTCGCGCTCCACCGCGTACGGCGCGGTGTCCCCGCTCGCACCGCGGCCCCGGCGGTCGTAGACGACCACCCGGAACCGCTCCGAGAGCGGCGCGGCCAGCGGCGCCACCGTGGCACCCGTCGACATCGCGCCGCTGACGAGGACGACCGCAGCGCCCCGCCCGGCGCTCTCGTAGGCGAGGGGGGTGCCGTCGCGCGAAAGGATGCTCCTGTCCATGTCGCACCAGACTGCCGCACGGCGCGGGGTTCGTCGGTGAGGCGGGCGGCGCGTCCGCCGATCGGGACCCCGCTACGCGGCCGTCCGCACGGTCAGCGCACCTCCGTGTCGTAGAAGCACAGGTGGTCCTTGATCCGCGCGACCTCCGGCTTCGGGTCCGGGTACGCCCAGACCAGGTCGGCCGCGTCCGGCAGCGACCAGTAGGACGCGGTGCCCTTGAAGGGGCAGTACGTGCGCGTCCCGGACGGCGTCAGCAGGTCCAGGCGCACGTCCTCGGGCGGGATGTAGTACCGGTCCGGGCAGCCCGTCTCCCTCAGCACCAGCGCCCGGTCGCTCCGGGCCAGCTCCCGGCCGCCGTGCACCACGCGCACGTGCCGGTCGCCGGGCTCGACGGTGATGCGGTGTCCCGTGGTCACGATGACCCTCCCCGGGTAGCAGTGTCGCCGGTTACAGCGCACGCTGGAGCCGAGTTCTTCCCGCCGGTGGGGCGCGGACCACCGCCCCGCCCGGCCCGCGTCCGCAGGAGGTCCCATGGGAGCCGGGGAACCCGGCAGGAACCGCGGCACCCTCGCCCACCGGGTGCGCTACGCCCTGCGCCATCCGCGGCGCGTCCCGGCCCACGCGCGGCGCGCCCTGCGCGACGCCCGGCTGCGGCTGCTGCACCGCGACCACATCTCCTACTACCGCGCGGTGATGGCCTCCGACACGGCCCGCAGCGCCGAGGCCGCGGTGGGCCACAACCCCTCGCGCGAGCAGTGGGCGAGGATCGGCCGGATGCAGTTCGACTACCTGGTGGGGCACGGCCTGGAACCCCACCACCGGATGCTGGAGATCGGCTGCGGCAACCTCCGCGCCGGCCGGCTGTTCATCGCCCACCTGGAGCCCGGCCACTACTACGGCATCGACATCTCGCCGCACATCCTGCTCGCCGCCCAGGACACCCTGGTCCGCGAGGGGCTCCAGGCCAAGCTGCCCCACCTGACCCTCGCCGGCGACCTGACCCTCGCCTTCCTGCCCGAGGGCCACTTCGACGTCGTGCACGCGCACAGCGTCTTCTCGCACTCGCCCCGGCACGTCATCGAGGAGTGCTTCGCGCACGTCGGCCGGGTGCTCGCGCCGGGCGGCTTCTTCGACTTCACCTTCGACCGCACGGAGGGGGAGGAGCACCAGGTGCTGCACGAGGACTTCTACTACCGCACCGAGACGCTTCTCGCCCTGGCCGCCGAGCACGGCCTGGCGGCGCGGTTCATGGAGGACTGGGAGGAGCTGCCGCACCGGCAGTCGAGGATCCGGGTGACCGCGCCGCCCGACCGGGCCCGTACGGTGGGTCCGTGAACATCTGCGTCTTCCTCTCCGCCGCCGACCTCGACGAACGCTACACACGCCCCGCGCGGGAGTTCGCGCGCCTGCTGGGCAAGGGCGGGCACACCCTCGTCTGGGGCGGCTCGGACACCGGTCTGATGAAGGTCGTCGCCGACGGCGTCCAGGAGGCGGGCGGCCGGCTCTGCGGCGTCTCCGTGGAGTTCCTCGCGGCGAAGGCACGCGACGGCGTCGACGAGATGGTGATCGCCCGGGACCTCGCCGAGCGCAAGCGGCTGCTGCTGGAGAAGGCCGACGCGGTGGTGATCATGGTGGGCGGCACCGGCACCCTCGACGAGGCGACCGAGATCCTGGAGCTGAAGAAGCACGGGCGCACCGACAAGCCGGTGGTCCTGCTCAACACGGCGGGCTTCTACGACGGGCTTAAGGAGCAGTTCCGCCGCATGGAGGACGAGGGCTTCCTGCCGCGTCCGCTGGCCGACCTGATGTTCTTCGCCGAGGAGCCCGCGGGGGCGCTGGCGTACCTGGAGGAGAGCCGGGGAGTGGAGTGACCGCCGGGTGATGCGAGCATGGCGGGCATGGCTACACATGTGATCACCGGAGCGGGTTCCGGCATCGGCGCGGCCGTCGCCCGCCGCCTGCACGCACGCGGGGACGAGCTCGTGCTGCACGCGCGCGACGCCGGCCGCGCGAAGGAGCTGGCCGCCGAGTTCCCCGGCGCCCGGACGCTGGTCGGCGACCTCGCGGACCCCGACCGGCTCAGCTGGGCCTTCTCCCACCAGTCGCTCCCGGACCGGGTCGACTCCCTGCTGCACATCGCCGGCGTGGTGGACCTCGGCCCGGTCGGCGAGCTCACCCCGAAGACCTGGCGCCACCAGCTCGACGTCAACCTGATCGCCCCCGCCGAGCTGACCCGGCACTTCCTGCCCCAGCTCCGCGCGAGCCGCGGCCACGTGGTCTTCGTCAACTCCGGCGCCGGGCTGAACGCCCACGCCGACTGGGCCGCGTACGCGGCCTCCAAGCACGGCCTGAAGGCCCTCGCCGACGCCCTGCGCGAGGAGGAGCACGCGGGCGGGGTCCGGGTGACCTCGGTCTACCCGGGCCGCACCGCCAGCCCCATGCAGGCCAAGGTCCACCGGCAGGAGGGCAAGGAGTACGACCCCGGCCGGTGGATCGACCCCGAGTCGGTCGCCACGACCGTCCTGATGTCCCTGGACCTGCCCCGGGACGCGGAGGTCAACGACCTGACGGTGCGCCCGGGGCGCTGACCCCGGCGTCCCCGGGCAGGCTCTAGGCTTTTCGGGTGAGCGAAGACAGCCAGTTCAGGTTCGGGCCCGCCACCGGGGTCGGGTCCATGCCGGGCGGGGACGCCCGGGAGGCAGCCAAGACCGTCACCGGGAGCTTCGAGGACTTCCCGTTCCTGCCCGAGCTGCCCGCCCGCGGACCGGGCGCGGACATGATCGGGCGGACCGCCGGGATGCTCGTCGAGCTGTACGCGCGCCTGGAGCCCAGCGGCTGGCGGATCGGGGACCGGCCGGGGCGGGACACCAGGCGGGCCCGCTCCTGGCTCGGCGAGGACCTCGACGCGCTGGAGGAGTTCACCCAGGAGTACGAGGGGCCGCTGAAGGTGCAGGCGGTGGGGCCGTGGACGCTCGCCGCGGGCCTCGAGCTCAGGAACGGCGAGGCCGCCCTGTCCGACCCGGGCGCCTGCCGCGACCTCGCCGCCTCCCTCGCCGAGGGGCTGCGCCTGCACCTCGGCGAGGTGCGGCGGCGGGTGCCCGGCGCGCGGCTCGTCCTCCAGCTCGACGAGCCCTCCCTCACCGCCGTCCTGCGCGGACGGGTGAGGACCGCCAGTGGCTACCGCACCCACCGCGCGGTGGACCGGCAGGTCGTCGAGGCCGTGCTCCGGGACGTGGTCGGGGTGCAGGACGGCGGGCCCGTCGTGGTCCACTCCTGCGCGCCGGACGTCCCGTTCGCCCTGCTGCGCCGGGCGGGCGCGGCGGCGGTCTCGTTCGACCTCTCCCTCCTCACCGAGCGTGACGACGAGGCGATCGGGGAAGCGGTGGAGGGCGGCACCCGGCTGTTCGCCGGTGTCGTCCCGGGCACGGACGCCCCGTTGTCGGACCCTGCCGGTAGCGTCATGGGGGTCAGGACACTGTGGCGCAGGCTGGGGCTGCGACCGGGGCTCCTCCCGGAGGCCGTCACGGTCACCCCGGCGTGCGGGCTCGCGGGTGCGTCCCCCGAGTACGCGCGCGCGGCGTACGCCCACTGCGTCCGGGCGGCGAGATCCCTCGCGGACGACCCTGAATAACGGGAGGACACACGGTGGCCGGCGACCAGCAGGCGGAGACGACGAGCGTTCCCGCCGAGGCACGGGAGAAGCACGCACAGCTCGCTGAGCAGATCGAGGAGCACCGCTTCCGGTACTACGTGAACGACGCCCCCGTCATCAGCGACGCCGAGTTCGACCGGCTGCTGCGCGAGCTGGAGGCGCTGGAGGAGGAGCACCCGGAGCTGCGCACCCCGGACTCGCCGACCCAGAAGGTCGCCGGGGCGTACGCGACGGAGTTCACGGCCGTCCGGCACCGCTCGCGCATGCTCTCCCTCGACAACACCTTCAACGACGACGACCTCGCCGCCTGGACGGAGCGCGTCCGGAAGGAACTGGGCGAGCAGGAGTACCACTTCCTGTGCGAGCTGAAGGTCGACGGACTCGCCGTCAACCTCACCTACGAGCGCGGCCGGCTCGTCCGCGCCGCGACCCGCGGCGACGGCCGCACCGGCGAGGACATCACGCCCAACGTCCGCACCATCGCCGAGATCCCGGACCGGCTGAAGGGCGAGGAGGTGCCCGACCTCGTGGAGATCCGCGGCGAGGTCTACTTCCCGATGGAGAAGTTCCAGGACCTCAACCGCCGGCTGGTGGAGGCCGGCGACAAGCCCTTCGCCAACCCCCGCAACGCGGCGGCCGGTTCGCTGCGCCAGAAGGACCCGCGCGTCACCGCCACCCGCCCGCTGCACATGGTGGTCCACGGCATCGGCGTCCTGGAGGGCCTCGCCGGCATGACCCGCCTCTCCCAGGGCTACGACCTGCTCGAGTCCTGGGGCCTGCCCACCTCCCGGCACAACCGGGTGGTCGACGGCCTCGACGGCGTGCGGGAGTTCATCGCGTACTACGGCGAGCACCGCCACTCCGTGGAGCACGAGATCGACGGCGTGGTCGTCAAGCTCGACGAGATCCCGCTCCAGGGGCGCCTCGGCACCACCTCGCGCGCCCCGCGCTGGGCCATCGCGTACAAGTTCGCGCCCGAGGAGGTCAACACCAAGCTGGTCGACATCCGCGTGGGGGTGGGCCGTACGGGCAGGGTCACGCCGTACGCCCAGGTCGAGCCGGTCACGGTGGCCGGGTCCGAGGTCGAGTTCGCCACGCTGCACAACCAGGACGTGGTCAAGGCCAAGGGCGTCCTCATCGGCGACACGGTGGTGCTGCGCAAGGCCGGTGACGTGATCCCGGAGATCCTCGGCCCGGTCGCCGACCTGCGCGACGGCAGCGAGCGGGAGTTCGTGATGCCGGACGAGTGCCCGGAGTGCGGTACGCCGCTGCGGCCGATGAAGGAGGGCGACGTCGACCTGCGCTGCCCCAACGCCCGCACCTGCCCCGCCCAGTTGCGGGAGCGCCTGTTCTACCTCGCCGGCCGCAAGGCGCTGGACATCGAGCACTTCGGCTACGTGGCCGCGACGGCGCTCACCAAGCCGCTGGAGCCCGCGGACCCGCCCCTGAAGGACGAGGGCGACCTGTTCGACCTCACCGTCGAGCAGTTGCTGCCCATCAAGGCGTACGTGCTGGACCAGGACAGCGGCCTGCCCAAGCGCGACCCGAGGACCGGTGAGGAGAAGGTCGTCACCGTCTTCGCCAACCAGGAGGGCAAGCCGAAGAAGAACGCGCTCGCGATGCTGGAGAACATCGCGGCGGCCAAGGAGCGTCCGCTCGCCCGCGTGCTCACCAGCCTGTCGATCCGTCACGTCGGTCCGGTCGCCGCCGAGGCGCTGGCCCGCGAGTTCCGCTCGATCGACCGCATCGAGCAGGCCACCGAGGAGGAGCTGGCCGGCACCGAGGGCGTCGGTGCGACCATCGCGGCCTCCCTCAAGCAGTGGTTCGCCGAGGACTGGCACCGCGAGATCCTCCGCAAGTGGAGGGCGGCCGGCGTCCGCATGGAGGAGGAGGGGGCCGGGGCGGACGAGGGCCCCCGTCCGCTGCAGGGGCTCACCGTCGTCGTGACCGGCACCCTGGAGCACTTCACCCGGGACGGCGCGAAGGAGGCGCTGCAGAGCCGGGGGGCGAAGGTGACCGGTTCGGTGTCGAAGAAGACGTCGTTCGTCGTCGTGGGGGACAACCCCGGGTCGAAATACGACAAAGCGATGCAGCTCAAGGTGCCGGTCCTGAACGAGGAGGGTTTCGACGTCCTTCTGGAGCAAGGACCGCAGGCCGCGGCGGAGGTCGCCCTTTCGGCCGAGGAGTAGCGGTTGAACCCCACTCGATCGGCGCATACCAGATGCATACGGGTGGCCGGGGCGCATTCGGGCAACCGTCGGCGACCGGTGCCCGTGGAAGCCTTCCGCGGCCTACTGTTGGGAGGTGCGCCCGCCGTGCCCAGCTGCGGTCGGGGCGACTCCGCGCTCGTGACGGGTGCGGGGAAGGGCTTTCCACCGCGGAGCCGCTGAGGGTTGTCGGGCATCGGGCCGCGTGGCGCGGGCACCGCCGGCTGTGAGAGGGACGGGAATGGAACCGACCGAGAGCGCCGCCCCGGGCTCACGGCTGCGTCTGCGCCGCGGGGCGCTCGCACGGCGCGGCCGCGGGGACGGGCGGCCCGCGGGGCGGCCGGGCGCGCGGGAGCGCGCCGACGCGGACACGGAACGCCCTCCGTCCTGGCCCGCGTTGCCCGCGGCGGTCGTCGCGACGGCCGGTTTGGCGCTGGGCGCGGGCCTCCTGCGGGCGTTCACCGAAGGCCACGCGCTCTTCCCGTCCGGCACCGTCGGCTGGTCCCTGGCCGTGCTGACCGGGATCGTCGTCGGCCACCTGGTGATGCTGGGCCGCTCCCGCTGGTGGGGCGGCACCGGCTCGGGCGCCGCCCTCACCCTCGCCGTGCTGCTGCTGTACGGCTGGCTTCCGGCCGGCATGGTCAGCCTCACCGTCGTGGTGCTGGTCGGCCTGGCCCGCAGGGGCCACTGGCGGCAGGGCGTCCTGCACGGCGCGGTGGACCTGCTCGGCATCGGCGCCGGAGCCCTGGCCCTGGCCGCGTTCGGCTCCGTGCCGTCCGTCGGGTCCCCGGCCACCCCGGACACCTGGACGCTCTCCACCGTCCCCGGCGTGGTGCTGGCCGCCGGCGCGTACCTCGCGGTGACCCGTTGCCTGCTGTGGTACCTGCGGACACCGCGCTCCGGACTGCCCACCGCCGTCCGCACCGCCCTGGCCAGACAGGGCCTGCTCGCGGTCGCCCTGCTCGGCATAGCGCCCCTGGTCTGCGTGGTCGCGGACGCCGAACCGGTGCTGCTGCCGCTGTTCTCCGTCCCGCTGATCGCCCTCGACTCCACCCTGTGGATGGCCCGCGCCCGGGCGGAGGAGCAGCTGCGCGATCCGCTGACCGGACTGCCCAACCGGCAGTGGCTGCAGGAACGCATCTGGGCCGCGCTCGACGACGCCGAGCGCATGGACGCCCGCGCCGCCCTGATGCTGATCGACCTCGACCGTTTCCGGTCGGTCAACGACACCCTCGGTCATCTCGCCGGCGACCGGCTGCTGCTCCAGATCGCCGACCGGCTGCGACGGGCACTGCCGCACGGGGCGGAGGCCGCGCGGCTCGGGGGCGACGAGTTCGCCGTCTTACTGCCGGTCGCCGACTCCACGACGTCCGCGACCCGCGTCGCCCGCGGCCTGGTCGGGACCCTCAGCTCCCCCCTCGACCTCGACGGCCTCACCCTCGTTTTGGAGGCGAGCGCGGGCGTCGCCGTCTTCCCCGACCACGCGGCCGACGCGGAAGGGCTGCTGCGGCGGGCGGACGTGGCGATGTACCAGGCCAAGCGGGACCGCACGGGCGTCGAGGTGTACGAGTCCAAGCGCGACTCCAACACCCCCGACCGGCTCGGCCTGCTGGGCGATCTGCGCCGGGCCCTGGACGCCCACGAGGTCCAGCTCCACTACCAGCCCAAGGTCCGCTTCGACGGCCAGGTCGCGGGCCTGGAGGCGCTGGTCCGCTGGGTGCACCCGGAACGGGGCAGGGTGCCGCCGGACGAGTTCATAGCGATCGCCGAGTCCTCCGGGCTGATGCCGCACCTCACCGAGTACGTGCTGGAGACCGCGCTCGGCCAGGTCGCCGAGTGGCGCGCGCAGGGCCTGTGCGTACCGGTCGCGGTCAACGTCTCCCCGCGCGACATCCACATCCCCGGCTTCGCCGGCTCCGTCGCGGCCCGGCTGGCCCGGCACGGCGTCCCGGCGGGAGCCCTGCAGCTGGAGATCACCGAGCACGTCCTCCTGGAGGACCCGCAGCGCGCCGCCGACACCCTGAACGCCCTGACCGGGCACGGCGTGAAGATGTCCCTGGACGACTTCGGCACCGGGTACTCCTCCCTGGTGCACCTGAGGCGGCTGCCGGTCAGCGAGCTGAAGATCGACCGCTCCTTCGTGGCCCGGCTGGCCGTGGACACCGAGGACGCCGAGATCGTGCGCTGCACCGTCGACCTCGCCCACTCGCTCGGCCTGCTCGTCGTCGCCGAGGGCGTCGAGGACGACGAGACCTGGGAGCGCCTGCGCGACCTCGGCTGCGACGCGGTCCAGGGCTGGCTGGTCGCGGCCGCGATGCCGCCCGACGAGACCACGGCCTGGCTCCGCGCCCGCGGCTCCCGCGGCTGGCAGCGCCCCGCGGCGGCGCTGCCCGCCGCCGCGGGGGACGACACGGGACGGGTCGGCTGACGCCCGCGGCGGGACACCGCGGGGCCCGCCACCGGGCGCGGCCCGCCCGGCGCCCGCGGCACGCGCGGACCCCCGGGGCGCCGGGCGGCGACCGTTTCACGGGTACGGGGCCCGGCACCCTAGGATTGGCCCCAAACCACTCACACTCACCCCAGAGGAACGCTGCATGCCTGGCATTACGCGCGAGGAGGTCGCCCACCTCGCCCGGCTGGCGCGTCTGGAGCTGAAGCCCGAAGAGCTCGACCACTTCGCGGGCCAGCTGGACGACATCATCGGCGCGGTGGCCCGCGTCAGCGAGGTCGCCGACCAAGACGTACCGCCGACCTCGCACCCGCTCCCGCTGACGAACGTCATGCGTCCGGACGAGGTCCGTCCCTCGCTCACCCCCGAGCAGGCGCTCTCCGGCGCCCCGGCCCAGGAGCAGCAGCGTTTCAAGGTGCCGCAGATCCTGGGGGAGGAATAAGCCACCATGACGGACATCATCAGGCTCACGGCGGCCGAGACCGCCGAGAAGATCGCCTCCGGCGAGCTCACGGCCGTCGAGGTCACCGAGGCGCACCTGGCCCGGATCGAGGCGGTCGACGAGAAGGTGCACGCCTTCCTGCACGTCGACCGCGAGGGCGCCCTCGCCCAGGCCCGTGCCGTCGACGCCAAGCGCGAGCGCGGCGAGAAGCTCGGCCCGCTGGCCGGCGTGCCCCTCGCGCTCAAGGACATCTTCACCACCGAGGGCATCCCGACCACCGTCGGCTCGAAGATGCTCGAAGGCTGGATCCCGCCGTACGACGCGACGCTCACCCAGCGGCTCAAGGCCGCCGACGTCGTCATCCTCGGCAAGACCAACATGGACGAGTTCGCCATGGGGTCGTCCACGGAGAACAGCGCCTACGGCCCGACCGGCAACCCCTGGGACCTCACCCGGATCCCGGGCGGCTCCGGCGGCGGTTCCTCCGCCGCGCTGGCCGCGCACATGGCCCCGCTCGCCATCGGCACCGACACCGGCGGCTCCATCCGCCAGCCGGCCGCCGTCACCGGCACCGTCGGCGTGAAGCCGACGTACGGCGCGGTGTCCCGCTACGGCATGGTGGCGTTCTCCTCCTCCCTCGACCAGGGCGGCCCCTGCGCCCGCACGGTCCTGGACGCGGCCCTGCTGCACGAGGTGATCGCCGGGCACGACCCGCTCGACTCCACCTCCGTCGACGAGCCGGTCCCGCCGGTCGTCGAGGCCGCGCGCAACGGCTCCGTGGCCGGCATGCGCGTCGGTGTCGTCAAGCAGTTCCGCGGCGAGGGCTACCAGGCCGGCGTCGTCCAGCGGTTCGACGAGTCGGTGGAGCTGCTCAAGGAGCTGGGCGCCGAGATCGTCGAGCTGGACTGCCCGTCCTTCGACCTCGCGCTGTCGGCCTACTACCTGATCGCGCCCTCGGAGTGCTCCTCCAACCTCGCCCGCTTCGACGGCCTGCGCTACGGCCTGCGCACCGGTGACGACGGCACGCACTCCGCCGAGGAGGTCACCTCGCTGACCCGCGAGGCCGGCTTCGGCGACGAGGTCAAGCGCCGCATCATGCTCGGCACCTACGCGCTCAGCTCCGGCTACTACGACGCGTACTACGGGAGCGCCCAGAAGGTCCGCACGCTGATCAAGCAGGACTTCGACAAGGCGTTCGAGCAGGTCGACGTGATCGTCTCCCCGACGACCCCGACCACCGCCTTCCCGATCGGCGAGCGCGCCGACGACCCGATGGCGATGTACCTCGCCGACCTGTGCACCATCCCGACCAACCTGGCCGGCAACGCCGCCATGTCGCTGCCCTGCGGCCTCGCGCCCGAGGACGGCCTGCCGGTCGGACTGCAGATCATCGCCCCGGTCATGAAGGACGACCGCCTCTACAAGGTGGGTGCCGCCGTCGAGGCCGCCTTCGTGGAAAAGTGGGGCCACCCGCTGCTCGAGGAGGCTCCGTCGCTGTGAGTGCACTGACCAAGGCCAAGGGCTTCAAGAAGTCCAGGTCCGGCACGTACCTGTCCATGGCCGCCACGGCGTTCGGCGCGCTCGGCGTGGCGAAGCGGCTGAGGACGGCCCGCGCCGAGAAGGACACCCTGGTCCTGATCGACGCCACCGTGTCCGCCGTCTCGATCGTCACCGGCCTCGCCCTCCTCTACCGCGAGCTGAAGCGGCTGGGCGACGACGACGTCCTGCTGGGCTGAGAGGGAAGTTTCACCGTGACCACCACGACCGACCTGGTGTCGTACGAGGACGCACTCGCGTCGTACGACCCCGTCATGGGCCTCGAGGTCCATGTCGAACTCGGCACCAAGACCAAGATGTTCTGCGGCTGCTCGACCGCGCTCGGCGCCGACCCGAACACCCAGACCTGCCCGGTCTGCCTCGGCCTGCCCGGCGCGCTCCCGGTCGTCAACGCGACCGGCGTCGAGTCGGCGATCAAGATCGGTCTCGCCCTGAACTGCGAGATCGCCGAGTGGTGCCGCTTCGCCCGGAAGAACTACTTCTATCCGGACATGCCGAAGAACTTCCAGACCTCCCAGTACGACGAGCCGATCGCCTTCGACGGCTACCTCGACGTGCAGCTGGAGGACGGCGAGACCTTCCGCGTGGAGATCGAGCGCGCCCACATGGAGGAGGACACCGGCAAGTCGACGCACGTCGGCGGTGCCACCGGCCGCATCCACGGCGCGTCCCACTCCCTGCTCGACTACAACCGCGCCGGCATCCCGCTCATCGAGATCGTCACCAAGCCCATCGTGGGCGCCGGTGAGCGCGCCCCCGAGGTCGCGCGGGCCTACGTCCGCGAGCTGCGCGAGCTCATCCGGGCGCTCGGCGTCTCCGAGGCCCGGATGGAGATGGGCCAGATGCGCTGCGACGTGAACCTGTCGCTGATGCCGAAGGGCTCCGAGAAGTTCGGCACCCGCTCCGAGACCAAGAACGTCAACTCGCTGCGGTCCGTGGAGCGCGCCGCCCGGTTCGAGATCCAGCGCCACGCGGCCGTGCTGGACGGCGGCGGCACGATCGTCCAGGAGACCCGGCACTTCCACGAGGACACGGGGTCGACGACCTCCGGCCGCGTGAAGGAGGAGGCCGAGGACTACCGGTACTTCCCGGAGCCCGACCTGGTCCCGGTCGCCCCGTCCCGCGAGTGGGTCGAGAAGCTGCGCGCGCAGCTGCCCGAGCTGCCGCTGGTGCGCCGCAACCGGCTCCGCGAGGAGTGGGGGATCTCCGGCACCGACATGCAGGCGATCCTCAACGCCGGTGCGCTGGACCTGATCGTCGCCACCATCGACGCCGGAGCCGACGCGGCCTCCGCCCGCAAGTGGTGGATGGGCGAGCTGGCCCGCAGCGCCAACGAGTCGGGCAAGGCGCTGGACGAGCTGGCGATCACGCCGCAGCAGGTCGCCCGGGTGACCGAGCTGGTGGCCTCCGGCGACCTGAACGACAAGCTGGCCCGTCAGGTCATCGAGGGCGTCCTCGCGGGCGAGGGCACCCCGGACGAGGTCGTCGAGAAGCGCGGCCTGAAGGTCGTCTCGGACGAGGGCGCGCTCACCGCGGCCGTGGACGAGGCCATCGCCGGCAACCCGGCCGTCGCGGACAAGATCCGCGGCGGCAAGGTGGCCGCGGCCGGCGCGCTGGTCGGCGCGGTCATGAAGGCCACGCGCGGCCAGGCGGACGCGGCCCGCGTGAAGGAGCTGATCCTCCAGAAGCTGGGCGTCGGCGAGGGCTGATCTCCCGGTACCGCACACGGCGAGGGGGACGCACCGGGCTCGGTGCGTCCCCCTCGGTCGTCTCCGCAGTCCCCGTCGTCTCCGGCACGCGGCGGGGTGCGCCGGGATCAGGGACGGCGCCCCACCACACGGGCGAAGCCGAGTGTGCGGCCCTCGTCCGCACGCACCATCTCCGCGTTCTCGCGGCTCATGCGCACGACGAACTCGTCCGTGCTCTCCTCGGCGACGACGTCGCACCACAGCAGCCACTCGCGCCAGCCGTCCGGCAGCCAGTCGGCCGTCTCGACCTCCACGGCCCCGCTGCGGGTCCAGTGGCGGCGCCACCAGGCGGGGGAGTGGAAGCACCAGTACGCCGGCTCCCAGAAGGGCCGCAGGTGCTCCGGCGGCTCGCTGCCCGCGATCTCCTCGCGCAGCGCCGGGACGACGACGCCGATCCGCCCGCCGGGCTTCAGCAGCCGGGTGAGCGTCGGCAGGTACAGGTCGTCGGTGCCGAAGTACTGGTACGCGTCGACGGAGACGATCGCGTCGAAGCCCTCCTCCCCGAAGGGCAGGTCGTGCGCCTCGGCGAGGACCGGCAGCACCCGGTCGGCGACGCCCGCCTCGGCGACGCGGCGCGCGTTCTCTCCGGGCCTGATCCACAGGTCGGCGGCGGTGACCTGGACGTCGTACTCCCTGGCCAGGAAGACCGACGTCATGGCGCGTCCGCAGCCCAGGTCGAGCACGCGCGCGCCGGGGCGCAGGCGGTCGAGGCCGAGCGCCGGCGCCAGCCACTCCAGCAGCCACAGCGGGTGCGGGCCCATCGCGTTCTCGATGGTCCAACGGGCGTCGTAGGCACTGCTGCGCGGGTACCGGGGCAGGGTCAGGCGGCTAGCGAGGTCGTCGTGCGGGGTGTTCGGTGTGATGTCCGGCATCGGTGAACGGGCTCCTCGGGGCCGTGAAGGGGGAAAGGGTCGCGTCGGATACCGGGCGGACAAGCATCAAAGCACCTGCTTCGGCCGGCGGCGGGCTGCCGCGGAACGTCGGACCGACGGACGCTAGCAGGTGGCCGCACACCCCCGCACCGGGGTTTCCGTACGTGAAGCGCTACGCTCCCGCGCCATGAGGGGAAGCACTGATTCCGACACCTCTCCGGACACCCAGGCCGAGGGCACCGACGACACCCGGGACACCGGCGGCGGCCGGGGCGCCGAGGGCGCCGGGCACGCCGGGGAAGGACGGGAGCAGGACACCGGCGCCCCGGGCGATGCCGGCGGCCCCGGCGGCACGGACGACCCCCACGGCACGGACGACCCCGATGACACGGACGGCACGGACGACCCCGGCGCCGAGGGGGACGCGCGGCGGGCCCGGTGGCTCGCGGCCGGCACCGGGGCCGTGCTGACCCTGGCGGGGACCGCCGCGGCGCTGCTCCGCCTCACCGGCCCCGCGCCGGCCCTCGTCCCGGTCGCCTACGCCTGCGGGGCCGCCGTCTGCGCCCTCGCCGCGCTCCTGGGCTCCCGGGGGCGCACCCGCAGGGCGCTGTGGCTGCTGATCGCGGGGGTCATGGTCATGGCGCTGGGGGACCAGTTCGACTGAACGATTCCCCCGCGCCCCCGCGCCCCCGCGCCCCCGCGCGGAGCCCGGTCCGGGTGAGAACCGTCACACTCGGCCGCGGAAGCGGGGCGGACGCCGTGCGAGCCTCCTCCCCTCCGCTGTGAACAAGCCCACGAAAGCGACAAACGATCATTTTCGGCTGCAACAGTGGCAGTGCATCGCTCATGTGTTCTTTGCGGATCGTTCAGCCTGGTTCCGGCTGTACCCGGTCAAAGAGCCGCACTCAGTCACCCTGGGAGCACGTTCGTGGCAGCCCTTGCCCGCTGGTGTGTCCAACGCCGTCTGATCACCGTCCTGCTGTGGCTCCTCGCCCTGAGCGGGACCGCCGCGGCCGCCGTCGCCGCCGGTTCCGCCTACTCGAACGACTACGAGGTCCCCGGGACCGAGTCCGGGCGCGCCACCGAGCTGCTCCGGGAGGGCTTCCCGGGACTCGGCGGCGACAGCGACACCGTGGTCTGGCACACCCCGTCCGGCACCGTCCGGGACGCCGGTGTCGAGCAGGCCGTGAGCCGCGCCCTGGACCGGATCGAGGACCTGCCCGGCGTCGCCGCCGTGACCGGACCGTACGGCGAGGAGGGCGCGGGCCGGATCAGCGGGGACGGCCGCACCGCGTACGCCACGGTCACCTTCGAGGACCAGGCCAAGGACATCGACGCGGGCGAGGCCGCCGCCGTGGCGGAGGCGGCCGAGGCCGCCGGGACCGACGGCCTCCGCGTCGAGCTGGGCGGCAGCGCCGTCGAGGTCACCGAGGCCCCCGGCGGGCACCTCGCCGAGGTCGTCGGCGTGCTGGTCGCCGCCGTCGTCCTCTTCCTCGCCTTCGGCTCGCTCGCCGCCTCGCTGCTGCCCATCGCCACCGCCCTGGTCGGCGTCGGCACCGCCTACGCCGGGATCGGGCTGCTCGGGCACGTCATGACCGTCGCCGACTTCGCGCCGATGCTCGGCATGCTGATCGGTCTCGGCGTCGGCATCGACTACGCGCTGTTCATCGTCACCCGGCACCGGCGCGGCCTGAAGCGCGGCCTCACCGTCACCGAGGCCGCCACCGACGCCGTCGCCACCACCGGACGCGCGGTCGTGTTCGCGGGTGCCACCGTGTGCATCGCCCTGCTGGGCATGCTGATCCTCCGGCTGAACTTCCTCAACGGCGTCGCCGTGGCCGCCTCCCTCACCGTGGTGCTGACCGTCGCCGCCTCGGTCACCCTGCTGCCCGCCCTGCTGTCGCTCATCGGCACGCGCGCGCTCAGCCGCCGCGAACGGCGCCGGCTGGCCGAGCACGGGCCCGAGCCGGAGGTGCCGACCGGGCTCGCCGCCCGCTGGTCGGCGTTCGTGGAGCGCCGTCCCCGGCTGCTCGGCGCGATCGCGGTGGCCGTCATGGCCGTCCTCGCGCTGCCCACCCTCTCCCTCCACCTGGGCACCTCCGACCAGGGCAACGACCCGAAGGGCTCCACCACCCGCCAGGCCTACGACCTCCTCGCCGAGGGCTTCGGCCCCGGCGTGAACGGCCCCCTCACCCTCGTCACCGAGGTCGGCGGCGCCCAGGACCGGCTCGCGCTGGACAACCTCGGCACCACCCTGCGCGGGACCGAGGGCGTCGCGTCGGCCTCCCCGGCGGCCTACGGCGCGGGCGGCGACACCGCGTACCTCACCGTCGTACCGGAGTCCTCCCCGCAGTCCGAGCGGACCAGCGACCTGGTCGACCGGCTGCGCGACGACGTGCTGCCCCGGGCCGAGGCGGGCACCTCGCTCGACGTGCAGGTCGGCGGCGTGACGGCCGGCTACGACGACTTCGCCGACGTCATCGTCGCCGAGCTGCCCCTCTTCGTCGGCGTCGTGATCGGCCTGGGCTGCCTGCTGCTCCTGCTCGCCTTCCGCTCCGTCGCCATCCCGCTGAAGGCCGCCGCGATGAACGTGGCCGCCGTCGCCGCCGCCTTCGGCGTCGTCGTGGCGATCTTCCAGTGGGGCTGGGGCAGCGAACTGCTCGGCCTCGGCAGCGCGGGCCCCATCGAGCCCTTCCTGCCCGTGATCATGGTTTCGGTCCTCTTCGGCCTCTCCATGGACTACCAGGTGTTCCTGATGAGCCGGATCTACGAGGAGTGGCTGGAGACCGGCGACAACCGGCGCTCCGTCCGGGTCGGCCTCGCGGAGACCGGCCGGGTGATCAACTCCGCCGCCGTGATCATGATCTCGGTCTTCCTGGCCTTCGTCCTCACCGGCGACCGGGTGATCGCCCTGTTCGGCATCGCGCTCGCCGTGGCCGTCGCCCTCGACGCCTTCGTGCTGCGGACCCTGCTCGTCCCCGCCCTGATGCACCTGCTCGGCGGCGCCAACTGGTGGCTGCCGCGCTCGCTGGACCGGATCCTGCCGCGGATCAGCATCGAGCCGCCCGAGGCCCGTGCCGCCCATGAGAGGCTGGCCGCCGTCACGGACGCCGGGGTGGCGGACGTGCTCGTCACGGAGGAGCGGCAGCGGGATGTACGCGATACGACTGGGTGACGACGGAGCCGAGCTGCGTCCCCTGGAGCCCTGGCACGCCGAGGAGTTCCTCGCCCACCTGGAGCGCGGCCGGGAGTTCGTCAACCGGTACGTGCCCTTCGGCTCCCGGGCCACGGACCTGGCCGGGGCCCGCGAGGTGCTCCGGGGGTACGCCGACCAGCGCGCGGCCGACACGGCCTCGCTGCACGGACTGTGGCTGGACGGCACGCTGGTGGGCGGGGTGCTCACCCTGAACTTCGACGCGGCGAACGGCACCTGCGAGGTCGGCTGCTGGCTGGAGCCCGCCGCCACCGGGCGCGGACTCGTCACGCGCGCGATGCGGGTGCTCGTCGACTGGGCGGTCGAGCAGCGCGGCATCCACCGGGTCGAGTGGGTCGCCGCCGCCGGCAACCTGCCGAGCATCGGCGTCGCCCGCCGGCTCGGCATGACCCGGGACGGGGTGCGGCGCGAGGCGCACCTCCACCACGGGGTGCGGCACGACCTGGAGGTGTGGTCCGTCCTGGCCCCCGAGTGGCGTGCGGCGCGGGCGGACCGCCGTCAAGCGGGCTCCGGGCACACCGACGTGCCGCCGGACCCGCCCGCCGCGGGCTGATCCCGCGCGGGGGCCTTAGGCCCCCGGCGCGGTGCTTACGGCACCGCCCCGGGTCCTTCCCGCACGTCTAAGGCCCCCGGAGCCGCCGAAGATGCGGAACCCTTCCGATGCGGCCGGACCGCCCGGCGGACGAAGGTGGGGGCGTCGCGGAAAGCGACGTCCGACACCGACTCCCCGAGGGATCCCGCCATGTTCGCGTACCGCCTCCAGCAGCTCCGACACGACGACCTCGTCCGCCGGGCCGAGCGGGAGCGGCAGGTCCGTGAGGCCGTCCGCCTCCGCCGCGCCGCCCGCCACGAGGCCGCCGCCCGGGGCGCCGGGCCCGAGAGCCCTCCCGGACACCACCGCCGCGACCGGCTCGCCCGAGCCGCGTGAGCCCGGACGCGGTCGGCCGCCGCACGGGACGCGGCCGCCGTCCCCGGCCGGCCGCCGCCCCCGTGCCCGCCGGGCGCGCGCACCGCCTGCCGGCTCCCGTCCCCGCGGAAACCGGCGCCGGACGGAAAACCGGTGCCCGGCCGGCGGAGCCGCGTGCGATGCTCGGGGCCGTGGAAACCAGGTCCGTCAGTCCCGTGTTCGTCGGCCGCACCACCGAACTCGGCGCCCTGAACGACGCGCTCGCCCGGGCCGCCGATGGTCCGGGCGAGCCGCAGGCACTGCTGGTCGGCGGCGAGGCGGGCGTCGGCAAGACCCGCCTCCTCGAGGAGTTCGCCGCGGCGGCCCGCCGCCGGGGCGCGGTCGTCGCGCTCGGCGGCTGCATCGAGCTCGGCGCCGACGGACTGCCCTTCGCCCCCTTCTCCACCGCCCTGCGCCAGCTGCGCCGCGAACTGCCGGCCGAGTTCGCCGCCGCCGCCGCGGGTCAGGAGGAGGAACTCGCCCGCCTGCTGCCCGAGCTCGGCACCGCGGCCGCCCGCGAGGACCGCCGGGACGAACAGGGCACGGCCCGCCTCTTCGAACTCACCGCCCGCCTGCTGGAACGCGTCTGCGCCGAGCACACCGTCGTCCTCGCCCTGGAGGACCTGCACTGGGCCGACGCCTCCACCCGCCACCTGCTCGCCTACCTCTTCCGCACCCTGCGCGCCGGCCGCCTCGTCGTCCTCGCCACCTACCGCTCCGACGACATCCACCGCCGCCACCCCCTGCGCCCGCTCCTCGCCGAGCTCGACCGGCTGCGCACCGTCCGGCGCGTCGATCTCGGCCGCTTCAACCGCGACGAGGTCGGCCTGCAGATCGCGGGCATCCTCGACCGGGAGCCCGAACCCGACCACGTCGACCGGATCTTCGAACGCTCCGACGGCAACGCCTTCTTCGTCGAGGAACTCGCCGTCGCGGCCCACGAGGGGTGCGGCACCGGCCTCACCGACTCGCTGCGCGACCTGCTCCTGGTCCGGGTCGAGCGGCTGCCGGAGAGCGCCCAGCAGGTCGTCCGGCTCGCCGCCGAGGGCGGCTCCACCGTGGAGTACCGGCTGCTCGCCGCCGCCGCCCGGCTCACCGAGGACGACCTCATCGAAGCCCTGCGCGCCGCCGTGAACGCCGGCATCCTCAGCCCCGCGCCCGACCGCGACGGGTACCGCTTCCGCCACTCCCTGGTCCGCGAGGCGGTGGGCGACGACCTGCTGCCCGGCGAACGCTCCCGCCTCAACCGGCGCTACGCCGAGGCACTGGAGGCCGACCCGGGCCTCGTCCCCGCCGACGAGCGCGTGACCCGGCTGGCCAGCTACTGGTACCACGCCCACGACGCCGCCAAGGCCCTGCCCGCCGTACTCGACGCCTCGGTCGAAGCCCGGCGCCGCCACGCCCACTCCGAGCAACTGCGGCTGCTGGAGCGCGCGATGGAACTGTGGGACACCGTCCCCGACGACATCCGCGCCACCCTGCGCCCCGCCGGCTACACCGAGTCCTATCCGCCGTGCGGCTGCGACCCCGGGACGGCCCCGCTGCGCTACCTCGACCTGATGGCCGAGGCCGCCGTCGCCGGACGGCTCTGCGGGGAACGCGAACGCGCCATGAAGATCACCAAGCGGGCGCTGCGCCTCCTGGAGGAGGACCCCGACCCCCTGCGCGCCGCCTGGTTCTGGGAGCAGCGCTCGCGGCTGGTCCAGTCCCTCGCCCGCGGCGACGGCTGGGCGGAACTCGACACCGCCCAGAAGCTGGTGCGCGGCCTGCCGCCCTCGGAGGTGCACGCCGCGGTGCTCGCCTCCGCGGCCGCCTGGTCGATGCTGCACCGGCCGGGCCCGGAGGCCATGGCCGCCGCCGAACGCGCCGTCGAGTACGCGCGCATGGTCGGCGCCCACGACATCGAGCTCCACGCCCGCCTCACCCTCGGCGGCCTCATGGTCGACGCCGGTGACATCGAGACCGGCCTCGCCGAGATGCGCCGGGTCAAGGACCGGGCGGTGGAACTCGGCGTGGACACGGTGGTGGGCCGCAGCCATGTGAACCTCCCCTCCGTCCTCGAAGGGGTCGGCCGTTCCCAGGAGGCGGCCGACCTCCTGCGCGAGGGCATCCGCGTCACCCGCGGGCTCGGCCTGCTGGACTCCGAGGGCTGGGTGTGGGGCAACCTCGCCGAGTCCCTCCACTCCCTCGGCCACTGGGACGAGGCGGCCGAGGCCGCGACCAACGCGCAGCGTCTCGAGCAGAGCGCCAGGCCGCGCGCCGGAGGCTCGGTGCGCCTGGCGCACCTCGCCCACGACCGGGGGGACCTGGCCGAGGCGGCCCGCCACCTCGCCGACGCCCGGGCCTTCCTCGGCACGCACGACCCGATGCCGCAGTACGCCCTCCCGATGGCCCAGGTCGCCCTGTGCGTCGCCGCCGGCGGGGGCCGCCTCCCCGACGCCCGGGCCGAACTGCTCGCCGCCCTCGACACCGGCTTCCCGCCCGGCACCCAGCGCTACGGCTGGCCCCTGCTGCTCGCCGCCGCGACCGCCGAGGCCGACGCCCACGGCGACCCGGCGGCCGAACCCGGCCGCCCGCGGATCCTCGAACGCCTCCGCGAGGAGGCCAGGACCCTGACGACCGGTGTCCCCGTGTGGCAGGCGTACGACGTCTGGCTGCGCGCCGAGCTGCTGCGGGCCGAGGGCGCGCCCGCGCCGGGGGAGTGGAGCGCCGCCGTCGCCGCCGTGGAACCGCTGGGGCGGCCCTACGACCTCGCACGCGTCCGGTTCCGGCTCGCCGAGGCGCTGCTCGCCTCCGGCGCGGGCGACGACGGGCGTGCCCGCGCCACGGAACTGCTCCGGCTGTCCAAGGCCGTCGCCGATCACCTCGGTGCCGCTCCGCTGGCCCGGTCCGTCGGGCTGCTGGCCCAGCGCGCCCGCCTCGTCCTGGGCCCGGCCGTCCGGGCGTCGGCCCCGGCCGCTCCCGCCGGCCCGGCCGACGCCCTCGGCCTCACCCGCCGGGAGCACGACGTCCTGCGCCTGGTGGCCGCCGGCCACACCAACCGCCGCATCGCCGAGGAACTGTTCATCTCCCCGAAGACGGCCAGCGTCCACGTCTCCCACATCCTCGCCAAACTGGGCGTCTCCGGTCGCGGCGAGGCGGCGGCCGTGGCCCACCGGCTGGGCCTGTTCCCGGCCGGTGTCGGGAACGGACGGGCGACGGGACAATGACCGTGCCACCCCCGCGGCCCTGGAAAGGGGAGCGATGTTCAACGCCTTCGAGGAACTGTTCGCTCCCGGGCGGAGACACACCCGCGACGAACAGAACCGGCTGGAGCTGACCCGCGAGGACGTCGGTGACGCCGACCCCGGACGCGGACCGATAGACCTCGCCTCCGGGAAGGTGGTCGTACGCTCGCCGGCGCAGGACGAGCAGGACGAGCAGGACGAGCAGGGCGAGCAGGGCGAGCAGGGCGAGCCGGGCGCCCCGGAGGCGCCCGGCAGGTCGGGCAGGTCGGGCGGCCCGGGCGGCCCGGGCGGCCCGGACGGTCCGGACGGTCCGGGCGGGCGGGTCGGTGAGGAGGCGGCCGGGAACTGAGGCCCCGCGGTCCGGCTCAGCTCACCCGCAGCTCCAGGATCCGGTCGTCGCCGTCCTCGGGGTCGCCGCGGCCGTCCGTGTTGCTGGTGACCAGCCACAGCCTGTCGCCGCCCGCCGGGACCACCGTGCGCAGCCGGCCGTACTCGCCCTCCAGGAAGGCCTGGGGGTCCGCCGAGGCCTCGGTGCCCTTCAGCGGGATGCGCCACAGGCGCTGGCCGCGCAGACCCGCCATCCAGATCGAGCCCTCGGCGTGGGCGATGCCGCTGGGCGAGGCCTCGTCCGTGCTCCACTGGTCGATCGGGTCGTGGAAGCCGCTCTCGCCGGACCTGCCCTCCGCCTCGGGCCAGCCGTAGTTGTCGCCCGGCGTGATCGCGTTCAGCTCGTCCCAGGTGTTCTGGCCGAACTCCGAGGCGAACAGCCGCTGTTCGCGGTCCCAGGCCAGTCCCTGCACGTTGCGGTGGCCGTACGAGTACACCGGGGAGTCGGGGAACGGGTTGCCCGGAGCGGGCTCGCCCTCCGGGGTCAGCCGCAGGATCTTGCCGCCCAGGGAGTCCTTGTCCTGGGACAGGCCCGTGTCACCGCGCTCGCCCGTGCCCACGTACAGCATCCGGTCCGGGCCGAAGGCGATGCGTCCGCCGTTGTGGATCATCCCCTTGGGGATGCCCCGGAAGACCGTGTCGGGCGCGCCGAGCTGCTCGCCGGCGGGCTTTCGCTCGTCGTACCGCATGCGGACCACGCGGTTGTCGGAGGCCGAGGTGAAGTAGGCGTAGATCATGCGGTCCGAGGCGTACTCGGGGGAGAGCGCGATGCCGAGGAGGCCTCCCTCGCCGGCCGGCGACACCCCCGGCACCTCGCCCAGCTCCGTCTTCCCGCCGGTCCTCCCGTCGACCCGCGTGATCGTCGCGTCGTCCCGGGAGGACACCAGCAGGTCGCCGTCGGACAGCGGGGCCAGGCCCCAGGGGCTGCTCAGGCCCGTGGCGACCGTGCGGACCACCTTCACCGACCCCTCGGCGGGGGGCGTCCGCCCGGCGGTCCGCTCCGGCGAGGACGGGGCCGTCGCACCACTCGGGGAGGCGCTGCCCTCCGCGCCCGGCGGTCCTCCGTCGTCGGAGGAGCAGCCGGCCGTGAGCAGGAGCGCGGCGGCGGCCAGCAGGGCCGGCACAGCTCGACGTCGCACGATCTCGTCCCTTCGACGCGGCGGGTCTCTCACCTGTCATACCCCGTCCGCGCCCTCCAGGTTCCCGATCACGCACACTCCCACCGCGGTCCGCGTCCCGGCGGCGCCGCCGTCAGGGCCCCGGCACCGCCGCCCGTCCGCGGACCGGCCCCGCTGCGGACCGCGGCTCAGTCCCACGACCCCTGCGCCGCGGGCAGTTCCGCGATCTCCGCGAGGTCCCGCTCCGTCAGGCGCAGGTCCGCCGCCGCCGCGTTCTCCGCGACCCACCGCTCCCGCTTGGCGCCCGGCACCGGCACCACGTGGCGGCCCCGGGCCAGCACCCAGGCCAGGGCCACCTGGGCCGGGGTGACGTGCTCGCCGTGCCGGCGGGCGACGCGGCGCAGGCCGGCCACGATCGGCTGGTTCGCGGCCATCATCTCGGCCGTGAAACGGGGGTGGCGGGCCCGCAGGTCGTCCGGTTCGAAGCCCACGCCGGGCGTGAGCGTCCCGGTCAGGAAGCCGTTGCCCAGGGGCATCGCGGCCAGGAAGCCGACGCCCCGCGCCTCGCACCACGGCAGCAGCGTCTCCAGCGCCTCCGGCGACCACACCGACAGCTCGGCCTCCACCGCGCTCACCGGGAAGACCTGCTGCACCCGCTCCAGCTGCCGGACCGTCGCGTCGTGCAGCCGCGCCCCCGGCCGCCGGGCCGAGCGCGCCCCGACCGCGCACAGTCCCAGCGCCCTCACCTTCCCGGCCCGTACGAGGTCCGCCATCGCGCCCCAGGTCTCCTCGATCGGAACCTCGGGGTCGGGGCGGTGCAGCTGGTACAGGTCGATCACATCGGTCTGGAGCCGGCGCAGCGACGCGTCGCAGGCCCTCCTCACGTACCCGGGGCGGCCGTTGGCCACGATGTGCTGGTCGCCCACCAGCAGACCGACCTTCGTGGACACGAAGGCGTCGGAGCGCCGCTCCCGCAACACCCGGCCGAGCAGCAGCTCGTTGGTGAACGGGCCGTACATGTCGGCGGTGTCGAGGAGCGTGGAGCCGAGGTCCAGCGCCCGGTGCGCCGCCCTGAGCGACTCCTCGCCGCGCTGCCGGGACGTGCTGTAGGCCCAGCTCATCGGCATGCACCCGAGTCCGACGGCCCCCACCGCGAGCGCCGTCGCGCCGATCGTCCTGCGCTCCACCTGGTCGTGACCCTCCCTCTCCCGGCCCCCCAACCTAACCTCTGCGGTCGCGGGCTCCTGAACTAGCCTCCGGACCATGACTGCTGACGTGTGGCTCCCCATCCCGCCGGACCGGATCGAGGGCCTTCCCGAAGGTCCGCACTACCGCTTCTGGGACGGCGGCGAGGACTTCCCCGCCGACCCGGCCGACTGCGTCTTCTACGTCGTGCCCTACATGAAGCCCGCGGGGGTCGGCGTGCGGCCGATGCCGCTGATGCGTTCCGTGCGGGTCGTGCAGACCCTGTCGGCCGGCACCGACCACGTGGAGCCGGGCCTGAAGCACCTGCCCGCCGGGGTGCGGCTGTGCAACGCGCGCGGAGTGCACGAGGCCAGCACCGCCGAGCTCACGCTCGCGCTGATCCTGGCCTCCCTGCGCGGCATCCCCGACTTCGTGCGGGCGCAGGACAGGGGGGAGTGGCGGGGCGGGTTCCGGCCGGCGCTCGCCGACAAGAACGTACTCATCGTGGGGTACGGCTCGATCGGCGCGGCGATCGAGGACCGGCTCGTTCCCTTCGAGGTCGCGCGGGTGGCGCGCGTCGCGCGCTCCGCACGCACCACGGAGCGCGGCCCGGTGCACCCGCTCACCGACCTGCCCTCCCTGCTTCCCCGGGCGGACGTCGTCGTCCTCTCCACCCCGCTGACCGAGGCCACCCGCCACCTCGTGGACGCGGACTTCCTGGCCCGCATGAAGGACGGCGCCCTGCTCGTGAACGTGGCCCGGGGGGCCGTCGTCGACACCAAGGCCCTGCTCACCGAGCTCGAGAGCGGCCGCATCACCGCGGCCCTCGACGTGACGGACCCCGAACCGCTGCCGGCCGGGCATCCCCTGTGGCGGGCGCCGGGCGTCCTCGTCAGCCCGCACGTCGGCGGGCCCACCTCCGCCTTCCTGCCGCGCGCCAAGCGGCTGCTGGTGGACCAGTTGCACCGTTTCCTGAACCAGAAGGAGCTCGGCAACGTGATCCTGGTGACGGGAGCGGAATCGTCGTGATCCGCTTCGAGTACCGCCCGCTACTTCCCGGGCGCGGTGGGTACTCGTACGTCGAGTGATCGTTACGGAGCGTAGAGAACCTATGTCCCTGAGTGACGATACTGGTGTATCGTCCCGACAGGGGCGGCGCCGCTGACCAACGGCGCCGGGGACGGACATTGCGGATGAACCAAGGGGGGCGACGGGCGATGCACGGTCCAGGGACGAGCGATCCGACGCGGCGGAACCGCCGGCGGCGACCGCGGCGCACGGCCGCGAGCAGCCGAGATCACCACGGTGGCCATCACCTCCGGCACGGCGACCGCCCCGGCGGCCCCGTCCTCCGCCCCCGCGGGCACGCCCACCGCGGGAAGCCCGCCCACCCGGTGCAGCAGGGGACCAGGGACCCGGGCGCGGCGCGGACCGGGAGGTACCGGTGAGCGCACCCACCTCCACGTCCACGCTCGACGAGGCGGTGCTGCCGCAACCCGACCCGGAGGCGCCGCCGCCTCCCGCCCCGGCCGCCGGCCGCAGGCCCGGTCCGCTCGCGCAGCTCGTCCTGGCCCTCGTCTGCGCCTCCTACGCCGTCGGTGCCGCGTTCGGCTGGGGCTCGGAGCGGCTCGCCCTCGTCATGGGCGACTTCGGGCTGAGCGCCGCGGCCGGTGTCGCCGCCGTGTCCTGCTTCGTCTACGCCCGCAGTCCACGCACCTGGTTCCGGCCCGCCTGGCTGCTGTTCGGCCTCTCCTCGACCATGGCCTCCCTGGGCAACCTGTTCTGGGGGTGGTACGAGGTGGTCCTCGGGATCCCGGTGCCCAGTCCCAGCTACGCCGACCTGTTCTTCCTGTGCTTCGCGCCGCCCGCCATCGTGGGCCTGCTGGTGCTCGCCAAACGGCCCGTGACCAAGGCCGGCTGGGTCTGCCTCGCCCTGGACGCCTGGCTGATCGGCGGTTCCCTGCTCACCCTGGCGTGGAGCCTCGCGCTCGCCCAGGCCGCGCGGGCCGAGAGCCCGGACGTCGCGCACACCGCGCTGTCGCTGGCCTACCCGCTGCTCGACATCGCCCTGGTCAGCATGGTGCTGGCGCTGCACTTCCGGCGTTCGGCGGTGAACCGCTCCGCGGTCAACACCGCGATCGGGGCACTGGCGCTGACCGTGATGTGCGACGCCCTGTTCACCTCACCGCTGGTGCACAGCAGTTACCGCTCGGGGCAGTTGCTCGACGCGGGCTGGTTCGCCGGTTCGCTGCTCCTGGCGTACGCCCCCTGGACCGCGCCCCGCGGCGGCCGGCCCGACGGCGAGGGGCACACGCGCGTGGTCCGCGAGCACCGGCCCGGGCCGCGCGGCGGCCCGGACCACGACCAGCCGCCCGCGCCCGGCGGCGAGCACGGCCGGTACCCGGCCGCCCGCCCCATCGCCGGCTCCCTCGCCGCCCTCACGCCCTACCTCGCCGCGGCCGTGTGCACCCTGGGGATCATCTACAACGTGCTCAACGGCCGCAGCGTCGACCGCGTCGTCCTGTTCACCGGAGGCACGGTGGTGCTCGCGCTCGTCGTGCGCCAGGGCATCATGCTGCTCGACAACATCACCCTCACCCAGGAACTGGCGCAGAAGGAGAACCACTTCCGCTCCCTGGTGCAGGGCTCCAGCGACGTCATCATGATCGCCGCGCCCAGCGGCATCCTCCGCTACGTCTCCCCGGCCGCCGCCGGGGTGTACGGCCGCCCCGCGGAGGAACTGGTGGGCACGGAACTGGCCGGCCTCATCCACCCGGAGGACCTGGGGTGCGTCGTGCACGAGGTGCGCCGTTTCCTCGCCGCCGACCCGGTCGACGAACCCACCACGCGCATCGAGTGCCGGTTCCGCTCAGGTGACGACGGCTGGCTCAACGTCGAGTCGACCGTCAACCGGTACCACGGGGGCCTCATCTTCAACAGCCGCGACGTCACCGAAAGAGTGCGGCTGCAGGCGCAGCTCCAGCACAACGCGGAGCACGACCCGCTCACCGACCTGCCCAACCGCGCCCTGTTCACCCGCCGTGTCCAGCAGGCGCTGTCCGGCCGCCGCGCCTCCGACCGCGGGGCCGCCCTGAGAGGCACGGCCGTGCTCTTCATCGACCTCGACGGCTTCAAGGGTGTCAACGACACGATCGGGCACCAGGCCGGGGACGAGCTGCTCGTCCAGGCCGCCCGCAGACTCCAGGAGGCGGTCCGCAAGGGCGACACCGCCTCCCGGCTGGGCGGCGACGAGTTCGCGGCCCTGATCGTCGGGGACGGCGTCCGCGACCGGGACGCCCGCGAGCGCCACATCCTGGAACTGGCCGACCGCCTCAGGGCGACCCTGTCCCAGCCCTACCTCATCGACGGCAACGATGTCCGCGTCAACGCCTCCATCGGCGTCGCCTTCGCCGAACCCGGCCTCGGCGCGGGCGAGTTGCTGCGCAACGCCGACCTCGCCATGTACCGGGCCAAGGCCGCCGGGAAGGGCCGGGTGGAGCTGTACCGGCCGCAGATGCAGCAGGACGTCGTCCGCAGGGCGGAGCTGGCCACCCGGCTGCGCGCGGCGCTGCACGACGGCGAGTTCTCCCTGCTGCACCAGCCGGTGGTGTGCCTGGAGGACGGCCGGATCACGTCGGCCTGCGCCCAGGCCCGCTGGCGCTCCTCCCAAGGGGTGCTCCTCACCCCCGCGGAATTCCTGCGGGTGGCCGAGGGCGGCGAGAAGACCGCCGAGCTCGACCGGTGGGTGCTGGAGGAAGCCGTCGAGCAGGCCGCCGAACGGCACGCGACCGGCCTGTCGGTGCCCGTGGCCGTCCGGCTCGGTGCGCGCCGGCTGCTGGACGGGGCGCTGCCGCCCGGCTCGGTCGAGGGGCTGCTCACCCGGCACGGGCTGCCGCCCGGTTCCCTGGTCGTCGAGCTGACCGACGTCGACCCCCGGGTCGGTGTGGACGAGCTGGAGCGCCGGCTGGCCGCGCTCAGGCGGGTCGGCGTGCGGATCTCCCTCGACGGCTTCGGCGGCGGCTGCGCGGCGATCACGGCCCTCAGGAGGCTGCCCGTCGACGTACTGAAACTGGACCGCGGTCTGGTCGACGGCGTGGTGGAGTCCGCCCGGCTGTACAAGATCACCAGTGGGCTGCTGCGCATCGCCTCCGACCTCGGGCTGCAGTCCGTGGCCGACGGAGTGGACCTGCCCGAGCAGGTCGCGGCCCTGCGCGCGATGGGCTGTACGCACGGTCAGGGCGCGGCCTTCTCCGGACCGCTGGACGAGTACCGGCTGCGCCGGGCGCTGGCCACCGGCCGGTACCCGGTGCCGCACGGACCGGCCGAGCCGGTGTTCGTCGGCGGGGGCGCCGGGATGTACTCCACCGGGATGACCGCCGTCTTCGGAGGTGGTACGGCTCTCCGTTCACATGATGAGACTCCCGTCCCACCCACTTGACAGTGAGGGCGTGCCGGGAGGAAGGTCAGTCCCATGCGCACCCGAATTCTCGTACTTGGACAGCGCGTCGGCTGACGCTGGACCTCGACCGTCCAGCGACCACACACCCGGCGCGCTCCCCTCGCTTGCCTTACGGCACGAGGGGTTTTTTGTTGCACAGGCACCTGCCGAGCAGCACGCGTAGCCCGCACGAACCTCGCAAAAACCCTCAGCATCGAGAAGAGAATGCCGATGACCGAGCAGGCCACCGGGGCCCCTCACCCGCAGCCGCGGCCCCGACCCGGAGGACAGTCCGCCCCCGTCGAGCACGTCACGGGTGCGCAGTCCCTCATCCGCTCTCTCGAGGAGGTCGGCGCCGACACGGTATTCGGCATTCCCGGCGGTGCGATCCTCCCGGCGTACGACCCGCTGATGGACTCCACCCGGGTGCGCCACGTCCTGGTCCGGCACGAGCAGGGCGCCGGTCACGCGGCCACGGGGTACGCACAGGCCACCGGCAAGGTGGGCGTCTGCATGGCGACCTCCGGCCCCGGCGCCACCAACCTGGTCACCCCGATCGCCGACGCGCACATGGACTCCGTGCCGCTGGTCGCGATCACCGGGCAGGTCGCCTCCAAGGCGATCGGCACGGACGCCTTCCAGGAGGCGGACATCGTCGGCATCACCATGCCGATCACCAAGCACAACTTCCTCGTCACCCAGGCCGAGGACATCCCGCGGGTGATCGCGCAGGCGTTCCACATCGCCTCCACCGGCCGCCCCGGCCCGGTGCTGGTCGACATCGCCAAGGACGCCCTCCAGGCGAAGACCACCTTCTCCTGGCCGCCCACCATGGACCTGCCCGGCTACCGGCCCGTCACCAAGCCGCACGCCAAGCAGATCCGCGAGGCCGCCAAGCTGATCACCGCCGCCCGGCGGCCCGTCCTCTACGTCGGCGGCGGCGTCGTCAAGGCCGGCGCCACCGCCGAGCTGAAGGTCCTCGCGGAACTCACCGGAGCGCCCGTCACCACCACCCTGATGGCGCTCGGCGCATTCCCCGACAGCCACCCGCTGCACGTGGGGATGCCGGGCATGCACGGTGCGGTCACCGCCGTCACCGCGCTGCAGAAGGCCGACCTGATCGTCGCCCTCGGAGCCCGCTTCGACGACCGCGTCACCGGCAAGCTGGACAGCTTCGCCCCGCACGCCAGGATCGTCCACGCCGACATCGACCCGGCCGAGATCGGCAAGAACCGCGCCGCCGACGTGCCGATCGTCGGTGACGCCCGCGAGGTCATCGCCGACCTGGTCCAGGCCGTCCAGAAGGAGCACGCCGAGGGCCACCGCGGCGACTACACCTCCTGGTGGAACGACCTCAACCGCTGGCGCGAGACCTACCCCCTCGGCTACGACCTGCCCGAGGACGGCTCGCTCTCCCCGCAGCAGGTCATCGAGCGCATCGGACAGCTCGCGCCCGAGGGCACGATCTTCGCGGCGGGCGTCGGCCAGCACCAGATGTGGGCCGCGCACTTCATCGCGTACGACAAGCCCTCCACCTGGCTGAACTCCGGCGGCGCCGGAACCATGGGCTACGCGGTCCCGGCGGCCATGGGCGCCAAGGCCGGCGCGCCCGGGCGCACCGTCTGGGCGATCGACGGCGACGGCTGCTTCCAGATGACCAACCAGGAGCTCACCACCTGCGCCCTGAACAACATCCCGATCAAGGTCGCCGTCATCAACAACGGCGCCCTCGGGATGGTCCGGCAGTGGCAGACCCTCTTCTACAACCAGCGGTACTCCAACACCGTGCTGCACTCGGGGCCCGACGACGTCAACCCGGAGGCCAGGGGCACCCGCGTCCCCGACTTCGTGAAGCTGGCGGAGGCCATGGGCGCCCACGCGATCCGCTGCGAGGACCCGGCCGACCTCGACAAGGTCATCGAGGAGGCGAACGCCGTCAACGACCGCCCGGTCGTCGTGGACTTCATCGTCCACGAGGACGCGATGGTGTGGCCGATGGTCGCCGCCGGCACCTCCAACGACGAGATCATGGCCGCCCGGGACGTCCGTCCCGACTTCGGCGACAACGAGGACGACTGAGAGCCGCAGGCGAAGGAACAGGTAAAGGAAGCAATCCCATGTCCAAGCACACGCTCTCCGTCCTGGTGGAGAACACCCCCGGCATCCTGGCCCGGATCGCCGCCCTGTTCTCCCGCCGCGGCTTCAACATCGACTCGCTCGCCGTCGGCGTCACCGAGCACCCGGACATCTCCCGCATCACCATCGTGGTGAGCGTGGAGGAGTTCCCGCTGGAGCAGGTCACCAAGCAGCTCAACAAGCTCGTCAACGTGCTGAAGATCGTCGAACTCGAACCGGGGCAGGCGGTCCAGCGCGAACTCGTTCTGGTGAAGGTGCGCGCCGACAACGAGACGCGCTCCCAGATCGTCGAGATCGTCCAGCTGTTCCGCGCCAAGACCGTGGACGTCTCCCCGGAGGCGGTCACCATCGAGGCCACCGGCAGCAGCGACAAGCTGTCGGCCATGCTCAGGATGCTGGAGCCCTTCGGCATCAAGGAACTCGTCCAGTCCGGCACGATCGCGATCGGACGCGGTGCCCGTTCGATCACCGACCGGTCGCTGCGGGCCCTGGACCGGTCGGCCTGAGACCGTAGACGGGCGGCCGGCCCGCGTCCGGCCGCCCGCATGCCGAGACCCCGACACTTCCCCTCCCCCCACCGTCATACGGTGGGACGCAACACCGCACTCAAGGAGAGAACCCAAAGTGGCCGAGCTGTTCTACGACGCCGACGCCGACCTGTCCATCATCCAGGGCCGCAAGGTCGCGGTCATCGGTTACGGCAGCCAGGGCCACGCCCACGCCCTGTCGCTGCGCGACTCCGGCGTCGACGTGCGCGTCGGTCTGCACGAGGGCTCCAAGTCCAAGGCCAGGGCCGAGGAGCAGGGCCTGCGCGTGGTGACCCCGTCCGAGGCCGCCGCCGAGGCCGACGTCATCATGATCCTCGTCCCGGACCCGATCCAGGCCCAGGTCTACGAGGAGCACATCGCCCCGAACCTGAAGGACGGCGACGCCCTGTTCTTCGGTCACGGCTTCAACATCCGCTTCGGCTTCATCAAGGCCCCGGCCGGCGTGGACGTCTGCATGGTCGCCCCGAAGGGCCCGGGCCACCTGGTGCGCCGCCAGTACGAGGAGGGCCGCGGCGTCCCCTGCATCGCGGCCGTCGAGCAGGACGCCTCCGGAAACGCCTTCGCGCTCGCCCTGTCCTACGCCAAGGGCATCGGCGGCACCCGCGCCGGCGTCATCAAGACGACCTTCACCGAGGAGACCGAGACCGACCTGTTCGGTGAGCAGGCCGTGCTGTGCGGCGGTACGGCCGCGCTGGTGAAGGCGGGCTTCGAGACCCTGACCGAGGCCGGCTACCAGCCGGAGATCGCCTACTTCGAGTGCCTGCACGAGCTGAAGCTGATCGTGGACCTCATGTACGAGGGCGGCCTGGAGAAGATGCGCTGGTCGATCTCCGAGACCGCCGAGTGGGGCGACTACGTCACCGGCCCGCGCATCATCACCGACGCCACCAAGGCCGAGATGAAGAAGGTCCTCGCCGAGATCCAGGACGGCTCCTTCGCGACGAAGTGGATGGAGGAGTACCACGGCGGTCTGAAGAAGTACGGCGAGTACAAGCAGCAGGACTCCGAGCACCTGCTGGAGACCACCGGCAAGGAACTGCGCAAGCTCATGAGCTGGGTCGACGAGGAGGCGTGAGCCTCACCGCCGGGGCCGGAGCGGCATGCTCCGGCCCCTTCGGCGCACCCGGGGTAACGTCGTACCCGCGGCGTTGTCCATCCCGTCCGGTCCCGGACGGGTGATCCTTCCGAAGCGGCGCAGGAGGACGCCCTCGGCGCCACTACACTGCTGCACTAGTACGCGTCAGGCCCACAGCGTCGTGCGTCTTCCACGCGGCCACTACTCCCTCCACCGCCTGCGGCCGTCGGGACGGCCGTCCGCATTGGACATGTGAGGACTCACGTGAGCTCGAAACCCGTCGTACTCATCGCCGAAGAGCTGTCGCCCGCCACCGTGGACGCCCTGGGCCCGGACTTCGAGATCCGCCACTGCAACGGAGCGGACCGCGCCGAGCTGCTGCCGGCCATCGCCGACGTGGACGCGATCCTGATCCGCTCCGCCACCAAGGTCGACGCCGAGGCGATCGCCGCGGCGAACCGGCTCAAGGTCGTCGCCCGCGCCGGCGTCGGCCTCGACAACGTCGACGTCTCCGCCGCCACCAAGGCCGGCGTGATGGTCGTCAACGCCCCGACCTCGAACATCGTGACCGCCGCCGAGCTCGCCTGCGGTCTGATCGTCGCCACCGCGCGGAACATCCCGCAGGCCAACGCCGCGCTGAAGAACGGCGAGTGGAAGCGGAGCAAGTACACGGGCGTCGAACTCGCCGAGAAGACCCTCGGCGTCGTGGGCCTGGGGCGGATCGGCGCCCTCGTCGCGCAGCGCATGTCCGCCTTCGGCATGAAGATCGTCGCCTACGACCCCTACGTGCAGCCCGCGCGGGCCGCGCAGATGGGCGTGAAGGTGCTGTCGCTGGACGAACTGCTCGAGGTCTCCGACTTCATCACCGTCCACCTGCCCAAGACCCCCGAGACGCTGGGCCTGATCGGCGACGAGGCGCTGCGCAAGGTCAAGCCGGGCGTGCGCGTCATCAACGCCGCGCGCGGCGGGATCGTGGACGAGGAGGCGCTCTACTCGGCCCTCAAGGAGGGCCGGGTCGCGGGCGCGGGCCTGGACGTCTACGCCAAGGAACCGTGCACGGACTCCCCGCTGTTCGAGTTCGACCAGGTGGTCTGCACCCCGCACCTGGGCGCCTCCACCGACGAGGCCCAGGAGAAGGCCGGCATCGCCGTCGCCCGCTCGGTGCGCCTCGCGCTCGCCGGCGAGCTGGTCCCGGACGCGGTGAACGTCCAGGGCGGGGTCATCGCCGAGGACGTCAAGCCGGGCCTGCCGCTCGCCGAGCGCCTCGGCCGGATCTTCACCGCGCTCGCCGGCGAGGTCGCGGTCCGCCTCGACGTCGAGGTGTACGGCGAGATCACCCAGCACGACGTGAAGGTGCTGGAACTGTCCGCGCTCAAGGGGGTCTTCGAGGACGTCGTCGACGAGACGGTGTCCTACGTCAACGCTCCGCTGTTCGCCCAGGAGCGGGGCGTCGAGGTACGGCTGACCACCAGCTCGGAGTCGGCCGACCACCGCAACGTGGTGACCGTGCGCGGCACCCTCGCCGACGGCGAGGAGATCTCGGTCTCCGGCACGCTGGCCGGTCCCAAGCACGTCCAGAAGATCGTCGCGGTCGGCGAGTACGACGTGGACCTCGCGCTCGCCGACCACATGGTCGTCCTGCGCTACGAGGACCGGCCGGGCGTCGTCGGCACCGTGGGCCGCATCCTCGGCGAGGCCGGCATCAACATCGCCGGCATGCAGGTCGCCCGGGCGGCGGTCGGCGGGGAGGCGCTCGCGGTGCTGACGGTGGACGACACGGTGTCTCCCGGCGTGCTGGGCGAGCTCGCCTCGGAGATCGGGGCGACGTCGGCCCGGTCGGTGAACCTGGTCTGAGACGGCGGCCCCGAGCGGGCCGCGTCCTCAGGAGCCGGAGGGGCTGAGCCGATCAGCCCCTCCGGCGTTCTCCGCGCACCTCTCCTCCCGCGCCCGGACCCCTCGCAGGGTCGCCCCCGCCAGTACCGCGGCGCCCGCCAGCACCACCGCCCCGGCGACCGCCGCCGCCTGCATCCCGCTGGTGAACGCCTCCCTGGCCGCCGTCGCCAGGGCGTCCCCTGTCCGCTCCGGGAGCCGCTGCGCGACGGCCAGCGCGCCGCCCAGGGTCTCGCGGGCCGCGTCCGGGGCGGAGTCCGGCATCCGGTCGCGGTAGACGGCGGTGCCGACGGAGCCGAGGACCGCCATGCCCAGCGCCCCGCCGAACTCCGCCCCGGTCTCCATCAGGGAGGACGCGGAGCCCGCCCGCTCCACCGGGGCGGCGCCCAGCGCGAGGTCCGTGATCTGGGACACCACCATGGTGACCCCGGAGGCCAGCGCACCGCAGGCGACCAGCACCGACGCCAGCGCGTCCGTGTCCGCGAGGGCCAGCAGGGCGTAGCCGCACGCGGCGACGGTGAAGCCCGCCGTCACCACGTGGGCCCGGTGGACGCCCCCGCGCACCAGACGGGCGGCGAGCGGGGCCGCGAAGCCGATCGGCACCGAGGGCAGCAGCGCCCACAGGGCCGCCTCCATCGCGCTCATGCCCAGGACCGACTGGAGGTACTGCGTGGTGAAGAACGCCGAGCCCATCATCCCGAACAGGGTGACCAGGTTGAGGACGACGGCCGCGGCGAAGCCGCGCTCGCGGAAGAGGTCCGGGGAGATCATCGGTGAGGCGGCCGTCCGCTGCCGGTGCACGAACAGGGCCGCGAAGAACAGCCCCACGGCGACCGACAGGACGTACCGCACCTCCCAGCCCCCGGACGGGATCTCCTTCAGGCCGTGGACGACCGGGAGCACCGCGGCCGTCGACAGCGGGACGCTCAACCAGTCGAAACGGCCCGGGGCGGGGTCCTTCGACTCCGGCAGCAGGACCGGGCCGAGGGCCAGCAGCAGCACCATCGCCGGCAGGTTCACCAGGAAGACCGAGCCCCACCAGAAGAACTCCACCAGCACGCCGCTCAGCACCGAGCCGAGCGCCACGCCCGCCGTCATCACACCGGACCAGACGGCGACGGCCTGCGCCCGCTGGGCGGCGTCCGTGAAGAGCGTGCGGACCAGGGCCAGGGTCGAGGGCATCAGCGTCGCGCCGCCGATGCCGAGCACCGCGCGGGCCGCTATGAGCGTCTCGGCGCTGTCGGCGTACGCCGCGGCCAGCGAGGCGGCGCCGAAGGCCGCGGCACCGATCAGCAGCAGTTTGCGGCGGCCGATGCGGTCGCCCACCGACCCCATGGTCATGAGCAGGCCGGCCACGGCGAAGGCGTAGACGTCGAAGATCCACAGCTGCTGGGTGCCGTTCGGCTCCAGGTCGGCGTTGATCGCCGGGATCGCGAAGTAGAGGACGGACACGTCCATCGAGACCAGCAGCAGCGGCAGCATCAGCACGGCGAGCGCGGTCCACTCGCGGCGGCCGGCCCGGGCGGTCGGGGAGGGGCTCGTCGGGTTCGTGGTCATGACGGCGACTGTACGCACACCCTATACGCTTGTCTAGAACGCTTGTATAAGACGCTTGTGTGGGACGCTTGTACGGCCCGGAGTAGGGTGGTCGCCATGGGACACCGTGAAGACCTGCTCGAAGGCGCCAAGCGCTGTCTGCTGCGGAAGGGGTTCGTGCGGACCACCGCGCGCGACATCGTCAAGGAGTCGGGGACCAACCTGGCGTCCATCGGCTACCACTACGGGTCGAAGGACGCGCTGCTCGCGCAGGCGTACGTCGCCCTGGTCGAGGGGATGGGCGACGCCTTCGACGGCGACGGGACCGTGGACGGCACCGCGCCCGGTTCCCTCGAGCGGTTCGAGCGGGTGTGGTCGAACATCATCGGCACCATGAAGGAGCCCGGCTCGGTGTGGCGGCTCAGCATGGAGGTCCTCGCCCTCGGCGACCAACTCCCCGAGGTGCGCGAGCATCTGGCGGTGGCACAGCGGGAGGCCGGGCGCGGCCTGGTCGGTCTGCTGATGGGCGGCCGGGAGGAGGACGTCTGCGACGAGACCGCGGACACCCTCGGCCGGCTCTACACGACCCTGATGACGGGGCTCATCGCCCAGTGGACCTTCGACCCGGGGACCGCGCCCGAGGCCGAGCAGCTGACCGCCGGCCTCCGCCGGGTCGTCGAGGCCGCCGCGCGGGCGTGAGCCGCCCTCCGCCGGCCCGGGCTCCGTGGCGCCCCGGCGTGGAGACGGCCGCCGGGCCCTCCCCCGCGGAGGCGGCACGGCGCCGTCACCGGTGACGGCACCGGCCGGACCGCCGCCGACGGCGAGCCCGCCCGCCGCCGGGCGACGCCGGCTCCGCGCAGGGCCGGCACCGGCGTCGCCCGGCGGGCCGCGGACCGCTCACAGGCGTGCGCCCTTCAGCGCCATGTGCAGCAGCAGCCGGTCCTCCCCGTCGTCCAGGTCCAGGCCGGTGAGCTGCTCGATGCGGGACAGGCGGTAGTAGAGGGTCTGGCGGTGGATGCCCAGCTCGGCCGCGGTGCGGCCGGCCTGGCCCGCGCGGTCGAGGTAGACCTCGGCGGTGCGGGCGAGCTCACGGTGGGCGGGAGCGAGCAGGGGGCCGACGGCCGGGTCGCGGACGGCCCGCGGGGGCAGCGCGGTCAGCAGGCGGAAGGGACCGATGGCGGACCACGGGGCGACCGGGCCCAGCCGGGGTTCGGCCAGCGCCGCCCGCGCCGCCGCCGTCGCCTCGGCCCAGGCGGTGCCCAGCTCCGCGAGGCCGGTACGGGGCGTGGCGATCCCGGCGGCCACGGGCCCGCGGCCCGGGCCGCCCTCGCGCGCCCGCTCCAGCAGCCGGGTCGCCGCGGACGTCGCCGGGGCCGGCGTGTCCGTCGAGCGCAGCCGCAGCAGCAGGGCCAGGGACAGGCCCTCCCCCCCTGCCCCGGGGGCGTGGGAGGCACCCCCGCCCCGCGGCAGGACGCACAGCGCGGTCGCCCCCGCAACCGTACGGACCGAGGGCGCGTCGTCGGGGTCGGCGGAGGGCCACGGGGCGACGCAGACCACCGTGTACGGGCCCTCGGCACGGGTGCCGAGGGCGGTGCGCAGCTCGGCGACGGCCATGTCGCGCTGCCAGTCCCGCTCGGCGGTGAGCACCGCCCGCAGTTCGCGGGTGAGGCCGGCGCCGTACCGGGCCTCGTCCGCGAGCAGCGCGCCGATCCGGGCCGCCACCCGCATGGCCGCGTCCAGCTGCCGTTCGGTGGGTCCCGGCTCGCCCTCCAGCAGCCAGACGTACCCGAGGACGACCCCCCGGTGGCGCACGGGCAGGCAGATGCGCCCCCGGTGCACACCCGCCTCCGGGGTGCGCGGGATGCGGACCGGGCCGGTCGCCCGCGTGATGCCGAAGCCCTCGAACCAGGCGCGGACGGCGGCCGTCGAGCGGCGGGTGAGGATCGAGCGGGTGCGCACCGGGTCCAGCGCGGACGGATCGAGGTCGCCCTCGCTGTCGTACGCGCCGAAGGCGATCAGTTCGAAGTCCCGGTTCTCCAGCGTCGCCGGAGCGCCGAGCAGCTCCGAGATCTCGTCCACCAGCTCCTGGTAGTCACCCCTGTGTTCCGGCGTCACCCGGGCATTCTCCCCCAGGACCCCGCCGCCCTCATACATCTGTCTGAGATCTGCCGCACGGATGCGTGACAGCTGTCGATGGCCCACGATCGGAGGGATCCTTAGGTTTCACGGTGGTTCTCCGTGCCGTGTCCGCGACGTCGGGCGACGGCCTTGTTCAGCAGCTGTGGAGGTGCCCCGTGCTGGGTCCCGTGATTCTCGCCGCGTCGCGCAGCGACCGGATGCGACGCCTGATCTCGGCGGCCCCGGTGACCAAGCAGGTCGTGGACCGCTTCATCCCCGGTGAGACCGTCGACGAGGTCCTGCCGATCGTCCGGGAGCTCACCGGCAACGGCCTGGAACTGACGATGGACGTCGTCGGCGAGGACATCACGACCCCCGAGCAGGCCGCCGCCGCGCGCGACGCCTACCTGGAGCTGATCGGCCGGCTGGGCCCCCTGGAGCTCGGCGCCCGCGCCGAGCTGTCGGTGAAGCTGTCGATGTTCGGGCAGGCGCTCCCCGGCGGCCACGAGCTGGCCCTCGCCAACGTCCGCCCGGTCGTCGAGGCCGCCGCGGGGATCGGCACCACGGTCACCCTCGACGCGGAGGACCACACCACCCTCGACTCGATGTTCGCCGTCCACGAGGAGCTGCGGAAGGACTTCCCGGGGACCGGCTGCGTCATCCAGGCCTACCTCTTCCGCACCGAGGAGGACGCGCGCCGCCTCGCCGCGAGCGGTTCTCGCGTACGGTTGGTGAAGGGCGCCTACAAGGAACCCGCCGAGGTCGCCTACCAGCAGAAGCACGAGATCGACAAGGCGTACGTGCGCGTCCTGCGGACGCTGATGGAGGGCGAGGGCTACCCGATGATCGGGTCCCACGACCCGCGTCTGATCGCCATCGCCCAGGAGCTGGCCCGGACGGCCGGGCGCAAGCTCGACGAGTACGAGTTCCAGATGCTGTACGGCATCCGCGGCGACGAGCACCTGCGGCTGGCCGCCGAGGGACACCGCATGCGCGTCTACACGGCCTACGGCACCGACTGGTACGGCTACTTCATGCGCCGTCTCGCGGAGAAGCCCGCGAACCTGGGCTTCTTCCTGCGGAGCATGGTCAGCCATGACTGAGGCGACGTGGCCGCGCCGCCCCGGCTCCGGCCGGGGGCCCGGGGGCCGTCCCCGGGGAAGGCACAGCACGCGCCGTCTCGTGAAGAAGCCCGCCCACCTGCGGTCCCTCGCCCGGAGCACGAGCACCAAGGGCTGACACCACACCGCTCAAGACAAGGAGTTACGCCACTCATGGACGCTGTGACCCAGGTCCCCACCCCCGTCAACGAGCCGGTGCACGGCTACGCCCCCGGTTCGCCCGAGCGCGCCCGGCTGGAGGCCAAGCTCAGGGAGCTGGCCGACAACCCGATCGACCTGCCCTGCACGATCGGCGGCGAGAAGCGGATGGGCGGCGGCGAGCGCTTCGACGTCGTGCAGCCGCACAACCACAAGGCGCGCCTGGGCACCTACGCCAACGCCACCCGGCAGGACGCGCAGGACGCCATCGACGCGGCCCTCGCCGCCGCGCCCGCCTGGCGCGCGATGTCCTTCGACGACCGTGCGGCGATCATCCTGCGCGCCGCCGAGCTGCTGTCCGGCCCGTGGCGCGAGACCCTGGCCGCCTCCACCATGCTGGGCCAGTCCAAGACCGCCCAGCAGGCCGAGATCGACACGCCCTGCGAGCTGGTCGACTTCTGGCGGTTCAACGTCTCCTACGCCCGGCAGATCCTGGCCGAGCAGCCCCCGGCCAACGCCCCGGGCGTGTGGAACCGCCTGGACCACCGCCCGCTGGAGGGCTTCGTCTACGCGATCACGCCGTTCAACTTCACGGCCATCGCCGCCAACCTGCCCACCGCCCCGGCCCTGATGGGCAACGTGGTGGTCTGGAAGCCGTCCCCGACGCAGACCCACGCCGCCGTGCTGATGATGCGGCTGCTGGAGGAGGCGGGCCTGCCCAAGGGCGTCATCAACCTCGTCACCGGTGACGGCATCGAGGTCTCCGAGGTCGCCCTCGAGCACCGGGACCTGGCGGGCATCCACTTCACCGGCTCGACCAAGACCTTCCAGTACCTGTGGAAGACGGTCGGCAACAACATCGAGAAGTACCGCACCTACCCGCGCCTGGTCGGCGAGACCGGCGGCAAGGACTTCGTGGTCGCCCACCCGAGTGCCGACCGCGCGGTGCTCAAGACCGCGCTGACCCGCGGCGCCTTCGAGTACCAGGGCCAGAAGTGCTCGGCGACCTCCCGGGCGTACATCCCGGCGTCGATCTGGAACTCCGGCTTCAAGGAGGAGTTCGCCGCCGAGGTCGACGGCATCCCGATGGGTGACGTCACCGACCTGTCGAACTTCATCGGCGCCGTCATCGACGAGCGCGCCTTCGCCAGGAACAAGGCCGCCATCGACCGCGCCGAGCAGGACCCGGCCTGCACGATCGTCGCGGGCGGCAGCTACGACGACTCGGTGGGCTACTTCGTCCGCCCGACCGTCATCGAGTGCACCGACCCGGAGAACGAGGTGTTCCGCACCGAGTACTTCGGCCCGATCCTCGCCGTGCACGTCTACGAGGACGACGCGTACGACGAGATGCTGACCCAGATGGAGTCGGTCTCCGACTACGCCCTGACCGGCTCGGTCATCGCGAACGACCGCGCGGCGGCGGCGTACACGATGGAGAAGCTGCGCTACGCGGCCGGCAACTTCTACATCAACGACAAGTCGACCGGCGCCGTCGTCGGCCAGCAGCCCTTCGGCGGCGGCCGCGCCTCCGGCACCAACGACAAGGCCGGCGCCCCGCAGAACCTGATGCGCTGGACCCTGACCCGCGCCATCAAGGAGACGCTGGTCCCGCCGACCGACTACACGTACCCGCACATGGGCTGACGCCCACCCGATCGAACGGGCCAGGTCTCCCCCCGACCTGGCCCGTTCTCGTCCCCGCGGAACCGGTGGGGACGCGGTCGCCCCGATACTGGGGGCATGACGCCGGCCGCACGAGTCCGCACCGCCCACACCGCCGACCTCACGCCGGCCGAACTCGACGCCGTGCGCGCCCTGGTGACCGACGCCTTCGAGGGGGACCTCGGGGAGGAGGACTGGGAGCACGCGCTCGGCGGGATGCACGCGCTGGTGCGCGACGAGGCGGGGCTCGCCGCGCACGGGGCCGTCGTGATGCGGCGGGTGCGGCACCGGGGGCGATGGCTCCGGGTCGGATACGTGGAGGCCGTGGCGGTACGGGCCGACGTGCGGCGGGGCGGGCTCGGGGGACGGGTCATGGGGGAGCTGGAGCGGATCGTCGACCGGGCCTACGACGCCGGGATGCTGTCCGCCAGCGACGACGGCGCCCCGCTCTACGCCGCGCGCGGCTGGCGGGTCTGGGACGGGCGGGTGTGCGCCCTCGGCCCGGACGGGGTGGTGCACCTGCCGGAGGAGGAGGGGAGCACGTACGTCCGCCCCGCCCTCGCGGGTGCGCTCGACCCCGCTCACGAACTGCTCTTCGACTGGCGCGACGGGGACGTGCTGTAGGGATCACCGCAGGTCGGCGCGGTGTGAGCCACTGCACTGTCTCAAATAGTAGGAAGTCCGAGTAATTGTGGAGACAGGGCGGTGCCCCTCCCTTAGTTTTGTAGGAGCCGAACGCCGCGCTCGATCGAGCGCATGGCGGTCGTGAGCCGGGCCCCGTGCAGGCAATCCCTGCGGTCCACCGCTTCCCGCCCCTTCCGGGGCCCCTCCCGCGCCCATGGAGCAGCGGGGGAGTCTCGCCGCTTTCCTTTCCGCACTCCCGGTATGTCGAAGGAGTCGATGTCCCATGTCCGAGACGACCGCCCGCCGTCGTGTCCGCCGCGCCCCCCGCACGAGCGAGTCCGACCGCCGGAACGCCGCCGCCGCCCTCCAGCGCGCCCTCGACCGCCGCGACAACGGCGGTTCCACCGGCCACTGACCGTCCGCCGAGCGCCCGCGGCCCGTGCGGCTGTCCGCATCCCGGACCGGGTGTGTCAGAGCATGGGACGAGGAGTAGGGTGCCCGCATGTCTCGCAGCATCAATCTCGCAGTGATCCCCGGTGACGGCATCGGCCAGGAGGTCGTGACCGAAGGCCTGAAGGTCCTCTCCGCCGTCCTTCCGCAGGATGTGAAGCTGGAGACCCAGGAGTACGACTTCGGCGCCAGGCGCTACCACGCCACCGGTGAGACCCTCACCGACGCCGACCTCGACGCGCTCAGGCGGCACGACGCCATCCTGCTCGGCGCCATCGGCGACCCGAGCGTCCCCTCCGGCGTCCTGGAGCGGGGTTTCCTGCTCAAGCTCCGGTTCGCCTTCGACCACCACGTCAACCTCCGGCCGAGCAAGCTGCTGCCCGGTGTGGCCACCCCGCTCGCCGGGCAGCCGGAGATCGACTTCGTCGTGGTCCGCGAGGGCACCGAGGGCCCGTACACCGGCAACGGCGGCACCATCCGCAAGGGCACGCCGCACGAGGTCGCCACCGAGGTGTCCGTGAACACGGCCTTCGGTGTCGAGCGCGTGGTCCGCGACGCCTTCGCCCGCGCCCAGGCCCGCCCGCGCAAGAAGCTCACGCTGGTCCACAAGAACAACGTGCTGACCTTCGCCGGCCACCTGTGGACGGACGTCTTCAACCGGGTGGCCGAGGAGTACCCCGAGGTCACCACCGACTACATCCACGTCGACGCCGCGACCATCTACCTGGTCACCCAGCCCGAGCGCTTCGACGTCATCGTCACCGACAACCTCTTCGGCGACATCATCACCGACCTCGCCGCGGCCGTCTCCGGCGGCATCGGCGTCGCCGCGAGCGGCAACATCAACCCCTCCGGGGAGTACCCCTCCATGTTCGAGCCCGTGCACGGCTCGGCCCCGGACATCGCCGGACAGGGCAAGGCCGACCCCAGCGCCACGGTCCTGTCCGTCGCCCTCCTCCTGCGCCACCTCGGCCACGACGCCGAGGCGGCCCGCATCGAGGACGCCGTCTCCGCCGACCTCGCGGAGTTCCCCCGTGGCCTCAAGGGCACGGGAGGTACCCCCGGCGGCCTGCCCGCCCGCAGCACCTCGCAGATCGGCGACGCGCTCGCCGCGCGAGTAGCCGGCTGACCCGGCGCGCCCCACGCGAACACCGAAGCCGCCGGGTCGCCTCCAGCGCCCGGCGGCTTCCGCACGTCCCCGCCGGGTGCCACCATCGACCACCGGGCCGCATTCACCCGTTCCTTCCGCCGCCGCCCCCGGGCGATAATCGAACGCGGAGCCGCGGAATGAGGGAATGCTCGGACGTCCAAGCATCGGCCACCGGCCGTACGGGCGTGTGCGCGGCCCGTCACTACAACCGGTGAAGGACAACCACTCATGACGACGCCCACGATCGAGCTCAAGCCCTCGGCCCACCCGCTCTCGGACGCAGAGCGCGAGGCGATCCTGGCCAGCCCCGGATTCGGCCGCCACTTCACCGACCACATGGTGACGATCAAGTGGACCGAGGGCCGCGGCTGGCACGACGGCCAGCTCGTCCCGTACGCGCCGCTCTCCCTGGACCCGGCCACCACCGTCCTGCACTACGCCCAGGAGATCTTCGAGGGCCTGAAGGCCTACCGCCGGCCCGACGGGTCCGTCGCCACCTTCCGCCCCGAGAAGAACGCCGAGCGCTTCCAGCGTTCCGCCCGCCGTCTTGCGATGCCCGAACTGCCGGTCGAGACGTTCATCGAGGCGTGCGACGTCCTGGTCGCGCAGGACAAGGCGTGGGTTCCGGCGCACGGCGGCGAGGAGTCCCTCTACCTGCGCCCGTTCATGATCGCGACCGAGGTCGGCCTGGGCGTCAAGCCCGCCAACGAGTACCTGTTCCTGGTCATCGCCTCCCCGGCCGGCGCCTACTTCCCCGGCGGGGTCAAGCCGGTCTCCATCTGGGTCTCCGAGGACCGCGTCCGCGCCGTCCCCGGCGGCATGGGCGACGCGAAGACGGGCGGCAACTACGCGGCCTCCCTGCTCGCCCAGGCCGAGGCCGCCACCCAGGGCTGCGACCAGGTCTGCTACCTCGACGCCGTGGAGCACCGGTGGGTCGAGGAACTCGGTGGCATGAACCTGTACTTCGTCTACGGCGACAAGATCGTCACGCCCGCCCTCAGCGGGTCCATCCTGGAGGGCGTCACCCGTGACTCCCTGCTGACCGTCGCCCGCGACCTCGGCTACGAGGCCGTCGAGGAGCGCGTCTCCGTCGACCAGTGGCAGCGCGACACCGAGAACGGCACCCTCACCGAGGTCTTCGCCTGCGGCACGGCCGCCGTCATCACCCCGGTCGGCACCGTCAAGCGGTCCGGTGCCCAGTGGCGGCACGGCGGCGGCGAACCCGGCGAGGTCACCCTGCGCCTGCGCCGCGCCCTCCTCGACATCCAGCGCGGCACCGTCGAGGACGAGCACGGCTGGATGCACCCGCTCGGCTAGCCGCCCGGGCGAGCACCCACCGCCCGCATCCTGAGACGGACGGTGAGCGCGGGGGCGGGTTGTGCCAGACTTCCCCCGTGCTCTCGTTCGCCACGATTATTGGCAGCAGGCGCGCCGGTCCGCAGTGACCGCACGTACGACACCGTACGGGCGGACACCGTCGTCCTCGACCCGCGCGCAGACCTCTCGCACCCGCGAGGGGTTTTTCTGTTTCCCGGCCCCACCCGCGGCCGGAGACCGGGCGCGAGGGACCATGGAGGAACGGTGGAACCGGTCATTCCGGTAGACCGAGATCAACACAGGAGCCTTCAGACCATGACCGCAACCAGCGAGCCCGACGACTCGTTCCACGTCTTCGACACCACCCTGCGCGACGGCGCCCAGCGCGAGGGCATCAACCTCACGGTCGCCGACAAGCTGGCCATCGCACGGTACCTGGACGAGTTCGGCGTGGGCTTCATCGAGGGCGGCTGGCCCGGCGCGAACCCGCGGGACACCGAGTTCTTCGCCCGCGCCCGGCAGGAGATCCAGTTCCGGCACGCCCGGCTGGTCGCGTTCGGCTCCACCCGCCGCGCCGGCACCACCGCCGATAAGGACCCGCAGGTCAGAGCGCTCCTCGACTCCGGCGCGCAGGTGATCACGCTGGTCGCGAAGTCCCACGACCGCCATGTCGAACTCGCCCTGCGCACCACCCTGGACGAGAACCTGGAGATGGTCCGCGACACCGTGGCCTTCCTCAAGGAGCAGGGCCGCCGGGTCTTCGTCGACTGCGAGCACTTCTTCGACGGCTACCGCGCCAACCCCGAGTACGCGAAGTCGGTCGTCCGCACCGCCTCCGAGGCCGGTGCCGACGTCGTCGTCCTGTGCGACACCAACGGCGGCATGCTCCCGGCGCAGATCCAGGCCGTGGTCGCCACCGTGCTCGCCGACACCGGCGCCCGGCTCGGCATCCACGCCCAGGACGACACCGGCTGCGCGGTCGCCAACACCCTCGCCGCCGTCGACGCGGGCGCCACCCACGTCCAGTGCACGGCCAACGGCTACGGCGAGCGCGTCGGCAACGCCAACCTGTTCCCGGTGGTGGCCGCGCTGGAGCTGAAGTACGGCAGGAAGGTCCTGCCGGAGGGCCGGCTGCGCGAGATGACCCGCATCTCGCACGCCATCGCCGAGGTCGTCAACCTCACCCCCTCCACCCACCAGCCCTACGTCGGCGTCTCCGCGTTCGCGCACAAGGCGGGCCTGCACGCCTCCGCGATCAAGGTCGACCCGGACCTGTACCAGCACATCGACCCCGAGCAGGTCGGCAACACCATGCGGATGCTGGTCTCCGACATGGCCGGCCGCGCCTCGATCGAGCTCAAGGGCAAGGAGCTCGGGATCGACCTCGGCGGGGACCGCGAACTGGTCGGCCGGGTCGTGGAGCGGGTGAAGGAGCGCGAGCTCAAGGGCTACACGTACGAGGCCGCCGACGCCTCCTTCGAACTGCTGCTCCGCGCGGAGGCCGAGGGCGGGCCGCTGACGTACTTCGAGGTGGAGTCCTGGCGCGCGATCGCCGAGGACCGCCCCGACGGCTCCCACGCCAACGAGGCCACGGTCAAGCTGTGGGCCAAGGGCGAGCGCATCGTCGCCACCGCGGAGGGCAACGGCCCGGTCAACGCCCTGGACCGCGCCCTGCGCGTCGCCCTGGAGCGGATCTACCCCCAGCTGGCCGAGCTGGAGCTGGTCGACTACAAGGTCCGCATCCTCGAGGGCAAGCACGGCACCCACTCCACCACCCGCGTCCTGATCTCCACGTCCGACGGGACGGGGGAGTGGTCCACGGTGGGCGTCGCGGACAACGTCATCGCCGCGTCCTGGCAGGCGCTGGAGGACGCGTACACCTACGGCCTGCTGCGCGCCGGGGTGGAACCGGCCGCGTAGCGCCACGGGAGGAACGGGCCCGGCGGGGGCGTCACCGGAAACCCCCACCGGGCCCGATGCCCGTTTCAGGGCGGATTCGGGTAGCTTCGAACCTATGAAGGCCGCGCCGATGCGTACTCTTATACGCCTGTTGATCGTGCCGATAGCCGCCGCACTGGCGGCACTGATGGCCGGGGCGCCCGGGGCGCACGCGGCCACGGACCTCTCGACCATCGCCCGGGAACTGCGCGAGAGCCCCGTCTACGTCGACCCCGAGGCCACCGACATCCTGTCGAAGTCCGACGCCGAGGCCCTCGCCGACAAGATCGAGGACGCGGACAAACCGGTCTTCGTGGCGGTCCTCCCGGCGGACTACCCGACCGAGAACCTCTTCCGGAACCTGCGCACGGAGACCGGGGTCACCGGTCTGTACGGCATCCGCCTCGGCGACGAGTTCGACGCGCGCGCCGACAGCAGCGTCATGAGCCGTCAGGGCGTGCAGAACCTGGTCGCGGCCGCGCAGGGCGCGGGTGACGCCAAGGCCCAGCTGAACGACTTCGTCGACGACGCGCTGCGCAACCTCGGCGGATCGGCGCCGAGTTCCTGGAACGACGGGTCCGGCGGCGGCGTCCCCGTCGGCGGGCTGATCACCGTCGGCACCCTGCTGGCCGCCGGCGGCGCGGGCGTGTACGCCGTGTCCCGCCGCAACCGGCGCCGCCACGAGGAGGAGCAGCGGGCCGCGCTGGAGAAGCTGCGCGTGGTGGTCGACGAGGACATCACCGCCTTCGGCGAGGAACTCGACCGCCTCGACTTCCACCCCGCCGAGCCCGGCGCGGACGACGCGATGCGCGCGGACTACGCGCACGCGCTCGACGCCTACGAGCAGTCCAAGCGGCTGATGGCCGGGGCCCGCAAACCGGAGGACGTCCGGGGCGTCACCCAGGCCGTGGAGGACGGCCGCTTCGCCCTCGCCCGGCTCGCCGCGCGCCGGGAGGGCCGGGCGCTGCCGGAGCGCCGTCCGCCCTGCTTCTTCGACCCGCGCCACGGCCCCTCGGTCGACGACGCCGTCTGGACGCCCCCGGGCGGTGCCGCACGCGAGGTCCCGGTCTGCGCGGCCGACCGGGCCCGCCTCGCCGACGGCCACGACCCGATGGTCCGCGAGGTCGACACCGAGTACGGCCGCCGTCCCTACTGGGAGGCCGGTCCGGCCTACGGCCCCTGGGCCGGCGGCTACTTCGGCGGCGGCCTGCTGCCCGGCCTCCTCGTCGGCACGCTGCTCGGCGGCATGATGGCCGGCCCCGGTTACGCGGCCGACTACGGCGCCGGCTACGGCGACTTCGGCGGCTACGAGGGCGGCGACCTCTCCGGCGCGGACTTCGACGCCGGCGACTTCGGCGGGGGCTTCGGCGGGGGCTTCGGGGGAGGCGACTTCGGCGGCGGCGGGGACTTCGGCGGCGGGTTCTGAACGACCCGCGGTGCGGTGGGCCGGTCCGCGCGACCGGCCCACCGCGTTCTCCCGCGTACCGCTCCGGCGGCGTGCCGTCGCCGCGGCCCCGCACGGCGCGGGGGCCGGACACGCCGAGCGCCCGCCCTTCCGCACGGGGGTCGGAAGGGGCGGGCGCGCTCGGGGCGGCGCCGGCCGGGGCCGGCGGCGGGGTCAGGCGTTGCGGATCGCCGAGATGTCGAGGACCAGCTTGATCTTGTCGGAGACCAGGAAACCGCCCGTCTCCAGCGCGGCGTTCCAGGACAGGCCCCAGTCGGAGCGCAGGATCTCCGCCCTGCCCTCGAAGCCGACGCGCTCGTTGCCGAAGGGGTCCTTCGCGGAGCCGTTGAACTCGAGGTCGATGGTGAGCGGCCGGGTGGTGCCCAGGATGCTCAGGTCACCGGTGATGCGGTACTCGTCGCCGCCGAGGGCCTCCGCCTTGGTGGAGCGGAACGTCATCGCCGGGAACTCGTCCGTCTTGAAGAAGTCCGCGCTCTTCAGGTGGCCGTCACGGTCGGCGTTGCCCGTGTCGATGCTGTCCATCACCACGTCGATGGTGGCCGTGGACCTGGACGGGTCGGTGCCGTCGAGGTGCAGCGTGCCGGTGAAGTCCTTGAAGCTGCCCTTGACGTTGGTGACCATCGCGTGCCGGGCGACGAAGCCGATCGTGGTGTGCGCGGGGTCGATGGTGTAGTCGCCGGTGAGGGCGGCCAGGTCCGGGCTCACGGCGGCGGTGTCCGTGGCGGGCGCGGTCTCGTCGTTCTTGCGGTTGAAGATGCCCATGGTGTTCCTCCTCGAGGGGACGGGAGATCACGTTGAAGTTTCAACTATCTCAACGAGACCCACCGTAGACCCATTCCCTTCAATGTTCAACATCTCTGGCGGAGTGTCGCGGTCGCGTCGCCCGGAAGGGGTGGCTCCGGCCCGGTCGCTTCCTCCCCCGTCGCCCTCGTGGAGCGTCCGGCGGCGGGACGTTCGGCGGCGGGGCGTCCGGCCGCCGGTGCGGGGTGCCCACGGCCCCGAGCCGCGCCACCCGCGGCTCGTGGCCCTGCCGCCCCGGCACGACGGGGCGGCACGCGGCCACGGCTCACCGGTCCCGTGCCCCCGGCGTACCCCGGTCGCCGCCGTCCATACCCGCCGCCCCGGGCCGCCGGCGGCTGCCCGGCTCCCCGGGGCGGCGGCCCCCGGGAGGGGCCGGGGGGGACGGTCCGCCCGTGCGGCGGGCCGCGGGTGGGCACCCCGCCCCGGGTGCTCCCCGTACACCCGCCTGGCGGCACCGCGCGGCACGCAGGGGTGGTTCCCGCCGCACGGCCCGAAGGGCGCGGGAAGCGGTGGTGACATGCGCCGGACCGGGCGGGGAGCCGGATCCGGCGAGCGGCTCCAGCGCTGGCGCGCCGCACCGGAGTGGGGGTGTCCTGGAAGACGAGCACCCGCAGCGACCCCGCAGCGGCCACGAGACCAGAGCGGACCGACAGCGCAGGGAGACCGACTCGTGACCCACACCGGTTCCGGCTCCACCTACGAACCCCCGGTGGGCCCCGGACGCCCCGTCCCTGTCCCGGCCGCGGCGCGGGAACACCGGCCGCCACCCCCCGCCGACCGGCCCGTCGCCCTCGTCACCGGCGCCTCCTCGGGCATCGGCGCGGCCACGGCGCGGCGCTTCGCCGCCGAGGGCTGGCACCTGCTGCTCAGCGGGCGGGACCGGCGCCGGCTGGAGGAGACGGCGGCCGGTGCCCCGGCGGTCCTCCTGCCCGCCGACCTCGCCGCCCCGGAGGGGGCGCGGCTGCTGGCCCAGGCCGCGCTGCGCCAGACCGGCCGGATCGACGTGCTGGTCGCCGGGGCGGGCATCGGCTGGGCCGGCCCGTTCAGGACCATGCCGCACACCGACATCGACCGGGTGCTGTTCCTGGACCTCAACGCGACGCTGCACCTCGTACGGGAGGTCCTGCCCCCCATGGTGTCGGCCGGGCGGGGCCGGGTGGTCCTCGTCGGCTCGGTGGCCGGCAGCGTGGGCGTGCGGGAGGAGGCGGTGTACTCCGCGGCCAAGGCCGGGCTCGCCGCGTTCGCCGAGGCGCTCCGGCAGGAGCTGCGCGGTACGGGCGTGGGCGTGACGCTCGTCGTGCCCGGCCCCGTGGAGACGCGCTTCTTCGCCCGCCGCGGCCGTCCGTACGACCGGGCCCGCCCCCGCCCCACCTCGCCCGGCAGCGTCGCGGACGCGGTCTGGCACGCGGTCTCCCGGGGCCACGACGACGCCTACGTCCCCGCCTGGCTCACCCTCCCGGCCCGCGTGCGCGGTCTCAGTCCCGGCCTCTACCGGCGGCTGCTGAACCGCTTCGGCTGAGGACCCGGGGAGCGGCGGCCCGCGGTGCCGCGTTCCCGCGCGTCCGTCCGGACAGGACCCCGCACCGCCCCCGAGCAACCGCGACCGCCCCGGCCGGGGCCGTACCGCTACCCTCTGCGTGAGCGGACCGGGCCCGGACGGGCGAACCGCCGGAGGACGTCCGGGGGCACCCCGCACGAGCGGCGCCGCGGGCCGGCGCTGCCGTGGGCACCCCGGCCGCCGACCGCCGTCTGGAGCCGTGCATCACCCTTGGGGAGGTATGTGCCACCCGCGGATGTGAGGTGACTCTCAGCCGACGGCTTTGTGCGACCCCTACAAGCCGTACGCCCTCTGAGCAGTCGGAACGCCTGCACGCGGCCGTGGTTCTGTTCAGGGCTACCAGGAAAACACCCCGGAGACTGTGCGGAGTCGACGGCTCGCATTACCCGGTGGGCTTCGTAAAGTCGCTTCATGACCGTTTTGGATGAGGCGCCGGGCGAGCCGACCGACCTGCCGGAGGAGCCGGCCGATGCGCGTGGGCGGGTGGCGGAGTTGCAGGGGATCCGCCGGCAGGCGCTGGCCGGGCCGGGGGAGAGGGCGACGGCGGCGCAGCACGCCAAGGGCAAGCTGACCGCGCGGGAGCGGATCGCGC
>NZ_JBVITR010000022.1:0-24529 GCF_055574875.1 Streptomyces sp. NPDC034670
ACCCCAAAAAAGCAGACCGCCATTACCCCCACCCCCCCCCCCCCCCCCCCCCCCTCCCCCCCCCCCCCCCCCCCCCCCCCCCCCCCCCACGGCCGTGTCGTGGGACGGGCGATCCCGGGTACTGCGGAACGCGTGACGCACGACGCACCGCCCGGGCACCGCCCGCGGGAGGGGAACATTAGACTCGACCCGCCCGGCAACAGCTCGATCAGCTCTTACTGCAAGGAGGCACGGGTGCCGCTGCTGACCCGCATCAGGGGACCGCGCGATCTGGACCGGCTCAGCCTGGAGGAGCTGAACCAGCTGGCCGAGGAGATCCGGACCTTCCTCGTCGAGGCGGTCTCCAAGACCGGCGGCCACCTCGGCCCCAACCTCGGTGTGGTGGAGCTCACCATCGCCCTGCACCGGGTCTTCGAGTCCCCCAGGGACAAGGTGCTGTGGGACACCGGTCACCAGTCCTACGTGCACAAACTGCTGACCGGACGGCAGGACTTCTCCCGGCTGAAGATGAAGGGCGGCCTGTCCGGCTACCCCTCGCAGGCCGAGTCCGAGCACGACGTCATCGAGAACAGCCACGCCTCCACCGTCCTCGGCTGGGCCGACGGCATCGCCAAGGCCAACCAGCTGACGCGACGCGACAGCCACGTCGTCGCGGTCATCGGCGACGGCGCGCTGACCGGCGGCATGGCCTGGGAGGCGCTGAACAACATCGCCGACGCCAAGGACCGCCCGCTCGTCATCGTCGTCAACGACAACGAGCGCTCCTACTCGCCCACCATCGGCGGCCTCGCCAACCACCTGGCGACCCTGCGCACCACCGACGGCTACGAGCGCTTCCTGACCCGCACCAAGGACCTCCTGGAGCGCACCCCGGTCGTCGGCCGCCCCCTCTACGACACCCTGCACGGCGCCAAGAAGGGCCTGAAGGACTTCATCGCCCCGCAGGGCATGTTCGAGGACCTGGGCCTGAAGTACGTCGGCCCCATCGACGGCCACGACATCGAGGCCCTGGAGTCCGCCCTGGCCCGCGCCAAGCGCTTCGGCGGCCCGGTGATCGTGCACTGCCTCACCGAGAAGGGCCGCGGCTACCAGCCCGCCCTGGCGGACGAGGCCGACCGCTTCCACGCCGTCGGCAAGATCCACCCCGACACGGGCCTGCCGATCGCCAGCTCCGGCGCCGACTGGACCTCCGTCTTCGGCGAGGAGATGGTCCGGCTCGGCGAGGAGCGCGAGGACATCGTCGCCATCACCGCCGCGATGCTCCAGCCGGTCGGCCTCGACAAGTTCGCCAAGCGCTTCCCCGAGCGGGTCTACGACGTCGGCATCGCCGAGCAGCACGGCGCCGTCTCCGCGGCCGGCCTGGCCCACGCGGGCGTGCACCCCGTCTTCGCCGTGTACGCCACCTTCCTCAACCGCGCCTTCGACCAGGTGCTGATGGACGTGGCCCTGCACAAGTGCGGCGTGACGTTCGTCCTCGACCGGGCCGGCATCACCGGCACCGACGGCGCCTCCCACAACGGCATGTGGGACATGTCGATCCTCCAGGTGGTCCCCGGGCTGCGCCTGGCCGCCCCGCGCGACGCCGACCAGGTCCGCGCCCAGCTGCGCGAGGCCGTCGCCGTCGAGGACGCCCCGACCGTCGTGCGCTTCTCCAAGGGCGCCGTCGGCCCCGCCGTGCCCGCCGTGGGCCGCGTCGGCGGCATGGACGTGCTGCGCGAGCCCGGCACCGACACCCCCGACGTGCTGCTGGTCTCCGTGGGCGCCCTCGCCCCGATGTGCCTGGAGGCCGCCGCCCTCCTCGACCGGCAGGGCATCTCCACCACCGTCGTCGACCCCCGCTGGGTCAAGCCCGTCGACGAGGCCATGGCCCCGCTCGCCGGGAAGCACCGGGTGGTCGTCACCGTCGAGGACAACTCCCGCGTCGGCGGCGTCGGCTCCGCGATCGCCCAGGCCCTGCGCGACGCCGGCGTCGACATGCCGCTGCGCGACTTCGGCATCCCGCCGCGCTTCCTCGACCACGCCTCCCGCGCCGAGGTCCTGGCCGAGATCGGGCTCACCGCCCCCGACATCGCCCGCCAGGTCACCGGCCTGGTGGCCAAGCTCGACGGAAGGTACGAGCGCTCCTCCGCCGACACGGTCGACACGGTGGAGCCGGCCCGCGACTGACCCCCCGACGCCCACGCGTCGCCCGGACGGGCCGCCCGTGCCACTGTGAGGAGTGGCGCGGGCGGCCCGTCCGCGTGAGGGTTCCCATACCGGGGCGTGAGACCTGCGCCCCTCTCGGTGATGCCGGGGACGACAAGCGTGGGAGGTACCCGTGACCAGCCCCCTCTTCCGGACGAAGAACGTCGAGCAGTCCATCCTCGACACCGAGGAACCGGAGCACGCTCTCAAGAAGTCCCTGTCCGCACTGGACCTGACCGTCTTCGGCGTCGGCGTCATCATCGGCACCGGCATCTTCGTCCTCACCGGTACGGTCGCCAAGAACAACGCCGGCCCCGCCACGGCCCTGTCCTTCGCGGTGGCCGGTGTCGTCTGCGCGCTCGCCGCGCTCTGCTACGCCGAGTTCGCCTCCACCGTCCCGGTGGCGGGCTCCGCCTACACCTTCTCGTACGCCTCCCTCGGCGAGCTGCCCGCGTGGATCATCGGCTGGGACCTGGTCCTGGAGTTCGCGCTCGGCACGGCGGTGGTGGCCGTCGGCTGGTCCGGCTACATCCACTCGCTGCTGGACAACGCGGGCTGGCAGCTGCCCGCCGCCCTCGGCACCCGGGACGGCGCCGAGGGCTTCGGGTTCGACGTCCTCGCCGCCGCCCTGGTGCTGGTGCTCACCGGCATCCTCGTCCTCGGCATGAAGCTGTCCGCCCGGGTCACCTCGATCGTCGTCGCCATCAAGGTGACCGTCGTCCTCGTCGTGATCGTCGCGGGCGCCTTCTTCATCACCGCCGACAACTACGTCCCCTTCGTCCCGAGCCCGCAGCCCGTGCCCGCGGGCGACAACCTCGACGCCCCCCTCATCCAGCTGGTGTTCGGCTGGGCGCCGGCCAACTTCGGCGTGATGGGCATCTTCACCGCCGCCTCGGTCGTCTTCTTCGCGTTCATCGGGTTCGACATCGTCGCCACCGCCGCCGAGGAGACCAGGAACCCGCAGCGCGACATGCCCCGCGGCATCCTCGGCTCCCTGTTCATCTGCACCGTGCTGTACGTCGCCGTGTCCCTGGTCGTCACCGGCATGCAGAACTACCGGGACCTGTCCGTGGACGCCCCGCTCGCGGACGCCTTCAAGGCCACCGGGCACCCCTGGTTCGCGGGCTTCATCAGCTTCGGCGCCGCCGTCGGCCTGACGACCGTCTGCATGATCCTGCTGCTCGGCCAGACCCGGGTGTTCTTCGCGATGAGCCGCGACGGACTGCTGCCCCGGTTCTTCTCCCGGGTCCACCCCCGGTTCAAGACCCCGTACCGGCCGACCGTCCTGCTCGGCGTCGCCATCGCGGTCCTCGCGGGCTTCACCCCGCTGAACGAGCTCGCCGCCCTGGTGAACATCGGCACCCTGTTCGCCTTCGTGGTGGTGGCGATCAGCGTGATCATCCTCCGCCGGACCCGCCCCGACCTGCCCCGGGCCTTCCGGGCCCCGCTGGTGCCGCTCCTGCCGATCGTGTCGATCGCCGCGTCGCTGTGGCTGATGCTGAACCTGCCCGCCGAGACCTGGGTCCGGTTCGCCGTCTGGATGGCCCTGGGCTTCGTCGTCTACTTCCTCTACAGCCGCAAGCACAGCCGCCTGTCCCGCGGCGCGGCGACGAGGCCCGGGGAGCCGCTCGAGCCGTCCGGCCCGGGCTCCCCCTGAACCGACGGGCCCGGACCGACGGCCCCGCCCGGACCGCGGGGTCTTTCCGTCCGGGCCGCGATGCCGGTCAGGAGGCCCTGGCCAGCACGAGGACGACGTTGTGACCGCCGAAGCCGAAGGAGTGGCTGACGGCGACGCGGACGTCCTGCCGGCGGGGCTCCCCGGTGACGCAGTCGATCGTGAACCCGGGTGCCGGGGCGTCCAGGTTCGCGATCGGCGGCACCGTGCCGTGCTGGAGGGTGAGCACGGTCAGGGCCGCCTCGACGGCACCCGCCGAGCCCAGGCCGTGGCCGAGCACGCCCTTGGGCGCGGTGACGCTGGGGCGGTGCGGCAGCACCCGGGCGATCAGGGCCGCCTCGCCGGCGTCGTTGAGGGGGGTGGAGGTGCCGTGGGCGTTGACGTGGTCGACGTCGTGCGGGGCCAGGCCCGCGTCCGCCAGGGCGGTGCGCAGGGCCGCCTCCGCGCCCCGGGCGTCCGGAGCGGGCGTGGTGGGGTGGTGGGCGTCCGAGGTGCTGCCGCAGCCCACGAGCCGCGCGCGGACGCGCGCACCGCGGGCGGCCGCGTCCCCGGCCCGCTCCAGGACGAGGACGCCGGCGCCCTCCGCCAGGACGAAGCCGTCGCGGTCGGCGGCGAAGGGCCGGGACGCGGCGGTGACCGCGCCGGTGCGCCCGGACAGGGTGCCCATGCGCCAGAAGGCGGTGGCCGCCAGCGGGGTGACGGCGGCTTCGGTGGCCCCGGCCACCGCGATGTCGCACCGGCCGGAGGCGAGGAGGTCGCGGGCCACGGCGACGGCGGTGGCGCCGGAGGCGCAGGCGGTGGCCGGGGCGAGGCCGGGGCCCCGCGCCCCGAGGTCGATGGAGACCTCTCCGGCCGCCATGTTCGGGACGATCTGGGGGACGGTGAGCGCGGAGACCATGTCGGCGCCCCGTTCCTCCAGGCGCCTGGCCTGCTCCTCGCGCACCGCGTCCGCGCCCAGCCCGCAGCCGATGACGGCGGCGACCCGGTCGCCGTCCCACGTCCGGGGATCGAGGCCGGCGTCGTGCACCGCCTCGCGGGCGGCGAGCACCGCCAGTACGGCGTTGCGGGACATGCGCCAGGCGGTGCGCCCGACACGGCGGTCCAGGTCGTCGCGGGAGAGGGGGACGCGGCAGGAGAAGTCCACGGGCAGGCCGGCCAGCGTCGGGTCGGGGGGGGGGGGGGGGGGGGGGGGGGGGGGGGGGGGAGGGGGAGGGGGGGGGGGGGGGGTGGTTCCCCTGGTCGGGGAGGGGGGGGAAGAGAAAAAAAAATAACCACACACACCCCCCCCCCCCCCCCCCTCCCCCCCCCCCCCCCCCCCCCCCCCCCCCCCCCCCCCCGCCTCCCAGGTGGCGTCGGCGTCCTCCCCGGCGGGGGTGATCAGGCCGAGGCCGGTGACGGCGACGGGCCCGGTCACGAGGAGGTCACCGCCCCCGTGCCGCCCGCGCGCAGGGCGTCGAGGTGGGCGACGACCTCGGCGAGGGTCGTGCCGCGGGAGGCGTGCTCGCCGCTGACCCTCACCCCGAGGCGTTCGTGGAGGATGAGCGTCAGCTCCGTCAGGGCCAGGGAGTCCAGGTCCAGTTGCTCCAGGGTGAGTTCGGGTCGGATCTCGTCCTCGGGGACGCGGAAGGCGTCGGTCAGGACGGAGCGGAGGGTGTCGTAGGTGTCCGGCATGGGGTGTCCTAGCTGTGGTCCGGGGAGGAGGAGGCGGAGCGGGTGAGCTCCGCGATGCCCGCCTCGAATCCGATCGGTGGCTCGAAGCCCAGGTCGCGGCGTGCCGCGGTGAGGTCGAAGTGGTGCGGATGCAGTAGTTCCGCGACCAGGAAGCGGCTCAGGGCGTGGGTGCGGGGGCTGCGGACCGCGCGCAGGAGCGTGTCGCTGATCGCGGCCCCGGCGGTGGCGAGCCGGGGCGGGACGGCGCACCAGCGGGCGTCGATGCCGGCGGCCCGCAGGAAGTGCCGGACGATCTCGCGCAGGGGACGCGGGTCGCCCTGGCCGATGAAGTAGGCCCGGCCGCCCGCCGCCGGTGACCGCCGCAGGCGGTCCAGGGCGAGCAGGTGGGCGTGGGCGGCGGTGCGGACGTGGGTGGTGTCGACGAGGTTGCCGCCGTCGCCGGGCATCGGCAGCAGGCCGGCCCGTACGGTGCGGGCGAGGGCGGGGGCGAAATGAGGGTCGCCCGGCCCCCAGACGATGTGCGGGCGCAGCGAGACGGTGGCCAGCTCCGGGCCGTGCGCGGCCAGCACCAGCGCCTCGGCGCGCGCCTTGGTGGCGGGGTAGGCGGCCAGGTGGTGGAGGGAGAAGGGCAGCTCCTCGGTGACGCCCTCCAGGCCGCCGGGCCGGAAGACGACGCTGGCGGTCGAGGTGTACAGGAGCGTGCGCACCCCGTGGGCGCGGCACTGCTCGATCACGTGGCGGGTGCCGACGACGTTGGTCCTCCAGTAGGGCCGCGGCGGGCCGCTGACCCCGGCCAGGGCGGCGTTGTGGATCACGGCGTCGCAGCCGGCGACGGCACGCGAGACCGCGGCCGTGTCGGCGAGGTCGCCCAGGTGCTGGCGGACGCCCAGCCGTTCCAGCGCGGTGCTGGGGCGGCGGCCCAGGGAGGAGACGGCGTCGCCGCGTGCGCTCAGTCGCCGGCAGATCTCCAGGCCGAGGAAGCCGCTCCCCCCGGTGACCAGTACCTTCACCGGACCCTCCCGCGCAGGCGCCTGGCGGCCCAGCCGGCCAGGCGCATGCGGTCGATCTTGGAGTTGTGCCGGGGGTCGGTGGGATAGCCGGAGCGGATCAGCAGGGCGCCGACGCGGTGGCCTTCCGGATGGCCCTCCAGGGCGGCGCGGACGGCTGCCAGGACGGTGGCGCGGGGTGTGGCGGGCAGGGGCTCCACGCACAGCACGGGCAGTTGGCACACGGCCGTGCCGACGCCGACCAGGGCGGTGCGCCGGACGCCGGGGGCGGCGTCCGCCGTGGCCTCGATGTCCTCGGTGGTCAGGGTGAAGCCGGTGCCGGTGACCAGGTGGGCCCTGCGGCCGAGGAACCACAGCCGGCCCTCGTCGTCGAGCCGGCCGAGGTCCCCGGTGCGGTGCAGCACACCGTGGTCGGTGGCGCTCTTGGCGGCGGCGTCGGCGTCGGGATGCGCGTGATAGGCGGGGCTGACGGCGGGACCGGCGACGGCGATCTCACCGAGCCCGGTGGCGTCGGCGTCCAGGATCCGGGCGCGGACGCCGGGCAGCGGCCGGCCCAGGCAGGTGCCGGCGTGCCCGTCGGGCGGCCGGATCCGTGCGGCCCGCAGCTCGTGGTCGCCGATCGCGGAGACGGGCAGGCACTCCGTGGCGCCGTACACGCTGAGGATCTCGGCGTCGTCCGGCACGACGTCGCGCAGGGCGTCGGCGAGACCGGTGCGCAGCGGGGCGCCGAAGGACAGGACCTGCCGGACGGAGGGCAGGGTGATCCCGCGGCGGCCGCAGTGACGGGCGATCAGGGTGAGGACGGCGGGCGAGGCCAGGACGACGCTCGCCCCGTGCTCCAGGACCGGCCCGACGAGTTCCTCCGGCGGGGTGCGGGCCGGGGCCAGGTGGTTCACGGCCGGGGCGACGGTGGCCAGGCCCAGCAGCGGACCGAGCAGCGCGACCGGCAGGAATCCGGCGAGGAGCACGTCGTCGGGCCGGGGGCCGATCAGTGCCGTCAGCGCGTCGAGCTGTCCGGCCAGGGTGGCGTGGCGGTACTCCGCGCCCTTGGGCCGCCCGGTGGAGCCGGACGTGAAGGCGATCATGGCCAGCTCGTCGCCGTCGGTCTCCCGCACCCGCAGGGGCGGGAGGCCGCCGGCCGGTGCCCGGGTGGCCAGCCGCTGTCCCACAAGGAGCGGCGCGGGACCCGTGACCAGGGGGATCCGGACGTGCGGACGGCCCCACCCCAGGGTCCGGCGCCCGAGGTGGGCCAGGGGTTCGCCGATGAAGACGTCCGGGGCGACGTCCTCGAGGCAGCGCCCGACCTCGGCGCGCGGCTCGATCAGGACGGGGACGGCGCCGAGGGCGACGAGGGCGTACGAGACGGCGGTGAGGTCGTGGGCGTCCCGGGTCATCACGACGGCCTTGTGGCCGGGCCGCACACCGGCGTCCCGCAGGGCCCGCGCGATGTGGTGGCAGCTCCGCACCAGCTCGCCGCGGCTGATCCGCCGGGAGGTCCCCTTGCGGCACTGGACGAGGGCGAGGGCGTCGGGCCGGTCGGCCAGGTGCGCGGCGATGCCGGGAACGGTCACGGTCATGGGGACTCCTGGAGGAAGTCGCGGATGAGGCGGCTCAGTTCGGCGGCGGCGTCCTCCATCACGAAGTGGCCGGCGTCGGGGAAGCGGTGGACGGCGGCACGGGGGAAGCGCCGGACCCACTCCTCCAGCAGGAGCGGGGTGAAGACGGGATCGCGCATGCCCCAGCCGATGAGCAGGGGGAGTTCCGACAGGCCGGCCCCGGCACCGGGGGGTTCGAGCAGCCGCCACACCGGGTCCGCGGGGTCGCGGGGGATCGCGCGGACGGCGTCGGTGACCGCCCGGCGCTCCGAGCGGCGGGCACAGGGCCGCAGATAGGCCCGCCGCTCGGCCGGGAGCAGTGGGCGGTGGACCCCGGCGCGCACGGCGACGCGGGCGAACGCGTTGGTGAGGTGGACGAGTTCGGCGACCGGCCGGTGGTCACGGATCCAGCGCAGGTAGAACGGCAGCCGGAAGCCGTCCGGGAAGGGGAAGGCCACGGTGTTGCAGACGACCAGCCGGGCCACCACGCCCGGACGGCGCAGCGCCCAGGCGGTGCCGAGCGGGCCGCCCCAGTCGTGCAGGACGAACGTCCAGCCCCGCTCGGGCAGGCCCGCGTCGCGCACCAGGTGGCGGTGGAGGATGTCCAGGTTCTCCAGCTGGGCCTCGTAGGGGTCGGGGACCCCGTCCGCCGGCCGCAGGTGCCGGGACAGTCCGAAGCCCGGCAGGTCGGGGGCCAGGCAGCGGGCGTGCGGGGAGAGCCGGTGCAGCAGCTTGCGCCAGACGTAGCTCCACGACGGGTTGCCGTGCAGGAACAGCACCGGCCGCCCGGAGCCGAGGTCGAGATAGTGCTGTCCGGTGACCGGCACGCGCCGCCAGTGCCGGGGCGCGGGGTAGTCCGGCAGCAGCCGCTCCAGGGAAGCGGGATCCGGGACCGGGGCGTGCCCGGCGCGTGCGGTCACCACCGGACGAGGGCCAGGCCGAAGCTGAAACCGCTGGCCAGACCGATCATCGCCACCAGGTCCCCGCTCTCGATGCGGTCGGCCTCGCGCGCCTTGACCAGTTGCAGGGGGAGGGAGGCCGCCGCGCAGTTCCCGTGCTCGGCCACCGCGGGCATGCACCGGTCCTCGGGCAGGGAGAACAGTTCGAGCATCTCGCGGTACTGCGGCATGGCGATCTGGTGGAAGGCGACGAAGGCACTGGTGCGCACCGTCTCGAGCTCTTCGCCGGCGGCGGCCAGGATCCGGGGGACCGCGTCGAGCGCCCCCTGGCGCAGGTCCCCGTTCAGCCGCAGCGTGGTGTGGTCGTCGTGCACGGAGAGGTGGTGCATGGTTCCCCCGCCGGCCACGGTGCAGGCCTCCCAGGCGGCGGAGTTGCTGGCGAACCGCAGGGCCAGGACGCCGGGGTCGCGTTCGCCCGCGGGGCCGGCGGTGAGCACCATCGCGGCACCGGCGTCGGAGGCGGTGTAACCGGGCAGGGCCCTCAGCAGGGCCTGCCGGTCGGGGAGGTGCCAGCGGGTGGCCAGGGTGGCGGGTTCACCGCAGGCGATGAGGACCGTGCGGTAGCGGCCGGTCTCGATGAACGACGTGGCCACCTCCATGGCGTTGAGGACGCTGTTGCAGGCGTTCTTGACGTCGAACACCGGGCAGGAGGCGCCCAGTTTCGCGGCCACGAGGTGGGCCGTGGCGGGTTCGATCAGGTCCTGCGAGGTCGAGGCGAACAGCAGCAGGTCGATGTCGCCGATCCTCAGGTCCGCCTCGTCGAGCGCGCTGCGGGCGGCCGCCACGGCGAGGTCGGAGGCGTTCTCGCCGTCCTCGTGCACGTGGACCCCGCGCACTCCGGTGAGATCCTCCAGCAGACCGGGCGGCGGAGCGTAGCCACCGGTCCCGGCGATCCTGACGCGGATCTCGTCCAAGGTCCGGTAACGGGACGGCAGATGGGCGGAAACGGCTGCGATACGGGCACGGAGGGCTTCGGGCACCGCGTCACCGTAGCGGCGTCACGGCCGTCGGCGGGCCGGAATGCCGTTTGTACGACGATCTCCACCCCAACGAGTGATGCGCAGTGGATTTCTCGCCCCTCACCCCCTTTCAATCCGCACCGGAAGACTTTCAACCGGTCTGCGGAGACGGGGGACTTGGCGATGCATCGAATCGAGCGGGCCGTGGCGGTGGTGGGCGTCGGCTGCCGGCTCCCCGGCGGCATCACGGACCTGGACGGACTGTGGTCCGTGCTGCGCGACGGGCGGGACGTGGTCGGCGAGATGCCCGCCGACCGGCTGCCCCGCGACCGGACGGTCGACCCGGGGACCGTGCGGCCCGGCCGCAGCTACACCGCCGCCGGCGGCTTCCTCGAGGACGTCGCCTCGTTCGACGCGGCCTACTTCGGCATGTCCCCCGCGGAGGCCCGGCACGTCGACCCGCAGCAGCGGCTGCTGCTGGAGATGGCCGCCGAGGCACTGGACGACGCGGCCATCCCCGCCGAGTCGCTGGCCGGTTCGGACACCTGCGTGTACGTGGGCGTCTCCGACGTCGGCTACGGCACCAGCATGATGATGATGCAGGACCACACGAGCCCGCACACCATGCCCGGCGCCACCCTGTCCATCACGGCGAACCGGATCTCGTACGCCTTCGACCTGCGCGGGCCGAGCATGGCCGTCGACACGGCCTGCTCCTCCGCCCTGGTCGCCCTGGACCGCGCCTGCCGCACCCTGCACGAGGGCGCCGGCCGCGTCGCCCTGGCCGGCGGCGTCAACGTGCTGTCCACCCCGTACCCCTTCGCCGGGTTCTCGTACGCGGGCATGCTGTCGCGACGCGGACGCTGCGCGGCGTTCTCCGCCGACGCCGACGGCTTCGTCCGCGCGGAGGGCGGCGCGGTGCTCGTCCTCAAGCGCCTCGCGGACGCGGTGGCGGACGGCGACCGCGTCCACGCCGTGCTGGCCGCCACCGGCAACAACACCGACGGCCGCAGCACCGGCATGATCGTGCCCAGCGCCGAGACGCAGGAGGCGCTGCTGCGCGCGGTCCACGCGGAGGCCGGGATCGACGCGGACGACCTGGTCTACGTCGAGGCCCACGGCACCGGCACCCAGGTGGGCGACCCGGCGGAGGCCGAGGCCATCGGCCGGGCGCTGGGCCGGCGCCGCCGCGGGGGCCCGCTGCCCATCGGCTCGGTGAAGACGAACCTCGGCCACCTGGAGCCCGCCTCCGGGATGGCGGGCCTGCTCAAGGCGATCCTGGTGCTGCGCCACCGGCTGGTGCCGGCGTCCCTGCACGCCCTCCCCCTCAACCCCCGGATCGACTTCGACGGTCTGGGCCTGGCCCCCGCCGTCGCCCCCGTCCCGCTGGACCCGGGGGAGAGGGCCGCCGTGGGCGTGAGCTCCTTCGGCTTCGGCGGGGCCAACGCCCACGCCGTCGTCACCCCGCCCCCCGCCCCCCGGCGGTCCGGACCGAGCCCGGTGCCGGACGGGCGCCCGCTGCCGCTGGTCGTCTCCGCACGGTCCCCCAGGGCGCTGGAGCAGATGGCCGCCCGCCTGGCGGAGCGGCTGCGGGAGACGGAGCCCGGGGACTTCTACGACCTGGCCCACACCAGCACCGTACGGCGCACCGCGCACCCGCACCGCGCCGCCGTACTGGCCGCCGACCCGCAGGACGCCGCCCGGCAGCTGGACCGGCTGGCGGCCGCGGAACCCGCCCGCGGAGCCGTGGTGCGCACGGGCGAGCGGGACGGGACCGCGTTCGTGTTCTCCGGCAACGCCTCCCAGTGGCCGGGCATGGCCGCCGACCTGCTGGAGGGCGAACCGGCCTTCCGCCGGGCCGTCGAGGAGGCCGACGCGGCCCTGGCGCCCCGCCTGGGCTGGTCGGTGGCCAAGGAACTGGCCCACCCGTCCCCGGGAAGGTGGCGGCGCACCGAGGTGGCCCAGCCCGCCCTGTTCGCCGTGCAGGTGGGCCTGACCGCGCTGCTGGCCTCGTACGGCGTGCGCCCCCGGGCGGTGGCCGGACACAGCGTCGGCGAGGTCGCCGCCGCCCACGCCGCCGGGGTCCTGACCCTGGAACAGGCGGCGCGGGTGATCGCCGAGCGCAGCCGCACCCAGGGCGCCACGGCGGGTCGGGGCCGCATGGCCGCCGTCGGCCTGTCCGAGGAACGGGCCCGGGAGGAACTGCTCCGTCACCACGGCGCACTGGAGATCGCGGGGGTCAACAGCGGGAGCGACGTGACCGTCGCCGGGGACGCCGACGCACTGGCGGACTGGGGGGCCGAACTGACCGGCCGCGGCGTCTTCTTCCGCGAACTGGACCTCGACTACGCCTTCCACAGCCGGGCCATGGACCCCGTCAGGCAACCGCTGCTCGACGCGCTCGACGGGCTCGAACCCGCCCCGGCCCGGATCCCGTTCGTCTCCACCGTCACCGGCACCCCGCTGGACGGGCCGGAACTCGACGCCGAGTACTGGTGGCGCAACGTCCGCGAGCCCGTCCGGTTCGCCGAGGCCGCCGCCCACCTCGCCGCCGAACACGCCGGCGTCGTGGTCGAGATCGGCCCGCACCCGGTGCTGCGCCCCTATCTGCGCCGCACCGGCGCCGCCTGCGTCGCCACCCTGCACCGCGACGGGGACGGCCCCCGCGAGACCGCGGCGGCCGTCGCCGCCGCGCTCGCCGCCGACACCGCGACCGACTGGCGGCACCACTTCCCCCGCCCCGGCCGGGTGGTCGACCTGCCCGCCTACGCGTGGCAGCGCGAACGGTACTGGCACGGCACCGCGCACGACCGGGTGGCGGGCACCAGCGGCAGCGGCCTGCTGGACCACCCCCTGGTGGGCGAGCGGATGCCCGCCCCGCACCCCGTGTGGCACGGCACCGTCGAACCGCAACTGGTGCCCTGGCTGGGCGACCACAGGATCGGGGACGACGTCCTCATGCCGGCCGCCGCCTACGTGGAGATGGCCCTGAGCGCCGGCCGGCGGGCCCTGGACCGCCCGGTGGAGGTACGGCACCTGGAGATCGGCCGCCCGCTGTCCGTGCCGTGGCCGGACCCGACACCGGTCGCCCTGCAGACCGCGGTCACCCCCGACGACGGCGCCCTGACCATCAGCGTCCGCGAGGAGCACGGCGGGGAGTGCCTGCCCGTCGTGCGCGCCCAGGTCCGCACCCTGCTCGGCACGGCACCGGACCCGCTCGACGTCGACGCGCTCCGGGCACGCTGCGACCGGCGCGTCGACGGCCCGGACTTCTACCGGACGTGCCACGGCATCGGTCTGAACTGCGGGCCGGACTTCCAGCTCATCGACCGCATCGACGCCGGCGACGGCGAGGTGCTGGTCGGCTACCGGCTGGAGCACGCCGCCGACGCCTACACCGCCCACCCGGTCCTGATCGACGCGCCGCTGCAGGCCACCGTGGCCCTCGCCGGGGCGGAGTCCGCCGCGTTCCTGCCGACCGTGTTCGGCTCCGTACGCGTGTGGCGCACCCCCGCGCCCACCGGCGTCGTGCACCTGCGCCGCCGCAGCCGCAGCGCCAACGAGATGTGCTGGGACATCACCTACGCCGACGAGGACGGCACGGTCACCGCCGAGATCGACGGCTGCCGCACCCGCCGCGGCCACCTGGCCGAGCGCACCCCGCTGACCGTCCAGCGCACCGTCCTGAGGGCCGCCCCCCACCGGGGGACCCCCGCCCCGCCCTCCCCGCTCCCCGAGCCCACCGAGGTGGCGCGCGCCGCCGGGCCGCGCATCGCCGCCGCGCGCGCCGCCCTGGACGACGGCGGCCACCGCCGGTTCACCACCGCCGCCGAGCAGGTGGGCGCCCACTGCTGGGCCCGGACGCTGCGCGGTCTGCTCACCGACCCCGCGGCCCCGTTCTCGATGGACGACCTGGTAGCCGGGGGCCTGCAGCCCCGGCACCGCCGGCTGGTGCGGCTGATGCTGCCGCTGCTGGCCGAGCACGGCCTCGCCCGGCCGGCGGGGGAGGCCTGGCAGCTGACCGGCGCGGAGATCCGGGCCGGGGCGCTGCTGCGCGGCCTGATCGAGGACCACCCCGGGTACGGCGCCGAGACGCTGCTCCTCAACCGGCACCTGCGCCGGCTGCCCGACGTGGTGCGGGGACGCACCGACGCGCGTGAACTCCTGCCGGCCGGGGACAGCCTCCACGAGCAGCTCCACGAGACCGGCCCGGCCCACCGCTTCGCCCACCGCGCCGTGCAGGCGCTGCTCGGTGACATCGTCGCCCGCTGGCCCGCCGACCGTCCGCTGCGCGTCCTGGAGGTCGGTGCGACCACCACCGCCCTGACGGCCGCGGCCCTGCCCGTGCTGCCGGCCGACCGGACCCGCTACACCTGCGCGGCCGCCCACGGCAGCGTACTCACCCGCGCCGAACACCGTTTCGCCGCCTACGACTTCGTCGACCACCGCACCCTGGACCCGGACGCCGACCTGATCGGCCAGGGCCTGCCCCGAGGCGGTTTCGACCTGGTCCTCGCGGGCGACGCCCTGCACGCCACCACCGACCTGGCCGCGACCCTGCGTCGGCTGCACGCCGTCCTGGCCCCCGGCGGGCACCTGCTGGCCACCGAACCGCACCACGCCCCGCTCCAGGCCCTGCTGTCCGGCACGCTGAACGACTTCTGGGAGCGCGGCGACCACACGCTGCGCCCCGCCTGCCGCGTCCTTCCCCGCGACCGGTGGGCACCGCTGCTGCGGCAGTGCGGCTTCTCCGGAGTGGCGCAGACCGGGCCCGAGGACCGTTCCGTCCTCCTCGCCGCGGCGGACCACGGCCGCGGACCGAACCCCGAGCCGCTGCGGGCGGCTCCCGGCACCGCCTGGGTGATCGCCGTCGAGGACGACACCGAGACGGCGACCGCGCGGGCGCTGGCCGCACACCTGGGGAAGGCCGCCGTCGTCACCGCACCGGACGAGGCCGCCGTCTGGAGCGGGTCCCTGCCCACCGGGCCCGATCCGCACGTCGTCCTGCTGCTCGCCGAACCCGGCCCGCACGAGACCGTCACCCGGACCACCCGCCGCGCGGCCCTCCTGCGCTCCCTGGCCGCCGCCTGCGACGGCCTGGAGGGCGCCGCGCGCCCCCGGATCTGGCTCGTCACGCGCCCGACCGGCCTGTTCCCGGCCCCGGAGCAGCCGGCGCACCCGGTGGATGCGGCCGTCTGGGCGGCCTGCCGCACCCTCGCCAACGAGCGTCCCGACCTGTCCCTGCGGCGCCTGTCGTGCCACCGCACCGGTGACGCCGGCGCCGACGCCCGCCGTCTGGCCGGCGAGCTCCTCGCCCCCGGCGACGACGACCGGAACGCCCGGGAGGACGAGGTCGTCCTGACCGCCCGGGGCCGGTTCGTCCCCCGGCACGTCCAGCACCCGGCGGACGAGCCCCCCGGCGTCCCCGCCGGCGCGCCGTTCCTCCTGGAGGCCCGCGACCCCGGCCTGCGCCGGCGGCTGGTCTGGCGGCGGACGGACATGCCCGAACCCGGGCCGGGCGAGGTGGCCGTCGAGATGCGGGCCGTGGCCCTGAACTACCGCGACCCCATGCGGGCCAACGGCCTGCTGCCGCCCGAAGCGGTGGAGAACAGCCCCCTCGGCCGCGGACTGGGCACCGACGGCGCCGGCGTCGTGCGCGCCGTGGGAGAGGGGGTGCGGGACCTGAAGCCGGGCGACCGGGTCTGCGGCCTCGTGCCCGCCGCCCTCGCCTCCCACGCCGCGACCCCCGCCGCCGCCGTCGTCCGCATCCCCGACGGGCTGGACTTCACGGAAGCGGCGACCTTCCCCGTCGCCTTCCTGACCGTCCACCAGACCCTGGTCAACCAGGCCCGCCTCGCCCCCGGGGAGACCGTGCTGGTGCACGGCGGAGCCGGCGCGGTGGGCCTGGCCGTCCTGCAGTGCGCCCGCCGCCAGGGCGCCCGCGTCATCGCCACCGCCGGCACGGAGACCAAGCGGGACCTGCTGCGCACGCTCGGCGTCGCGCACGTGCTCGACTCCCGCAGCCTGGACTTCGTCCCCCGCGTGCGGGAGCTGACCGGCGGCCGGGGCGTGGACGTCGTGGTGAACTCCCTCAGCGGCGAGGCCATCGCCCGGGGACTCGACCTCCTGCGCCCCAACGGCCGCTTCGTCGAACTCGGCAAGAAGGACATCTTCCTCAACAACCCGATCACACTGCGCCCCTTCGACCGCAGCCTCACGTTCATCGGGTTCAACCTCGACGCCGTCGTCGACTCCCCGGAGCTGAGCTCCCGCCTCCTGGAGGACTTCGAGGCGGAGGCCGCATCCGGCACCTACCGGCCCCTGCCCCACACGGTCTACCCCGCCGCCCGGGTCGAGGAGGCCTTCCACCTGCTGCAGCACTCCCGGCACACCGGGAAGGTCGTCGTCACCTTCGACCCCCTGGACGAACCCGTCCCGGTGGAACCCGCACCCGGAACCCCCCGCCTGGACGGCGGGGGCACCTACCTGGTCACCGGCGGACTGAGCGGGCTCGGGGCCGCCACCGCCCGCCGGCTGGCCGACCGCGGGGCCCGGCACCTGGCCCTGCTCTCCCGTCGCGGACCCGACGCCCCCGAGGCACCCGCCCTGCTCCGGGAACTCGCCGACCGCGGCGTGCACGCCACCGCCCACGCCGCCGACGTCACCGAGGAAGCCGCGGTGCGTCGGGTCATCGAGGCCGTGGACGCCGGCGGGCACCCCCTGCGCGGCGTCGTGCACGCGGCGATGCACATGGACGACGCGGCGCTGTCCGACCTCACCGACGACCGGTTCGCCGCCGTACTGGCGCCCAAGGCGGCGGGCGCTGCCCTGCTGGACCGCCTCACCGCCGACCGCGACCTGGACCTGTTCCTCGCCCACTCCTCCGTCTCCGCGGGCATCGGCAACCCGGGGCAGGCCGCCTACGCGGCGGCCAACGCCTACCTGGAGGCCCTCGCCCGGGCCCGGCGCGCCGCCGGCCGGCCGGGCACGGCGCTGGCCTGGGGGCCGGTCGGCCAGACCGGCTACGTCGCCCGCAGCGGCATGGGAACCGCCATGACCGAGCGCGGCCTCGAACTCCTCACCCCCGACGAGGTCCTGGCCGCCACCGACCGCCTCCTGGCCGCCGGCGCCGACGTCGCCGGAGCGGGCCGCTACCGCTGGGGAGCCGCGCGCCACCTGCTGCCCGCCCTGGCCGCTCCCCGGTTCGCCCCCCTGGCCCCGTCGTCCTCCGCGGCCTCCCCGGACGCCCGCGACGAACTCCTGCGGATGCTGGCGGGCCTTCCGGCGGACGAGGCGGTGCACAGGATCACCGACACCCTCACCCAGCTCCTCGCGGGCGTCCTGCAGACCGATCCGGCCGACCTGGACCCCGCGCGCAACGTCACCGACTTCGGACTGGACTCGCTGCTGGGCATGCAGTTCCTGGTCCAGGCGAGGGACCTCCTCGGCGTCCGCCTCTCACCGGCCGACCTGGCCACCGGACGCACCCTGGCCCACTTCGCCCGCCTGGTCCACCAGCGACTGGACCCGGCCACCACCGGCGAGCTGGAGTAGGCGGAGGCGGGCGCCGGCCGCACCGGGTCCCCGGTACGGCCGGCGGGGCCGCGGGTCTCAGCGGGGCACGGACCGCGGGCCGGTGACGTCCGCCCCCAGGGCCGCCACCCTGCGGCGCAGTCCGCGGTCGGCGGTGACGACCAGGACGGGGCGGTCGCCGGCCCCGGCCACCAGGGCGACCACGTGGTCGTCGCCGCTGCCCGGGGCGGACTCCACCCGGACGCCCGGCACCGGTTCCACCCCGCGGGCCGCGCCCTCGACCACCAGGACGACCTCCACCGGGCCGTCGCGGCCGGGCAGGCCGTCCGACGCCAGCCGGTCGCGCAGGCGTTCCGCGGCGCCCCGGCGGTCCCGCCACCAGCCGTCGGGCACCGACCCGACGACGTTCGCGGCGTCGACGATCACGAGCAGGGCGGCGGTGTCGTTCATCCGGCCAGGGTCCCACGGAACGGCCGGTGAGCAGGGGCCCGGCCCGTCGCCGGCCGGTCCGCTTGCGTAGGGTGAAACGGTGAACGGCGACTGGCTCCTGTGCGGCCGCGACGGCCGCCTCACCGTCTACCTGCCGTCGGACGACGCCGTCCTGTGCCGTGCGGAACTCGCCCCCGGCGGCCCGTGGGAGGCGCCGCGCAGGATCGGCGGTCCCCAGAGACTGCACCCGGGCGTAGCCGTCGGCCAGGGCGCCGACGGCTACGCCCATCTCGTCGCCTGGCGGCCCACGGTGACCGGCGAGTCCGGCCTGGTGCACTCCACCCACTTCCGCCCGCGGCTCTCCCCCCTGGACTGGACCCCGGTCGGTCACCCCGACAAGAAGGGCGACCGCACCGGACCGCCGGCGGTCGCCGTCGACGACCGGGGGCGCGCCCACGTCTTCGTCCGCAACCGGGGCGGCGGGGTGAGCCTGCTGGCGCAGAAGGAGAAGGGCGGCTGGAACCCGTGGCGGCACCTCGAGGGGTCCGAGGGGGAGGACGTCCGGGACGGACTCGCGGCCGTGACGGGGGAGTCGGGCCTGGTCGAACTGTACGCGGCCGTCCCGGGAGGGCTCCTGCACTGGCGTCAGGAGGAGCCCGGCGGGCCGCCGGTGCGGACCGGGCGCGTGGACGCGCCCGTCCGGCCGGGCACCCTGAGCGCGCTGGCCACCTCCGCCGAGCACACCACCCTCTTCTTCACCGACGAGAGCGAGGGGCTGTGCGCCTGGCGGCCCGGTGCCCCGGACGGCCGGCCGGCGACCCTGCTCCCCGCGGCCGGGCCGGGCCCGGTCTCCGCCGTGCGCTGCGTCATCGAGGGGCACGACTGCACGGTGCTCGCCCAGCGGTCGGCGAGCGGCCGCGCCGCCTTCGCCGCGTATCCCACCGAGCGGGAGGCGGCCGGCGCCTGGTGGACCGAGTCGGGCCCCCCGCTGCCGACCGGCGCCGCGGTGTCCGTGGCCCTGGACGAGCACGGGGAGGTCGTCGCGGCCGCCCTCTCCCCGTCCACCGGCGCGCTGCTGCTCACCCGCCGCAAGGACGAACCGGGGCTCGCCCTGCGGGCCTGGCGGGAGGTCTGAGGGGCTCCCGCGGAGCCGTCCGGGGAAGGGACCCGGGCACGGGCCGGAAAGGGACCCGGGCACGCGTCCGCCCCCGCCGCTGCGGAGAGCGACGGGGGCGGACGGGAGGCGCGGGGCCGTGGTGGCCGGGGAGTTACGCCGGGACCGAAGCCACCCCGGGCTCCAGGAACCGCTTGCCGTTCACCCGCTCGGAGACGCCCTCACGGTCCAGGTACGGCGTGATGCCGCCCAGGTGGAAGGGCCAGCCGGCACCGGTGATCAGGCACAGGTCGATGTCCTGGGCCTCGGCGACGACGCCCTCGTCGAGCATCAGCCCGATCTCCTGGGCCACCGCGTCCAGCACCCGCGCCCGCACCTGCTCCTCGGTGAGGACGGTGTCGCCCTGCTCCAGCAGCGCGGCGACCTCGGGGTCCAGCTCGGGCTTGCCGCTGTCGTGGACGTAGAAGCCGCGCTTGCCCGCCTCGACGACCCGCTTGAGGTTCGGGGAGACCGTGAAGCGGTCCGGGAACGCCTTGTTCAGCGTCTCCGAGACGTGCAGGCCGATGGCCGGGCCGACCAGCTCCAGCAGGACCAGCGGCGACATCGGCAGACCGAGCGGCTCGACCGCCCGCTCGGCGACCTCGACCGGGGTGCCCTCGTCGATCACGTTCTGGATCTCGCCCATGAAGCGGGTCAGGATGCGGTTCACGACGAACGCCGGGGCGTCCTTCACCAGCACCGCGGTCTTCCTCAGCTTCTTGGCGACGCCGAACGCCGTGGCCAGCGAGGCGTCGTCGGTCTGCTCGCCGCGGACGATCTCGAGCAGCGGCAGGACGGCGACCGGGTTGAAGAAGTGGAAGCCGACGACCCGCTCGGGGTGCTTCAGCTTCGACGCCATCTCCGTCACCGACAGCGAGGAGGTGTTGGTGGCGAGGATCGCGTGCGCCGGGGCGACCGCCTCGACCTCGGCGAACACCTTCTGCTTGACGCCCATCTCCTCGAAGACCGCCTCGATGACGAAGTCGGCGTCCGCGAAGCCCTCGGCCTTGTCCAGCACACCGGAGACCAGCGCCTTGAGGCGGTTGGCCTTGTCCTGGTTGATGCGGCCCTTGCCGAGCAGCTTGTCGATCTCGGCGTGGACGTAACCGACGCCCTTGTCGACGCGCTCCTGGTCGATGTCGGTCAGCACGACCGGCACCTCCAGGCGGCGCAGGAACAGCAGCGCGAGCTGGGAGGCCATCAGGCCGGCGCCGACGACGCCGACCTTGGTGACCGGGCGGGCCAGGCTCTTGTCCGGGGCGCCGGCGGGACGCTTGCCGCGCTTCTGCACCAGGTTGAAGGCGTAGATGCCGGAGCGCAGCTCGCCGCCCATGATCAGGTCGGCGAGCGCCTGGTCCTCGGCGTCGTAGCCCTGCTGGAGGTCGCCGTTCCTGGCGGCGGCGATGATGTCCAGGGCGCGGTAGGCGGCCGGGGCGGCGCCGTGCACCTTGGAGTCGGCGATGGAGCGGCCCCTGGCGACGGCCTGGTCCCAGGCCTCACCGCGGTCGATCACCGGGCGCTCGATCCCGATCTCGCCCTTGAGGACGGCCGCGGTCCAGGTCAGCGACTGCTCCAGGAAGTCCGCGCCCTCGAAGATCGCGTCCGCGATGCCGAGCTCGTAGACCTGCTCGCCCTTGAGCTGCTTGTTCTGGTTGAGGCTGTTCTCGATGATCACCGAGACGGCCTTGTCGGCGCCGATCAGGTTCGGCAGCAGGGTGCAGCCGCCCCAGCCGGGGACCAGGCCGAGGAAGACCTCGGGCAGCGAGAACGCCGGGAGGGCCGCGGACACCGTGCGGTAGGTGCAGTGCAGCCCGATCTCGACGCCACCGCCCATGGCGGCGCCGTTGTAGTACGCGAAGGTCGGCACGGCCAGCTTCGACAGCCGCTTGAAGACGTCGTGGCCGCCCTTGCCGATGGCGAGTGCGTCCTCGTGCCGCTTGAGCAGCTCGACGCCCTTGAGGTCGGCGCCGACGGCGAAGATGAACGGCTTGCCGGTGACGCCGACGCCGACGATCTCGCCGTCCGCGGCCTCCTTCTCGACCCGGTCGATCGCGGCGTCGATGTTCGCCAGCGACTGCGGGCCCAGCGTGGTCGGCTTGGTGTGGTCGTGACCGTTGTCGAGGGTGATCAGGGCGAAGCGCCCGGCGCCCAGCGGGAGGTCGAAGTGGCGTACGTGCGCCTGCGTGACGACCTCGCCCGGGAACAGCTCGGCCGCACCCTTCAGAAGCTCTGCGGTGGTGCTCACTTGTCCCCCTCGAAGTGCGGGTTCTCCCAGATGACCGTCGCGCCCATGCCGAAGCCGACGCACATGGTGGTGAGGCCGTAGCGGACCTGTGGCTGCTCCTCGAACTGGCGGGCCAGCTGCGTCATCAGCCGGACGCCGGAGGAGGCCAGCGGGTGCCCGAAGGCGATGGCGCCGCCGTACTGGTTGACGCGCGCGTCGTCGTCGGCGATGCCGTAGTGCTCCAGGAAGGCGAGGACCTGGACGGCGAAGGCCTCGTTGATCTCGAACAGGCCGATGTCGGAGATGGACAGGCCCGCCTGCGCGAGCGCCTTCTCCGTGGCCGGGATCGGGCCGTAGCCCATGACCTCGGGCTCCACGCCGGCGAAGGCGTAGGAGACCAGGCGCATCTTGACCGGCAGCCCGTTCTCGCGGGCGAAGTCCTCGGAGGCGATGACCGAGGCGGTGGCGCCGTCGTTCAGACCGGCCGCGTTGCCGGCGGTGACCCGGCCGTGGACCCGGAACGGCGTCTTGAGGTTCGCCAGGTTCTCCAGGGTGGTGCCCGGGCGCATCGGCTCGTCGGCGGTGACCAGGCCCCAGCCGGTCTCGCCGCCCTCGGGGTTGGTGCGGCGCACCGAGACCGGCACCAGGTCGGCCTGGATCTTGCCGTTGGCGTACGCCTTGGCGGCCTTCTCCTGCGAGCGCACCGCGTACTCGTCGGCGCGCTGCTTGGTGATGGTCGGGTAGCGGTCGTGCAGGTTCTCCGCGGTCATGCCCATGAACAGGGCGGACTCGTCGACCAGCTTCTCGGAGACGAAGCGCGGGTTCGGGTCGACGCCCTCGCCCATCGGGTGGCGGCCCATGTGCTCGACACCGCCCGCGATGGCGACGTCGTACGCGCCGAAGGCGACGGAGCCGGCCACCGTGGTGACGGCGGTCAGGGCGCCCGCGCACATGCGGTCGATGGAGTAGCCCGGGACCGAGGTGGGCAGGCCCGCGAGGATGCCGGCCGTGCGGCCGATGGTCAGGCCCTGGTCGCCGATCTGCGTGGTCGCGGCGATGGCGACCTCGTCGATCTTCTTGGGGTCGAGACCCGGGTTGCGGCGCAGCAGCTCCCGGATCGCCTTCACGACGAGGTCGTCGGCACGGGTCTCGTGGTAGATGCCCTTCGGGCCCGCCTTGCCGAACGGGGTGCGGACGCCGTCGACGAAGACGACGTCCCTGACGGTACGAGGCACGATGGCTCTCCTCCAGGGTGCGGGATGGCACTGCTGCGTTGCGCTGAGCGCGCGCTCAGAGCCCATGCTACTTGTGGGTAACGTAGCAGCCCAGTCCCCCCGCCCCAAGCGGTGAAGGTCACACCCCGGCGTCACTCCTTCGGCGTCACGCCCCCGGCGGAGCCGCCGAGCCGCGCGGGGCGCGGACCGGGGCCGGCGCCGGGTGCGAGCCGGGTTCCTCCCCGGCGATCACCCCGGACGGCGCCCGCGCCGCGCCCGCGCCGGCCGTGCGCGTCGCGGGGGTGCCGGGCAGGCGCCGCCCGCCGCCGGACCAGGGAGTGTCGTCCGGAGCAGGCCGGCTCCGGGAAACGGCGCCTGGCGGCCGGGCCGAGCGGGGTCCGGTGCGTGCAGCCGCACGGCGGAGGAGGGAGTCGACGCCATGGGGGTCCCCCTGCTCGGGCGAAGCCGAGAGTTCGGGGGAGTGCGTGCCGGACCCCGCGACCCGCGGCAGGATCCGGGCGGCACCTCCTAGGCCCCCTGCTCGTCGCCGGAGGCCAGCGCGGCGACCAGCACCGGCGTCACCTGCTCCACCTGCCAGGCCCGCGCCCCGTACCCCGCCAGCGCGGCGGCGACCGACCGGGCGTCGGCCGGCCTCGGCGGCTCCCAGCACACCCGGCGCACCGTGTCCGGGGTGATCAGGTTCTCCTGCGGCATGTTCAGCCGTTCGGCGAGCGCGCCGATCCCGGCCCGGGCCGCGGAGAGCCGGGCGGCGGCCGCCGGGTCCTTGTCGGCCCACGCGCGCGGCGGCGGGGGGCCGGTCACCGGCTGGCCGGACTGGGGCAGCTGGGACTCGCTCAGCGCCCTGGCCCGGTCGACGGCCGCCTGCCACTGCTCCAGCTGGCGCCGTCCCGCGCGCTGCCCGAAGCCGTTCAGCGCGGCCAGGGCGTGGGTGTCGGCCGGCAGGGCGAGCGCGGCCTCCACGATGGCCGCGTCCGGGAGCACCTTGCCGGGGGAGACGTCCCGGCGCCGGGCGATCCGGTCGCGGGTCTGCCACAGCTCCCGTACGACGGCCAGCTGCCGGCGCCGGCGCACCTTGTGCATGCCGGAGGTGCGCCGCCAGGGGTCCTTGCGGGGCTCCGGCGGCGGGGCCGAGGCGATCGCGTCGAACTCCTGCCGGGCCCACTCCAGCTTGCCCTGCCGGTCCAGCTCCTTCTCCAGGGCGTCCCGCAGGTCGACCAGGAGCTCGACGTCGAGGGCGGCGTAGCGCAGCCAGGGCTCGGGCAGCGGGCGGGTGGACCAGTCGACGGCGGAGTGGCCCTTCTCCAGCGCGTAGCCGAGCACGTTCTCGACCATGGCGCCGAGGCCGACCCGCGGGAACCCGGCCAGCCGGCCGGCCAGCTCGGTGTCGAACAACCGCGTCGGCACCATCCCCGTCTCGCGCAGGCAGGGCAGGTCCTGGGTGGCGGCGTGCAGCACCCACTCGGCGCCGGACAGCGCCTCGCCCAGGGCGGACAGGTCGGGGCAGGCGACGGGGTCGATCAGCGCGGTCCCGGCGCCCTGGCGGCGCAGCTGGACGAGGTAGGCGCGCTGGCCGTAGCGGTAGCCGGAGGCGCGTTCGGCGTCCACGGCGACGGGGCCGGTGCCCGCGGCGAAGGCGGCGACCGCCTCGGCGAGGGCGGCCTCGTCCGCGATCACGGGCGGAATGCCCTCGCGCGGTTCGAGCAAGGGGATCGGCGCCTCCGTAGCAGAAGATCCGCCGTCGTCCGGAGGGGCGCCTCCGGTGGTTCGCAGTGAGCTGTCTGCTGCGGTGTCGTGGGCGTCGGTCACATGTCAAGAGTATCCGTGCCGCGAAGGGGGGGGGGGGAGGGGGAGGGGGGGGGGGGGGGGGGGGGGGGGGGGGGGGGGGAGGGAGGGGGGGGGGGGGGG
>NZ_JBVITR010000022.1:24539-44527 GCF_055574875.1 Streptomyces sp. NPDC034670
TCGTGTCTTTCTCTTTTTTTTCTTTGTTCCCCCCCCCCCCCCCCCCCCCTCCCCTCCCCCCCCCCCCCCCCCCCCCCCCCCCCCCCCCCCCCCCCCCCGCCGGGGGTCGTGAACCGGTCAGGACGGTGAGGGACCGGGCCACGGATCCGCGGAAGGGGCGGACCGGGGGCCGGTTCCGTCTCCGCCCGCGCCGGTGGAGCGACGGGCCGGGTGGAGGGCCGGGGCAGTGGGCCGGGAGGGATGAGAAGCCGGGAGGGATGAGAAGGGAGGGGTGAGGAGGGAGGAATGGGACAGGGGTGGGGGGACGGAGGAGACGGAGTGCGAAGGCGGGCGGCGCGGGCCGGCGGATCGGTGGGGTCAGTGGATGATGCCGGTGCGCAGGGCCACCGCCACCATCCCGGCGCGGTCGCCCGTGCCGAGCTTGCGGGCGATGCGGGCGAGGTGGCTCTTGACGGTCAGGGCGGACAGGCCCATCGAGACGCCGATCGCCTTGTTCGACTGGCCCTCCGCCACCAGCCGCAGCACCTCGACCTCGCGTCCGGACAGTTCGCGGTAGCCGCCCGGGTGGCTCGGAGCACCCGGGGGGCGGCGGTGCAGGCGCGCGGCGGCGGCGCCGATGGGGGCGGCGCCGGGACGGGTGGGGAGCCCGAGGTTGGTGCGGGTGCCGGTGACGACGTAGCCCTTCACCCCGCCGGCGAGGGCGTTGCGCACGGCGCCGATGTCGTCGGCGGCGGACAGGGCGAGGCCGTTGGGCCAGCCCGCGGCGCGGGTCTCGGACAGGAGGGTGAGGCCGGAACCATCCGGCAGGTGGACTTCGGCGACGCAGATGTCTCGGGGGTTGCCGACGCGGGGACGAGCCTCCGCGACGGACGAGGCCTCGATGACATCGCGCACACCGAGCGCCCACAGGTGGCGGGTGACGGTGGAACGGACGCGGGGGTCGGCCACGACCACCATGGCGGTCGGCTTGTTCGGGCGGTAGGCGACCAGGCTTGAGGGCTGCTCGAGGAGAACGGACACCAGGCCTCCTGGGGTGCGGGACGGGGCCGGCTCGTGGGGGTGAAGCCGGGACTAACCGTGCTTTCAAGGTCACAGTCGTCTTCGGCAACAAACCTGGTGTCCTTTAGAGAATGATCACGATCTGGTGAGTAACAATCCGTGCAATTCGGACGCGCGATCGATCATTCGAAGATCGAACGGTTTCGCTCTGCGTCGCAACGCTTCCGAAAGTGGCCGTATCGACAAAGAGATCGGCAAGGAGGGCGGTGTCGGGACTGCCGGAGGCCCCGGCGGGGGAGGTCACCGCGGCTGCGGCCCCCTGCGCTGCGGCAGCGTCACCACGGAGGCGTCCCCCGGGGCGGCCGGCGGCAGCCCCGCGACCTGGGCCAGCAGGTCGCACCACGCGACCAGGTGGGTGGCCGTGTCCGGCACCCCGCCCCGGCCCTCCCGGGGCGTCCAGGACGCGCGGATCTCGATCTGCGAGGCGGCCGGCCGCGCCGACAGCCCGCCGAAGTAGTGGGAACTCGCACGGGTCACCGTGCCGCTCGGCTCGCCGTACGTCAGCCCCCGGGCCGTGAGCGCGCCGGTCAGCCAGGACCAGCACACGTCCGGCAGCAGCGGGTCCGCGGCCATCTCCGGCTCCAGCTCCGCCCGCACCAGGGTCACCAGACGGAAGGCGCCCCGCCAGGCGTCGTGCCCGGCCGGGTCGTGCAGCAGCACCAGCCGGCCGTCGGCCACGTCCTGCTCGCCGTCGACGACCGCCGCCTCCAGGGCGTACGCGTACGGCGCGAGCCGCTTGGGCGCGGGGGTCGGCTCCACCTCGATCTGCGGCCGCAGCCGCGCCCCGCGCAACGCGTCGACAGCGGCCCGGAAGGGCGGCGGGGGTGCGCCCCCGTGCCCGGGATCCGCCCCGGTCTCCTTCGGTTCGTCCATTCCGCCAGTGCCGTCCGACAGTCGTCCCTGAGCCGCAGCCATGCGGGGAAGATTAAGCGGAACGGGCGCCCGGCGCGGGGAGGGACACCCGTGCCGCCCCGCGGTGTCCGGATCGTGTCCCGCGGGGCGCCGCGCGCCGGGCGCCCCACGGGACGCGAGGCACCGGCGGACCAGGTGCGAAGGCGCCGGCGGGCCATGCGAGACTGGCCGGTGTGAGTGCCAACGCAATCCCGACGGCGGGTATGCAGCCGACCGCGACGTACGACAGTCCCTTCCTGAAGGCGTGCCGGCGCGAGCCGGTGCCGCACACCCCGGTGTGGTTCATGCGGCAGGCCGGGCGCTCACTGCCGGAGTACCGCAAGGTGCGCGAGGGCATCGGGATGCTCGAGTCCTGCATGCGCCCCGACCTGGTCACCGAGATCACGCTCCAGCCGGTGCGCCGCCACCGGGTCGACGCGGCGATCTACTTCAGCGACATCGTCGTCCCCCTCAAGGCCATCGGCATCGACCTCGACATCAAGCCCGGCATCGGCCCGGTCGTCGAGCAGCCGGTCCGCACCCGCGCCGACCTCGCCCGGCTGCGCGACCTCACCCCCGAGGACGTCTCCTACGTCACCGAGGCGATCGGCCAGCTCACGCGCGAACTCGGCGCCACGCCGCTGATCGGTTTCGCCGGCGCGCCGTTCACCCTGGCGAGCTACCTCATCGAGGGCGGCCCGTCCCGCACGTACGAGAACGCCAAGGCGATGATGTACGGCGACCCCGAGCTGTGGGCCGACCTGCTCGACCGCCTCGCGGACATCACCGCCGCCTTCCTGAAGGTCCAGATCGAGGCCGGCGCCTCGGCGGTCCAGCTCTTCGACTCCTGGGCCGGCGCGCTCGCCCCGGCCGACTACCGGCGCTCGGTGCTGCCCGCCTCGGCGAAGGTGTTCCGCGAGGTCGCCGGCTACGGCGTCCCGCGCATCCACTTCGGCGTCGGCACCGGCGAGCTCCTCGGCCCGATGGGCGAGGCCGGCGCGGACGTCGTGGGCGTCGACTGGCGCGTCCCGCTGGACGAGGCCGCCCGCCGCGTCGGCCCCGGCAAGGCGCTCCAGGGCAACCTCGACCCGACCGTGCTGTTCGCCGGCCGCGAGGCCGTCGAGGCCAAGGCCCGGGAGGTGCTGGAGGAGGCCGCCGGGCTGGAGGGCCACATCTTCAACCTCGGTCACGGAGTGATGCCGTCCACCGACGCGGACGCGCTGACCCGCCTCGTGGAGTACGTCCACACGCGGACCGCCCGCTGATCCACCACCGTCACCGGGGCCGTCCGCGGCCCCGGTGACGCCGGCCGGAGCCGGGTGCGCGCCGCCCGCGCGTCGGGTCCCGGGCGCGGGGTACTCATACGCTGCCCACCACGTTCGCTTCCGGGCACGGGCAGGTGGAGACCTCATGAGGCTCGAGATGTTCGACCCCGCTCCGATCGGCGTGATGTTCACCCAGGGGCCGGAGCACCGGCTCGCGTACACCAACGAGCTCTACCGGAGGACCTTCGGCGACCGCCCGCTGGGCCGGCCCGTCCGCGAGGCCTTTCCCGACCTCGAGCAGTCCGGCTACTTCGACATCTTCGACCGGGTCTTCGCCACCGGGAAGGCCGAAGTGCTCACCGCCGTGCCCGTCGGCGTGCTCTTCCCGGAACCGGGGGACGAGGAGCCCCGCTACTTCACGTTCAGCATCTCCCGCGCCACGATGACCGACGGCCGCCGGGGAGTGCTCGGCGTGATCCTGGAGGTCACCGGCCAGGTGAACGCCGCGCAGCGGATCCGCGTCCTGTCCGAGGAACGCCGCCGCGCGCTGCTGCGCTACCGCAGCCTGGTGAACGCCGCGTCCCAGATGGTGTGGGTGACGGGCCCCAAGGGCGGGGTGACCGAGCCGAGCCCCGGCTGGCAGCGGGTGACCGGGCAGAGCTGGGAGGAGTTCCGCGGCGACGGGTGGATCGACGCGGTCCACCCCGACGACCGCGCCGCCGCCCTCGAGGCGTGGGACCGCGCCCTGGACGAGGTGCGGCCGCTGTTCTCCCACACCTACCGGCTGCGGACGGCCACGGGCGGCTACCGTCACTTCGCCGTCAACGCGGCACCGGTCCGCGACGGGGACACGGTGATCGAGTGGGTGGGCATCTGCCGCGACATCGAACAGGAGTGGCAGGACACCCGCCGCGAGGAGCTGCTGGACCGCGCGACCGCCGTCACGGCCGACACGGCCCGGCCGGACGAGATGCTCGCCGCCCTCACCGGGGTGATCGTGCCCGCCCTCGCCGACAGCTGCACCATGTACCTCCTCCCGCAGGCGCTGCACCGCACCCCGGGGACCGCGCTGACCGTCGAACGCGTCGCCGCCGTCACCCGCGAGGACCACCCCGACCTGCCCCCGCACCGCGCGGAGCACCTGGGGCCCGGCAGCCCGCTCGCCCGCGCCGCCGACCGGCGCCGCCCGGTGCACGCCGCCTTCCCGCCCGGCTCGCCCCCGCCCGACCTCGCCCCGCCCGGCACCGAACCCTGGCTGGCCCCCGACGCCAACAGCGCCATCCTGCTCCCCGTCGTCGTCGACGGCATCACCGCCGCCCTGGTCGTCGTCTCCACCAGCGGCGACCGCCCGCCCCTGGGCCGGGCCGAGATCGACCTGCTGCAGACGCTCCTGGAACGGGTCCACACACCGATCGGCAACGCCCTGGAGTACCAGCGCACCCGGCAGGTGGCGCTGGCCCTCCAGCGCAGCCTGCTCACCGAGCCGCCGGACGTGCCCGGCCTCGGCATCGCCGTCCGCTACCGGCCCAGCGCCTCGGCCGCCGAGGTCGGCGGCGACTGGTACGACTCCTTCGTGCTGCGCGACGACGCCACCGTCCTCACCGTCGGGGACGTCGCCGGCCACGACCTGCCCGCCGCCGTCACCATGAGCCAGCTGCGCACCATGCTGCGCGGACTCGCCCTCGACCGCCAGGAACCCACCGGCGAGATCCTGCGCCGCCTGGACGTCTCCGCGCAGACCCTCCACGAGGAGTGCACCGCCACCTGCGTCCTGGCCCGGGTCGAACGCCCGGCGCCCGGCCGCCTCCAGCTCCACTACTCCGTCGCGGGGCACCCCCCGCCGCTGCTGGTCGAGGCGGACGGCACCGCGCGCTTCCTGACCGGCGGCCGCTCCCCGATGCTCGGGCTGGTCCCGCACCCCCACTACGACAGCGCCCTGGAACCGCTGCCTCCCGGCTCGACCCTGCTGCTGTACACCGACGGGCTGGTGGAGCGCCGGGAGGAGGACCTCGCCGTCGGCCTGGAGCGGCTGCGCCACCACGCGGCGGCCGCCGCCCGGCGCCCGCTGGAGGCCTTCTGCGACGAGCTGCTCGCCGACCTGGTGACCGTCCGCGACGACGACGACGTGGCCCTGCTGGCCCTGCGGCTGCCCGCGTCCCCGCCGGCGCCCGCGGCCACCGCGACGACGGGGCCCGCGGGAGACCGCGGGGGACCGGGCCGGTAGCGGACGCGCGTCCTACCAGCCCGGCCGTGCCCGCCTCCCGTAGAGCGCGCCGCCCGGTTCGGGCGGTGGGGGAGTGCTCGGCCTGAGGGGCCAGGCGATCAGCATGCCCGCCACGAAGCCGGCGACGTGCGCCAGGTAGGCCACGGTCCCGGCCTGCGAGACACCCCCGCCGGCCGAGTACACGGCCTGGAGCGCGAACCAGGAACCCAGCACGATCCAGGCCGGCAGCCGCAGCGGCAGGAAGATCAGGAACGGCACCAGCACCCAGACCCGGGCCTTCGGGTAGAGGACCAGATAGGCACCGAGGACACCGGCGATCGCCCCGGAGGCGCCGATCAGCGACTCGCTCGAACCGGAGTTCGCGAGAGCGAAGGCGTACGCGGCCGCGTAGCCGCAGACGACGTAGAACAGCAGGAACCGCATGTGTCCCATGCGGTCCTCGACGTTGTTGCCGAAGATCCACAGGAACAGCAGGTTCCCCAGCAGGTGCGGCCAGCCGCCGTGCAGGAACATCGAGGTCAGGACGCTCAGCTCGGGGACCTTCTCGTAACCCGGCGGCGCCACCACGCAGCCCGGCCCCCGCGGCCCCACCCCGGTCTCGCCCGTGGGCACCAGGCGGGGCATCCGATGGTGGACCAGTTCCTGCGGCACCGCCGCGTACCGGTCCAGGAACGCCTCGAGGCCGCACAGCTGCGCGAGCGTGCCCCCCTCGCCGGTCAGGGAGGCGGAGACCCCGGGGGTGAGGAACACGAAGACGGCGAAGTTGACGGCCACCAGCGCGTACGTCACCCAGGGAGTGCGCCGTACGGGGTTCACGTCATGCACGGGGATGACCACGTCCCCCAGGTGCCCGGACGGTGGCCGGTGAATCCGCGGCGGCGGTGAACACCGCCGCCCGGCCGTGCGTATCTCCCGTCAACCGCCCGCGGCGCGGGGCAAGGGGTCGCGGGGCCGACGTGAGGATCAGGCGATGGACGACCGAGTGACCCCCGCGATGCACGCGCTGCCCGACGGCGAGGCCGAGCTCACGCTCGTGGTGCGCCTGCCCTGGGACGACGTGGCCCGGCTGGGCCAGGAGGCGGGGAGGCTCGCCGCCCAGCGGCAGCGGCCGGTGACGCTGGACGAGGCGGTGAGCCACCGCCTGCGCTCGGCGCGGACCGCGGCGCACGCCAGGCCGGCGGGGGAGCAGCCGCCCCCGGTGCCCGCGAGCGCGTCCGCGCCGAGCGCCTCCGTACCGGGTCCCTCCGCGCCGAGCGCCTCCGTGTCCTCGCTGCCCTCGCGCCCTCCGGCCGAGCAGGCCCGCCAGGCCGTCGAACGGATCAACGGGACGGCATAGCCGGAGCCCCGGAGCCCGCTCCGGCTCCCCCGTCTCCGCTCACCCGGTGGCCCGGACCTTCCCCGCCGCCTTGCGGGCCGCCACCAGGACCGGGTCCCAGACCGGGGAGAAGGGCGGCGCGTAGCCCAGGTCCAGGGCCGTCATCTGTTCCACCGTCATCCCGGCCGTGAGGGCGACCGCGGCGATGTCGACCCGCTTGCCCGCGCCCTCGCGGCCGACGATCTGGACGCCGAGGAGCCGGCCGGTGCGCACTTCGGCGAGCATCTTCACCGTCATGGGGGAGGCGTCCGGGTAGTAGCCCGCGCGGCTGGTCGACTCGACGGTGACGGTCTCGAAGCGCAGGCCCACCCGGCGGGCGTCCTTCTCGCGCAGGCCGGTGCGCGCGATCTCCAGGTCGCACACCTTGCTGACCGCCGTGCCCACCACGCCGGGGAAGGTGGCGTAACCGCCGCCGACGTTGGCGCCGATGACCTGGCCGTGCTTGTTGGCGTGCGTGCCGAGCGGGATGTGCCGCTGCTGCCCGGAGACCAGGTCGAGCACCTCCACGCAGTCGCCGCCGGCCCACACGTTCTCCTGCCCGCGCACCCGCAGGGACCGGTCGGTGAGCAGTCCGCCGTGCTCGCCCAGGGGGAGTCCCGCCGCTCCCGCGAGGGCCGTCTCGGGCCGCACCCCGATGCCGAGGACGACGACGTCGGCGGGGTACTCGGCCGCCCCGGTGGCGACCGCCCGCACCCGGCCGTCGTCCCCCGTGAGCAGCGCGGTGACCTCCGTGTCGTTCACCATGGTGACGCCCAGGCCCTCCATGGCCTCGTGCACCAGCCGCCCCATGTCGGGGTCGAGGGTCGCCATCGGCTCCGCGGCGCGGTTGACGACCGTCACCTCGTAGCCGCGCTTGAGCATCGCCTCGGCCATCTCCACGCCGATGTAGCCCGCCCCGACCACCACCGCGCGCCGCCCGCGCGTGCGGGCCAGCGTGTCGAGCAGCGCCTGGCCGTCGTCCAGGGTCTGCACCCCGTGCACCCCGGGGGCGTCCATGCCGGGCAGGTCCGGACGGACCGGCCGCGCACCGGTCGCGATCACCAGCTTGTCGTACGACGTCCAGGACTCGGCGCCGGAGTCGACGTCCCGCGCGCGGACCCGCCCCCGGTCGAGGTCGAGCTCCGTCACCTCGGTGCGCAGCCGCAGGTCGATGTCGCGCGCGCGGTGCTCCTCGGGCGTCCGGGCGATCAACCGGTCCCGTCGGGGGACGTCGCCGCTCACCCAGTAGGGGATGCCGCACGCCGAGTAGGAGGTGAAGTGACCGCGCTCGAACGCCACGATCTCCAGCTCGTCCGGGCCCTTCAGCCGGCGGGCCTGTGACGCCGCGGACATCCCCGCGGCGTCGCCGCCGATCACGACCAGACGTTCCCTCGTGCCCCGTGCCTCGTTCATGCTCATGCCCACACGCTACGGGGCGCGCGTCGCCCGCCGGGCCACCAGAGCACGCCGTCCGGACCGGGCCGGCGCCGCGGGGGCCGGTGCGTGCGTCCGCCGCGCTGCCGCCGGCCGCCGACTCCCCCCGAGCTCTCGGCTTCGCCCGAGCAGGGGCCCCCCGCGTCGCCGCCCTCCCCCGCCCCGCGACCGGACGCACCGGACCCCGCTCGGGCCGGCCACGACGCACCGTCGGCCGCGGCCGGCCCGATCCGAACGAAGGACCCTAGCCCTCCCGGTTCTCCTCCGCTCCGCCGCGGGCCGGCGGGAACGCCGGCGGCGTTCCCGGCGCGCCCGCCGCGGGCGCCGGCTCCGGGCGGCGCGGCAGCCGGGGGCGCACGGCCTTCAGCCACAGCAGGACGAGCAGGGCGGTCACCACCGCGAACGGCAGCACCGCGCCGACGGCCACCGCCAGCCAGCGCAGCATCGTCACGAACGCGTCCCAGCCGCCCGCGAGCGCGTCCAGGAAGCCGGGGTCGTCGTCCTCCGCGGCCTTCCTCACCGGCGCCTCGGACAGGGACAGGGTGATGGTGGCCAGGCTCGTCCGGTCCTCCAGCGACTTCTGGCGGGCGAGCAGCGCCTCCAGGTCGGCCTGGCGGGTGCTCAGCTCCCGCTCCAGGGTCACCACGTCGCTGAGCCCGGTCGCCCGGTCCATCAGCTCGCGGATGCGGGCCACGCTGGCGCGCTGCGACGCGATCCGGCTCTCCACGTCGACCACCTGGTCGGTGACGTCCTGCGCCTTCGCCCTGCGTTCGAGGAGCCTGCCCGTGCCCTCCAGGTCGGCGAGGACCTCCTCGTACCGCTCGACGGGCACGCGCAGCACCAGGCGCGTGCGCTCGCGGCCCCCGCCGTCCCGGGTGGTGGTCTCGTCGCCGACGTGGCCGCCCGCGTCCTCCGCGGCGGCGCGGGCCGCGGCCAGGGCCCCGGGGACGTCCTTCACCCGCACGGTCAGCGAGGCGGTGCGGACGACGTGCTGGACGGCGGCCTCCGACGGCGCGCCCGCCCCGCCCGTGCCCGTCCCGTCCGCGCCGGGCGCGCCCTGCCTCGCGCCCTCCGGCGCCGCCTGCGCGTCCGCCGGGACCGCGGCCTTCTCGTCGGTCAGCGAGCGGCCGGAGGAGTCGTCCGCGCCGCTGCACCCGGTGACCGCGAGGGCCGCCGTCAGCAGGACCGCGGCCAGGACGCGGGCCGGTCGTACGGGTCGTCGTGTGCGCATCTGGGTTCTTCCCCCCGGGAGTCGTGACGACTGACGCTCCTACGACGCGGGAGGGGCGCGGGACGTTGACGCGGAACGGTCCCGATGCGGTCACGGTAGGGACTCGGCGGGGCCGTCCGGGGGCGGGCGCGGGGGCGGTCCGGTGGCCGGCCGGGGCCGGACGGCCCTGGTGGGACCGCCGGCGGCGTCTGAGAAGCTGGAGCCATGAGCGGATCACGTACGGGTGCCGGCCCGCGGGTCGTCGTCGTCGGAGGCGGCGTCGCCGGGCTGGCCGCCGCGCACCGGCTGCTGGGGCACGGGGCGCGGGTGACGGTGCTGGAGGCCTCGGACCGGGTCGGCGGCAAACTGCTGCCCGGCGAGATCGCGGGCGTGCGGGTGGACCTCGGCGCGGAGTCGATGCTGGCCCGCCGGCCCGAGGCGGTGGCCCTCGCCCGGGACGCGGGCCTCGCCGGCCGGCTCCGGCCGCCGGCCACCGCGACGGCCTCGCTGTGGACCCGCGGCGCCCTGCGCCCCATGCCCAAGGGCCACGTCATGGGCGTCCCCGGCACCGCCGCCGCCCTCGCCGGCGTGCTGTCCGACGAGGGGCTCGCCCGGATCGGGCGCGACGCCGACCTGCCGCGCACCGAGGTCGGCGACGACGTGGCGGTCGGGGAGTACGTGGCGGCCCGCCTGGGCCGCGAGGTCGTCGACCGCCTCGTGGAGCCCCTGCTGGGCGGGGTGTACGCGGGCGACGCGTACCGCATCTCGATGCGCTCGGCGGTCCCGCAGCTCTTCGAGGCCGCCCGCGCGCACACCTCCCTGACCGAGGGCGTCCGCGAGATCCAGGCGAGGTCCGCCGCCTCCCCGCAGGACGGCCCCGTGTTCATGGGCGTCGAGGGCGGAGTGGGCACCCTGCCGCTCGCGGTCGCCGAGTCGGTGCGGGCGCGCGGCGGGGACGTCCTCACCGGCACGCCGGTCACGGGGCTGCGGCGGACGCCGGAGGGCGGCTGGCGGGTCCTCACCGGGGACCGGAGCCTGTCCGCCGACGCGGTCGTCGTCGCCGTCCCCGCCCCGGCCGCCGCCCGCCTGCTGCGCGCCGAGGCCCCCCGGGCCGCCGCCGAACTGGCCGGGGTCGAGTACGCCTCCATGGCGCTGATCACCCTCGCCTACCGCCGCGCGGAGACCCGCCTCCCCGAGGGCAGCGGATTCCTGGTGCCGCCGGTCGACGGCCGCACGATCAAGGCGGCCACCTTCGCCTCGAACAAGTGGGGCTGGATCGCCGACCAGGACCCCGGCCTGGTCGTCCTGCGCACCTCCGTCGGCCGCCACGGCGAGACGGAGGTCCTCCGCCGCGACGACGCCGACCTGGTGGAGGTCTCCCGGCACGACCTGAAGGCGGCGACCGGCCTGGACGCCACCCCGGTCGCCACCCGCGTCACCCGCTGGGACGACGGCCTGCCCCAGTACCCCGTCGGCCACCACGCGCGCGTGGCCCGCGTCCGCGAGCACCTCGCGGACCTCACGGGACTGGCCGTGTGCGGCGCGGCCTACGACGGCGTCGGCATCCCCGCGTGCGTCGCGAGCGCGTACGCCGCCGCCGACCGGATCCACGGTGACCTGCGCGACGTGCGGCAGCTCACCGCCGACCCGGTGCAAAGCCCCCACGCAGGAACAGGAGAATGAGGGACATGAGCGACGACGCCACCACCCCCGCCCCCGAACGGATCCCGAACAAGGGCAAGCTGGCCAGGGACCTCAACGAGGTCATCCGCTACACCCTGTGGTCCGTCTTCAAGCTGAAGGACGTGCTGCCCGAGGACCGCGCCGGCTACGCCGACGAGGTCCAGGAGCTGTTCGACCAGCTCGCCGCCAAGGACGTCACGATCCGCGGCACCTACGACCTGTCGGGCCTGCGCGCCGACGCCGACCTGATGATCTGGTGGCACGCCGAGACCAGCGACCGGCTGCAGGAGGCGTACAGCCTCTTCCGCCGCACCCGGCTGGGCCGCGCCCTCGTCCCGGTCTGGTCGAACATGGCGCTGCACCGCCCCGCCGAGTTCAACCGCTCGCACATCCCGGCGTTCCTCGCCGACGAGACGCCCCGCGACTACGTGAGCGTCTACCCCTTCGTGCGCTCCTACGACTGGTACCTGCTGCCCGAGGAGGACCGCCGCCGCATGCTCGCCGACCACGGCAAGATGGCCCGCGGCTACCCGGACGTGCGCGCCAACACGGTCGCCTCCTTCTCCCTCGGCGACTACGAGTGGATCCTCGCCTTCGAGGCCGACGAACTGCACCGCATCGTCGACCTCATGCGCCACCTGCGCGGCTCCGAGGCCCGGATGCACGTCCGCGAGGAGGTGCCGTTCTTCACCGGCCGCCGCAAGGACGTCGCGGAACTGGTCGCGGACCTGGCCTGATCCGCCCGGGCGGCCGGGCGGCCGGGCGGCGGACGACGCCGTCCGGTCAGGCGGCCGGCCGTTCGGCGGGCCGGGCGGCGGGCGGCTTCCGGGCCGGTCCGTCCGCCGCCCGCGGCCTCGGTTCCGGGCGCGGCGCGCAGGACGCGTGCCGCCCCGGCACCCGCCCCTCGAGCAGGTACGCCTCCAGGTGCCCGTTCACGCAGGCGTTCGGCCCGCCCGCGATCCCGTGGGAGCCGGCGTCCCGCTCGGTCACCAGCACCGACCCCGCCAGCCGGCGGCGCAGTTCCCGGGCGCCGTCGTACGGGGTGGCCGCGTCCCGCTCGGCCGCCAGGATCAGCGTCGGCGGCAGCGCACCGCGCCCGGCGCGCACGTCCAGCGGCTGCTGCCGGGGCGCCCGCCAGTAGGCGCAGGGCAGATTGGTCCACACGTTGCCCCAGGTCTCGAAGGGCGCCCGGCGCGCGAGCCGGGTGTTGTCCCGGTCCCACACCGCCCAGTCCGTCGGCCAGGGCGCGTCGTTGCACTCCACGGCGAGGTAGACGGCCCGCGCGTTCTCCTTCTCCGCCGCCGTCCCCGGATGCGCCCGGGCCTGCTCGACCAGCGGTCCCGGGTCGCCCCTCAGGTACGCCGACAGGGCGTGCGCGCGGTGCGGCCAGTAGTCGTCGTAGTACCCGGCCTGCAGGAGCGCCTCCTGCAACTGCCCCGGCCCGACCTTCCCGCCGGCCGGCTCCTTCGCCAGCCGCGCCCGCGCCCTCTCGTAGCCGCGCTGCACCTCGCGCGGCGTGGCGCCCAGCCCGTACACGTCGTCGTGCCGGGCGGCCCACGCCCGGAAGTCCGCCCAGCGCCTCTCGAACGCGGCCGACTGGCCGAGGTTGTTGCGGTACCAGATCCGCTCCGGGGCCGGGTTCACCGCCGAGTCGAACACCATCCGCCGCACGCGGGAGGGGAACATCGTGGCGTACAGCGCCCCGAGGTACGTGCCGTAGGACGCGCCCAGGTAGGTCAGCCGGTCCTCGCCGAGCGCGGCCCGCAGGACCTCCAGGTCGCGGGCGTTGTCGAGCGAGGTGTAGTGCCGCAGCGCGTCGCCGGCCCGCTCGGCGCAGCCGCGCGCGTGCGCCCGGGCCCGCGCGACGTGCTCCCGCTTGTCCGCCTCCGAGGGGTGGACCGGTGCCTTCGTCGGCCCCGCGGCGAACTCCTCCGGGTCCGTGCAGGACAGCGGCGCGGAACGGCCCACCCCGCGCGGGGCGTAGCCGACGAGGTCGTAGGCCGCGGCGACGCGCCTCCACTCGGGGAGCGCGCCCAGGAGCGGGAAGCGCATGCCGCTCGCGCCCGGTCCGCCCGGGTTGTGGACCAGGGCGCCCTGCCGGGGCACCGCCCGCCCGCCGCCGGCGGGGTCCTCGCCCGTCGCCCGGACCCGGCTGACGGTGAGGCGGATCCGCTTGCCGTCCGGCCGGGCGTAGTCGAGCGGAACGCCGACCGTGCCGCACCGGACGGTGCCCGGCAGGTCCTCCGCGTCGGGGCACGCGCCGAACGCGATCCCCTCGCGCGCGGCGCGCGCGGCGGCCACCGCGGTGCCGCGCAGTTCGGCCGCGCCGGGGGCGGCCGGGGCGGCCCGGGGAGCGCCGCCGGCCGGAGCGGCGGCCAGGGTGGTGAGCAGCAGGGACCCGGCGGCCACGTGGACGGCTGCGGTTCTCATCGCGTATCCCTTCGGTGCACGGCGGCGACGGAAGGGATGCTTCGGTGGACGGTCGAGCAGGGCAAGCACCGCGCGCGGGTGTCGCCGTCGGTACTCCCGTGCGCCCCCGCCGCCGGCCGTGCCGGAGCGCTCGCCGGCCGCCGCGCGGACGGCGGCCGGGCACAGCCGGGCGCACGCCGCGCCGGCGACGGCCCAGGCCGTCAGCAGGAGGAGGACCCGGCACACGGACCGTTGGCGGAGGACGCGGTCGCGAAGGCACCATGCCCCGTTCACCGTCCGGGACGGAGCGCGATCCCCGTGCGACGTCCGGCCGGGATGTCCGGGACGCGGGGCCGCGGCGGCTCACCGCCGCAGCAGCACCCGCCGCGTCGCCCGGGCCAGCCGCACCGCCGGCCGCCGCGACCGGGGCGCGGGCCCCGACCGCTCCAGCCACCACTCCCGCAGCTCACGCCGTGCCCGCGCCTCCCCGGGCCGCCCGGTCCGCAGCAGGTGCTCGGCGAAGTCCAGCGCGTCCCGGCGGTGGCCCCCGCTCATCGGCCGCGTCTGCGCGTACGCGAGGAAGGCGGCCCGGTACCCCGCACCGAGGATCACCGGCAGCTCGGGCGCGACCCTGGCGACGACGCCCGCCCGCTTCGCGGCGAGCGCCCGCGCCTGCACCCCCATCCGCACCCGGTCGAACCCCTCGGGCACGGGGGTCCCGGCGACCAGCGCGGACAGCAGCGCGGTCTGCGCGAGGGCCAGCCGCTGCCGGGCCGGCCCCGGGGAGTCCCGCTCCGGCCCGGGGCGGGCGGCAGGAGCGTCCGCGGCCTCCGCCGCCGCCCCGGCACGCCCCCTCGCGTCCTTCCCCGCCGCGCCCCTCTCCCGCGCCCCCCTCTCCAGCGCCTCCCGGACGGCCCTCAACTCGCCCTCCAGCTCGGCCGGTTCCGGGAAGTTCTCGTCCCGCTCCAGCAGCACGCCGGGAGGGGAGACCCGGGAGGCGAGGTCGGTGAGGAGGTCGAGGACGGGCCGGGGGACGGGGTGGGCGTGGCTGTCGTGCCACACGCCGTCCCGCTCGACGCCGCCGGCGACGTGGACGTACGCGAGGGCCTCCAGGGGCAGTCCGGCGAGCGCCTCGGCCGGGTCCTCGCCCCGGTTGACGTGGTTGGTGTGCAGATTGGCCACGTCGACGAGCAGCCGCACCCCGGTGCGGTCGGCCAGCTCGTACAGGAACTGGCCCTCGGTCATCTCCTCGCCGGGCCAGGAGACCAGCGCGGCGATGTTCTCCACGGCGAGCGGCACGGGCAGCGCGTCCTGGGCGATGCGGACGTTCTCGCACAGCACGTCGAGGGCGTCGCGGGTGCGCGGCACGGGCAGCAGGTGCCCGGCCTCGAGCCGCGGCGAGGCGGTCAGCGCCCCGCCCGCCCGGACGAATGCGATGTGCTCGGTGACCAGGGGCGCGCCGAGGGCGGTGACCCGCTCGGCGAGGGCGGCCAGCCGCGCCTCGTCGGGCCGCTCGGCCCCGCCCAGCCCCAGCGAGACCCCGTGCGGCACGACGGTCACCCCGCGCCCGCGCAGCCGCAGCAGCGACTCGGGCAGGTGCCCGGGGCAGACGTTCTCGGCGACGACCTCCACCCAGTCGATGCCCGGCATGTCCTCCACGGCCTCGGCGATCTCCGGCCGCCAGCCGATCCCCGTCCCCAGCCGTACCATCGTCCCCTCCTCCACCCGGCTCACCCGGCCCCCGCCGGACGTCCCTTCCGGACGTGACGGGGGTATGGCCCCGCGGCCCGCTCCCGAACCCCGCGGCGGGCACCTTCAGAGCAACATCTGAGCTTCGGGCGGACCACCCGCCCGGTGCCGGCGGGAACGCGGGGCCGCGACCGGGAACAGGTGGACAGCCCGGGCCGCGGGTGGTCCACTTCTCGTGCCGCGGGACCGTCCCGGCGGAGACGAGGAGGATCGATGCGGCTGCGCGACGTCTCACCGGACGACGTCGAGGCCTACGTCCGGATGCGGTGCGATCCCGTCATGATGGCCGGTCTCGGCGGGCCCCTGCCGGTGGAGGGGATGGCGGACCAGGTCCGGCGGGACGCCCGGCGGGCGGCGGCCGGCCTCGGATGGTTCAAGATGATCGTCCCCGACGGGGCCGGCCCCGACGTGGTGGCCGGGACGGTGACCCTCCGCTCCCGCGACACCGACGAGGGGCCGATCTCCGAGATGGGCTGGATGGTCCTGCCCGAGTTCCAGGGGCGGGGACTGGGCAAGCGCGCCGTCCGCGCCCTCCTGGAGCAGGCCCGGGACCAGGACCGCTGGGGACTCGTCCACGCCTTCCCGGCCACGGGCAACGCGGCGTCGAACGGCATCTGCCGGTCCGTCGGCTTCCGCTTCCTGGCGGAGGTCGACGTGACCTTCGCGGGCCGGGTCCTCAGGAGCAACCACTGGGTCGTGGATCCGGGAACGGACCTGGTCCGACGGCGGCGGACCGCGGGCCGGTCCGGGTCAGCGCACCGTGAAGGACGGTGACGTGCCGGTGATCGGGGTGACGGTGCCCGTGAGGGCGCGGGCGTCGCCGTGGTAGACGACGCGGTAGGTGCCCGGGGCGGCGCCCTCGGGGACGTCCCAGGTGAGGGTGACCTGGGAGGCGGCGATCCCGTCGCGCTTCCAGTGGAAGCGGGTCGACCAGTCGCCGTCGTCGGCCACCGTGCGCCAGGCCCCGCCGGGCTCCCGGCGCTGGACGGTCAGGTACGTGCCCCCGCGGTGCAGGTCGTTGCCCGGGTGGGCGCCCGCGAAGACGACCTCGACGCGTTCGCCGGCCCGGTAGTTCTCCCGCGGCCCCACCAGCACGTCCCCGAACCTCCGGAAGAGCGGCGGCGCGTCCAGCACGACACCGGGCTGGAGGGAGAGCGCCTTGCCGGACAGGTCGGGCGCCCCGGGGCCGGCCGGCAGCTCCGTGCCGTCGCGCAGCGCGGTGGCCAGTGCGGCCGCGGTCTGCTGGAGCGCCGGGAGCTGCCAGCGGCCGAAGAGCGTGCTCCCGCCCTCGTACTGCTGCGCGTCGTACTCCTCGGGGGTGGTCAGGTAGTGGAAGTACGCGTTGGCGTACCCGGCGACCAGCACGTCGTCGAGGTCCGCGCCCACGATCCCGGCGACCGTGCGCCGCAGCCGCAGGCCCGCGCAGACGGTGACCTCGCCCGGGATGCCGATGAGGTGGAGCCGGCCGATGCGGACCAGCATCACGGGCACCCGCTCCTGTACCCACGGGTAGGCGCGGTTGACCTCCCCGACGGGCACGAAGACGTCCTTCGGCGCCTGAGCCTGCTTCAACTCCGGTGACACCGTGTAGACCAGGGAACCGGAGACGGCGTCCCAGAAGGGGTTCTCCCCCTCCTCGAAACCGGGGAAGGCCGGTCCGTCCTCCATGCTGCCCGCCGCCATGGAGGCACCGATGCACGGCTTGGAGGTCCGGTGGGTGCGGCCGTCACCGGTGAACTCGGGACGCACCGTGACGTCGGAGAGGTCGACCCAGACCAGCCGGGAGTCGACCGGGCCGGACAGCCGGACGCCGGGCTCCTCCAGCTGGGCCGCCGCGGCCTCGTACTGCCGCAGCCCGTTGAGGCGGGTCCGCTCGAAGTCCTCCGGCGTGGTGGGCGGCCTCAGGTCCAGGTTGGGCGACATGTCGCCGCTGTTGGTCTGGGCGAACGCGGAGACGAACGCCGGGGAACCGTCGGACAGGTAGTCGACGCCGTGGACCTCGCGCTCCCAGTGGTAGGCCGCGTACCCCTTGTTGTCCGCGCTGATCAGGCGGTTGTCCCCGGACATGCTGGTGCTGTGCACCGGGAACCAGTTGACGGCGCCCACCGTCCGCCCGGCCCGCTCCACCCGGAGCAGGGTGGTGAGCGGGTCGACGGCGTCCGGGAAGTGGTCGCGGTCCGCCTTCGGGTTGCGTTCGAAGGCGGACCGGGAGCGGTTGACGCTGGCCCCGGTCAACGTGCCGTGGCTGAGCACCAGTTCCGACGGTGCCAGGTCGTCGTGGGCCCGCTGCGCGGCCTCGAACAGGCCGTCCGCGACCGCCTCGAAGGTCTTGCGGTGGAAGCCGAACGTGGTCGTGTTGTACAGCAGGTGGTGGGAGTAGCCGCCGGGGCCGGCGTGGGTGTGGGTGGCGGTGATCAGCACGTTCTGCTCGGTGTAGAGGCCGCCGTACGCGTCGGCGAGCCGTCTCAGCACCGCCTGGTGCACGCTCGAGAAGATCATCGGCGAGTCGGCGACGATCAGCATGACCCGCCGGCCGCTCGCCTCGTCGACCACGGCGAACGCCCGCGCCCGCAACCGGGTGTGCAGCCCGGCGGCCTGCTGGTCGAACCGGCCGTAGCCCATCATCCCGACCTCGGCCACCTCGCCGGTGGCGTCGGCGACGCCCCGGCCGACGAGGTAGCCGGTGCCGCCCGCGGGGGCGGCGGCGGCCCGGCTCCCGGCCACGGCCGCGCCCGCCAGCCCGAGACCGGTGAGGGCTCCCGCCCGTAGGACCGTACGCCTGCTGCGCAGGGGGTGTTCCGCGGTCATCTGCTGCTCCTCCGGCTCGGCGGTCCGACGGCACAGGGGCGGAGCGCGTGCGTACGGGCCGGCGGGACCGCCGCCTCCGCCCGGGGGCCTGACGGAGTGTGACGGAACCTCGCGCGCGAGGACGCACACGCGAACATGAACACCGTTCATGTTCTGCGTCACATGGGTACACCGCGCGCCGCGGCCGTCGCAAGGGTCCGGCCGCAACGCCCGCGGCGGGCGCCGCGGCCGGACCCGGGGCCGAGGCCCTCCGCGCGACCGGTGGCGCGCCGGCCGCCCCCCTCGCGCGGCCGGCGTCCCGTGATCACGCCAGGGCGAAGCAGCGCAGCCACACATAGGCGGCCGCCACCGTGGCGGTGACCGCGGTGACGACCAGTCCGTAGCGGCTGAACTGCCAGAACGAGATGTGGTGCCCGGAGCGCTCGGCGATGCCGATGACGACGACGTTGGCCGAGGAGGCGATGATCGTGGCGTTTCCACCGAGGTCAGCACCGAGCGCGAAGGCCCACCACAGCATCCCCGCCTCCTCGGTGCCGCCGGCCGAGGCCACGATCTCGGAGACGATCGGGCTCACCGACGCCACGAAGGGGATGTTGTCGATGATCGCCGAGGGCACCGAGGAGGGCCCGGGGGCCGGGGCGGGGCCGAGGTCGTCGCGGCCCGGGCCGTGCCGAGCCGGTCCCCCTCGCTCCGGGCCCGGCGCGCCCTCGTCGGAGCGGCGCGCGGCCCGGCGTCCCCCGAGCCGGCGCGGCGGTCCCACGACGGCGGACACCGGGGCGGCCGGGTCGTCCGCGGCCCGCTCACGGTGTCCGGGGCGTCACCGCCCGGCCGGTGCGGGGCGCGGATCGACGAAGCTGTAGCAGGGCAGGGGTCCCGTCACGCTGAGCGCCAGACGGTCCCCGCAGATACGTGCCCGCTCGGCCGCTGTCCGCCGGAAGCGCTGTTCGTCGGCGGAGCGCAGCAGGAACGACGTGCTCAGCACGTACTCGTCGTCGGTCGGGCCGTACGCCGTGCGCACGGCGAGCGGGGCCAGGTGGGCGAGCACGTCCCGCGCCGCGCGCCGCGCCTCGCGGCGGACGGCTCGGGCGAGTGCCTCGTCGAGCCGGACGTTGGCCTCGTGGTCCGGTCGGCGCCGCGTCCGGCGGGCCAGCTCCCGCAGGTTCTCGTCCCGGCGCACCAGGGCGGCGAGGTAGTCGGGGACGACCGCCCCCCTGACGCTGAGTTCGACGCATCCCCGGACGCCTTCGAGCTGCTTCGCCAGATGGGCGGCGTCGGAGCGCAGCTGGGAGAGCAGGACGCCCGGCTCGGGGCTGAGGACCGCGAACCGCATGGGCAGCAAGGGCCCCTGTGCGGCCAGCTCGTCCAGTATCGCCCGATGGGCCAGCAGGTCACGGTGCCGGGGCCACAGCCGCGCGGGTGCGTCCGAGACCGCCGCGCACAGGCCGGACTCGGTCAGCAGCCGCACCGGGACGCCGTCCACCCCGGGGCGGCGGGGGGCACGGATGCCGGCGGGGGCTATGCCGTAGACGTACAGGGCGCCCACGGCGGTGGTGGTGGCGGGCACGGTCACTCCTCCTCTTCCTGCGTCTCCGTGCGCCGGCGAGGGCGTGCGGGCTTCGGCCCCGACGCCCGCGCGGGGTGGCCCGGGACGCCGTGCCGTGCCGTCGCTCGCCGTGTGCTGTCACGCTGCTCACTCTGGCCCCGGCCCCGGGCCCGCGCATGCGCGGTTACCCCATCCGGGCCGGGGGAACGGGTGCCACCGCGGCGCGCCTCCCGCCGGAGCCGGCCGTCCGGTGCTACGGCCTTTTGGTCGGGTTGGGGGGGAGGACGCGAGAACGGGCCGAGAAGGGAGGAAGGGGCTGGCTCGGCGCGGAGCGGGCTGTTGGCACCACGGCAGAGACG
>NZ_JBVITR010000022.1:44537-49281 GCF_055574875.1 Streptomyces sp. NPDC034670
GGGAAATGTGTCCCCCCTGCCCCCCCCCCCCCCCGGCTCCGCCCTCCCGTCCCCCCTTCTTCTCTCCCCTCCCGCCCCCCCCCCCCCCCCCCCCCCCCGAGCCGGACGAAAGGCCCTGGCGCAGCGCCGGGTGGTCCGCGACCACCGTGCAGGAGCCGGGGGCGATCTCGGTGTAGCCCGCGTCGCGGACCGTGGGCAGGCCGCCGGCGGTCAGGTCCCTCCAGCGGGACGGGTCCGCGGTGCGGACGGCGAGGGGGAAGCCGGCGGCGTGCCAGGCCGCGCGTTCCTCGCCGGACAGTTCCCACCAGGCCAGCTGGGCGCCGTGGCCCGCCTGGGCCATGGCCTTGCCGGCCGACATGTCCAGGCCGGGGTTGAGCCAGAGGACGGGGACGGCCGGGTCCGCCGGGGGCGGGGCCTGGGGGTCGTCGAGGTCGGTGCCGGAGACCTGGAGGCGGGCGAGGTCCTTGGGCCAGCCGTCCAGGGGGACCGGCGGGAAGACGCGGACCTCGGCCGACCCGCCGGTGACCGTGATGCCCGGCAGGGTCTGGGCGCGGCGCCACTCCGCGCCGCGCGCCCGGCGCACCACCTTGCGGATCCGGGCGTCCTGCCAGGCGCGCACCGCCCGCGCCCACGCGCCCTCGCCCACCGAGCGCTCGTCGGTCAGCATCACCAGGACCGCGCGGGCCGCCGTCTCCAGGGCGTCCGTGCGGGGCGGGGGCGCCGCCCGCTCGATGCGGACCACCAGGGGCAGGACGAACTGGGGCGCCGTGTCGCGGGCACCGGGGTCGGGCCGGAAGGGGCTGTCGGCGACAGGCGTCTGATCAGTGCTCACGGGTCCAGTCTGCCAACCGTCCGCGCACCGCCGTCAGCCCGAGCAGGAGGTGCGCTCGGCCTCGCGCCACTCACAGGCCGGGCACAGGGTGACGCCCCGGTACGACTCCGGGTACTCCGTCGGCTCCCGGCACAGCACGCACTCCGCGTACGGCGGCCCGTCGGCCTTCGGCGGCCTGGTCGCGTCGATCAGGCAGTAGTCGTCGTCGCTCATGCCTCCAGCGTAGGACGCTCAGCCCCGTCCGCCCGCCGTCGCGATCAGCTCGGAGACCTTCACGAAGCGGTAGCCCCGGCGGCGCAGCTCCGGGACGACCCCGCGGACCGCCCGCTCGGTCGCCGGGGCCGCGCTGCGCGTGCAGTGCAGGACGACCACCGAGCCCGGCCGCACCCCGTCCAGCACCTGCCGGGCCACCGCCTCCGCGTCCGTGGCGAACGCGTCGCCGCCGACCACGTCCCACTGCACCGCCGTGACGCCCGTCGGGGCCAGCGCCCTGAGCGCCGCCCGGTCGTAGCAGCCGCCGGGGAAGCGGAAGTACGGCATCGGATCCGCCACCCCGACCTGGCGGAAGGCGGTGTACGCCCGTTCCACGTCCGCCCGCATCCGGTCCCGGGAGACGGTCGGCAGGCCGTAGCAGTCGCCGGTGAAGGCGTAGTGGCTGTAGGAGTGGTTGGCGACCTCGAACAGCGGGTCCCGGCCGATGGAGCGGGCCTGGTCCGGGTACTCCTCGGCCCATCGCCCCGTCATGAACACGGTGGCCGGGACCTTCAGCGCGCGCAGGGTGGCGATCAGCCGCGGGTGGTCGAAGCGCTCGCCCGCCGCCGCCCTCGGGCCCTGGTCGGCGGTCATGTCGGCGTCGAAGGTGAGGGCCACCGTCCGGTCGTCGGTGCGCGGGCCGTTGCGGAACACCGGGACCAGGCCCGAAGGACCCGGAGCGAGGGTGGGGGGCGACGAGGGCGCGGCGGGGGAGGCCGGGACGGCCGGGACCGGGGGCGCGGGCCGGGACCGCTGCTGAGGGGGGTGGGCGGTGGCGCAGGCGGCGAGCGCGGCCCCCAGGGCGCAGAGCGCGGCGACGCGACATACGGATGTGATCATCGTATGAAGGTAGGAGGCGCTCCGTTCCCCTCGCCGCGTCGTGTGCCGTGCCCCGGGGCGGTGTCACCCGGCCGGGGCACGGCGCGCGGGACGCCCGAGGCGTCCCGCGCGGGCGCCTCGCTCAGATGTCCCGCCGTTCCAGCGGCTTGGTCGCCGGTCCCTGGACGACCTTGCCGTCGATGTCGAAGCGGGAGCCGTGGCAGGGGCACTCCCAGGCGCGTTCCGCGGAGTTGAAGCTGACCAGGCAGCCCAGGTGGGTGCAGCGGGCGGAGACCGCGTGCAGGGCGCCCTCCTCGTCGCGGTAGACCGCGAGGCGGCCGCCGTCGGCGCGGACCACGGCGCCCTCGCCCGGGGGCAGGGACTCCACCGGAGGGGAGGGGCGCAGCCGGTCGCCGACGAAGTGCCGGGCGACCTCGGCCTGGGTCTTGAGGAAGGACGGCGCCTCGCGCACGGCCGGGGTCAGCCGGCGCGGGTCGTACAGCCCGCTCCACGCGCGCTCCTCGCCGGTGATCTGCGCGGTGAGCAGCAGGGCCGCCGTCATCCCGCCGCTCATGCCCCAGCCGCCGAAGCCGGTCGCGACGTAGGCGTGCCGGGCGCCGTGGTGCAGCGGGCCGACCAGCGGCACGGTGTCGGTGGGGCTGTTGTCCTGGGTGGCCCAGCGGTGGGTGAGCTCCACGTCGGGGAAGTGCTCGCGGGTCCAGGCGGTCAGGCGGTCGAAGCGGGCCCGGGTGTCGCCCGTGCCCGGGGTGAAGTGCTCCCCGGTGACCACCAGCAGGCGCCGGGTGCCGTCCTCGCCGTAGGGGGCGGTGCGCACCGAGCGGGTGTTCTCGTCGGGGGTGATGTACATCCCGTCCGGGTCCTGGTCGGCGGGGAGGAGGCCGGCGACGACCAGTTCGCGGTGCGGGGAGAGGCGGGTGAACAGCAGGGCCCGGTCGAAGATCGGGTAATGGGTGGCGACCACGACGTCCCGGGCGGTCACCGTGGCCCCGGCGGCGGTGGACAGGCGGCAGGGCTCGCCCTCCTCCAGGCCGAGGACGGTGGTGTCCTCGTGGATGAGCCCGCCGCGCGCCACCAGGTCGTCGGCGAGGGCCAGCAGGTACTTGCGCGGATGGAACTGCGCCTGCCCGGTCACCCGGACCGCGCCCGCCACCGGGAACGGCAGTCCGGTCTCCGTCACGAACGAGGCCGGCAGCCCCGCCTCCCGGGCGGCCTCCGCCTCCGCGCGCACCTCCTCCACCCGGCTGGCGTCGCGGACGAAGGTGTACGCGCTGCGGCGCTCCCAGTCGCAGTCGACGCCGAGCTCCGTCGCGACCTCGGCGAGGTGCTCGATCGCCTCCGACTGCGAGCGGGCGTAGAGCCGCGCGCCCTCGCTGCCGCGGGTGCGGCGCAGCTTGTCGTAGACCAGGGAGTGCAGGGCGGTGATCTTGGCGGTCGTGTGTCCGGTGACGCCGGCCGCGATCCGCCCGGACTCCAGCACCGCGACGCGCCTCCCGGCCCGCGTCAGTTCCCACGCGGTGCACAGCCCGGCGATTCCGCCGCCGATCACGGCCACGTCCACATCGAGGTCGTCGGTCAGCGGGGCGTGGCGGCCGCCCGGTGCGGTCTGGAGCCAGTACGAGCCGCTGACCTGCTGATTCTCCGTCATGAGCGCCGAGTACCCCGGTGTGCCGGGTTCAGTGGCCCCAGGGACCCCGTGGGGGGAGCGAGTCCGCTTCCGTTTGCGCGCGGGGGCGGACGGGATGAGCGTACAACCACATGGTTGTAGATGGGGCGGCCGCCGGATCCGGTGGGACCGACGACACCGTGGACCGGCTGTTCCACGCCCTGGCCGACGCGACGCGCCGCGACATGCTCCGCCGCTGTGCGCGGGGTGAGCTGTCCGTGTCACGCCTGGCCGCGGCGTACCCGATGAGCTTCGCCGCGGTGCAGAAGCACGTCGCGGTGCTGGAGCGGGCCGGTCTGGTCACCAAGCGGCGGCGCGGACGGGAGCGGCTCGTGCGCACCGATCCCGGCGCGGTGGGACGTGCGCGGCAGGCCCTCGACGAACTGGAGTCGGCCTGGCGGGCACGGGTGGACCGGATGTCCGGCCTGCTCCCGGACACCGCCGCGGCCGGCCCCGGCGGCGGCGCGGCGACGCGCACGACGGACACGGCGGAGGCGGTGGAGGCGGCGGGGGAAACGGACACCACGGGTACGACGGACACGACGAAAGGACCGGACGGATGACTGTCACCGGCGTGGACAAGGACGTCGACCGGCTCACCCTCACCCTGACCGCCGACTTCACCGCACCGGTCGAACGGGTGTGGCGGCTGTGGGCCGACCCGCGGCTGCTGGAGCGCTGGTGGGGACCCCCCGGCTACCCGGCGACCTTCGAGGAGCACGACCTGACGCCCGGCGGGGAGGTCAGGTACTTCATGACCGGCCCGGAGGGCGAGAAGTACGGCGGCTGGTGGCGGATCACCTCGGTGGCGCCGCCGGCCTCCCTGGAGTTCACCGACGGCTTCTGCGACCAGGACGGCAGGCCGGACCCCGAGATGCCGACCACCACGGTGCGGATGACCCTCACCGAGCGCGACGGCGGCACCCGGATGGAGCTGCGCTCGGCCTTCGACAGCCGGGAGCAGATGGACCGGCTGGCCGAGATGGGCATGGTCGAGGGGCTGAGGGCGTCGGTCGGGCAGATGGACGGCGTCCTGGCGGGCTGAACCCCGCGGTGGGGGGGGGGGGGGGGGGGGGGGGGGGGGGGGGGGGGGGGGGGGGGGGGGGGGGGAGGGGGGGGGAGGGGGGGGGGGGGGGAAGACGGGATGGGGGGGGGGA
>NZ_JBVITR010000022.1:49291-67693 GCF_055574875.1 Streptomyces sp. NPDC034670
GGGCGCTAGGGGTAGCGGCGGAAAAGTGGCCTGGATAGGCCTGCACGAGACCCCCCCCCCCCCCCTCCCACCCCCCCCCCCCCCCCCCCCCCCCCCCCGCCCGCGGTCACCTGCGCCACGGCCCCGTCACCGCGAACGTCGTGCCGGGGTCGTAGCAGTTGACGTACATCGTCCGGCCGTCCGGGGAGAAGGCGACCCCGGCGAACTCGCCCCACTCCGGGTCCTCGGGCGTGCCCGTGTTCTGGCGGTTGCGGGCCAGCGCGTAGACCTCGCCGCGCCGGGTGACGCCGTAGACGTGCTGGGCGCCGCCGCCGTCCTCGCAGACCATCAGGCCGCCGCCCGGGGCGAGGCAGATGTTGTCCGGCGACTCGCCCGGGAGTCGCACGTCCGTGTCCGGGCCGAAGACGATCACCAGGGTGAGACGGCGCCGGTCCGGGTCGTAGCGCCAGACCTGCCCGTAGTGGTCGCCCGCCGAGCCGTCCGCGCTGCGGGCGAAGGACGACACGAAGTACACCGACCGACCGCCCCAGTAGCAGCCCTCCAGCTTCTGCGCGTGCGTGATGCCGCCGCGGCCGAAGTCCTGGAAGCGGATGGGGGTCCCGACGGCCAGCGGATCCGGTACGTCGACCCACTCGACGCCGTCGAAGCGGGCACCGGTCTCCTGGATCGAGGACAGGTCCGGCACCCCGGGCACCCGCATCGCCTGCAGCCGGCCCCCCGCGCGCAGCGACCCGGTGCCGCCCAGCGGCTTGTGGGGCAGGAAGCGGTAGAACAGGCCGAAGGGCCGCTCGAAGGCGTCCTCGGTCTCGTAGACGACGCCCCGCTCCGGGTCCACCGCGACCGCCTCGTGCTGGAAGCGGCCCAGCGCGGTCAGCGGTACGGCGCCCGTGCGGCGCGGGTCGGCCCCGTCGACCTCGAAGACGAAGCCGTGGTCCTTGGCGTAGCCGTTGGTGCCCGCCTTGTCCTCGGTCTCCTCGCAGGTCAGCCAGGTTCCCCAGGGAGTCGGGCCGCCCGCGCAGTTGACGGCCGTGCCGGCGACGGCGACCCGTTCGGACAGCACCGTGCCGCGGGAGTCCAGGGTGAGCGCCGTGCAGCCGCCCTTGCCCTCGGGGTCGTAGGTCAGGCCCTCGACCGCCGGGACCGGGATCCTGCCGTTGTGGCGGTTCTCGTGGTTGCGGACGAGGTGGACGCGGCCGCCCCGGCCCGCGAGGGCGGCCATGCCGTCGTGGTGGGAGGGGACCGGCCCCTCGCCGGAGCGCAGCCGGTCGCCCTCGCGCGAGAGCACCCGGTAACGGAAGCCCCTGGGCAGGTCGAGCAGCCCGGCGGGGTCGGGGACCAGGGGGCCGTAGCCGTCGTGTCCGAGGTGCTGCGCGGCGGCGGTGCCGGTGAACAGCTCGGAGAGGGCGCCGGAGAACGCGATGCCGATCCCCAGGGCGCCGGTCCGGGCGAGCACCTGACGCCGGGTGGTGGGGGAGCCCTCCGTGGACGCGGTTTCTGACATGGGGGAAACCTTCCTGCTGGCGGACAGGAACTGTGACCCCGCCGTGTCTACCACCTGGCGCGAGTCGCGGGAACCACGCGTGTCGCACGCGTCACGGGCCGGCGGCGCGGTCCCCGGGCTCCCCACGGGCCTCCACCACGCGTTCGGACGGCGTCCGCTGGGCCCGCTCCAGGAAGCGCAGCAGCTCCACCGGGAAGGGCAGGACGAGGGTGGAGTTCTTCTCCGCGGAGACCGCCACGATGGTCTGCAGCAGGCGCAGTTGCAGCGCGGAGGGGGTGTCCGCCATCTGCTGGGCCGCCTCGGCCAGCTTCCTCGACGCCTGCAGCTCGGCGTCGGCGTTGATGATGCGGGCCCGCCGCTCGCGGTCGGCCTCGGCCTGCCGGGCCATGGACCGCTTCATCGTGTCGGGCAGCGAGACGTCCTTGATCTCCACCCGGTCGATCTGCACGCCCCAGCCCACCGCCGGGCTGTCGATCATCAGCTCCAGGCCCTGGTTGAGCTTCTCCCGGTCGGACAGCAGATCGTCCAGGTCGCTCTTGCCGATGATCGACCGCAGCGAGGTCTGCGCCATCTGGGAGACCGCGAACCGGTAGTCCTCGACGTTGACGACCGCCGCCGCCGCGTCCACCACCTTGAAGTACACCACCGCGTCCACCCGCACCGTCACGTTGTCCCGGGTGATCCCCTCCTGGGCCGGCACCGGCATCGTGACGATCTGCAGGTTCACTTTGCGCAGCCGGTCCACGAACGGCACGATCAGGGTGAACCCCGGCGGGCGCACCTCGCCGTACAGCCGGCCGAGGCGGAAGACCACCCCGCGCTCGTACTGCTTGACGACCCGTGCCGCGGCGACGAGGTACGTGGCGCCCGCCGCGCCGGTCGCGACGGCCGCGGTGAGCAGCTCCTCGAGCATGGCGACCTCCCGTCCAGAGGCCAGTTCCGCGCGCTTCCATCCGCTTCTGCAACGATATGCCCGCCCCTGGTCCGGGGCCACGCCGCCCACCCCGGCGGTCCCGGCGGCACGCGCGCCGGGACCGCCGGGCGGATCACGCCGGGGGAGCGGGGGACGGCTCCCCGGTCCCCGGTCGCGCGGCGTTCCCGTCCCCGGTGACCCGCACCGGTGCGGCGCCGACCGCGCCGTGCCGCTCGGCCCAGTTCTCCAGCGCCGTGCGGCAGGCGTGGTCGAGGTGGTGGACCCCGGACAGGTCCAGTTCGACCGGGCGGTCCTCGGGCAGCGCCTCCAGGGTGTCGAGGATCCGCGGCAGCCGCAGGAAGGTCGCGTTGCCCGACAGGTGGACCCGGACGGGTCCCGTGCCCCCGTCCACGACCTCCAGCCTCGCGTGCGAGGCCTCCCAGGCCGTCTTGGCGACCGCCAGGGCCAGACCGATCAGCACGCCCTCGAACATGTTCACCACGACGATCGACACGGCGGTGACCACCAGGATCAGCGCCTCGCCCGGGTGCGTCCGCCACAGGGTGGCGGCCCGGCGGAACGGGATCAGCTTCCAGCCCGCGTGGACCAGGAGGCCCGCCAGCGCGGGCAGCGGGATGACCGCCAGCACGGACGGCAGCAGGGCCGCGAACAGCAGCAGCCACACGCCGTGCAGCACCCGGGACGCCTTGGTCCGGGCGCCCGCCCGGACGTTGGCCGAGCTGCGCACGATGACCGCGGTCAGCGGCAGCGCGCCGAGCGCCCCGCACACCGCGTTGCCCGTGCCCTGCGCCATCAGCTCCTCGTCGTACCGGGTGCGCGGACCGTCGTGCAGCCGGTCCACCGCGGCGGCGCTGAACAGGCTCTCGGCGGAGGCGATCAGGGCGAAGGCGACGACCGTGCCGATCAGGCCGATGTCCGCCAGCGCGCCGAAGGCGTCCGCGCCGGGCGGCTGGACGGCGTCCAGCAGGCCCCGCACCTCGACCGTGGCGACGGGCAGGCCGAACGCGAGCGTCACCGCCGTCGCCAGGAGGACCGCCGCGAGGGCGCCCGGCACGGCCCGGGCCGGGCCCGGCGCCCACCGCCACAGCACCATCACCGCGACGGTGCCCGCCCCGACCGCGAGCGGGGCGAGCGCCTCCGCGTCGGTGAGCGCGTCCAGGGCGGCCCCGGGCAGTCCCAGGATCTTGTCGAGACCGGAGGCGGGCGCCCGGAGCCCGGCCACCGCGTACAGCTGGCCCGCGATGAGCACCAGGCCGATGCCGGCCAGCATGCCCTCGATCACCGAGATCGATATGGCGCGGAACCAGCGCCCCAGCCCCAGCGCGCCCATGGCCAGCTGGATCAGCCCGGCGGCCAGCACGATCACGCCGAGCGCGGGCAGCCCGTAGGCGTCGACGGCCTCGAAGACCAGCACGGTCAGGCCGGCCGCCGGACCGGACACCTGGAGGCTGCTGCCCGGCATCAGGCCGACGACGATGCCGCCCACGATGCCGGTGACGAGGCCGAGTTCGGCCGGGACGCCGGAGGCGACGGCGACGCCCAGGCACAGCGGGAGGGCGACCAGGAACACGACGAGCGAGGCGGTGAGGTCCTGCCGCAGGTGGGGGAACCCGCCCACGACCCGGCTCACCGGGCCTCGAACGCGTCGGCGGCCGCACGCGCGGCTTGGGCGCGCACCTCGCGGTACCGGCCGTGCGGCCGGATCCTCCGGTCCGCCGGGGGCTGTCCGGGGTCACGGGCGTGGTCGATGAGAGATGGCATCAGGTGATCCTCCTGGCGCGCGGTGGGGGCGCGCCGGACGGGCGGGTCGAAGGTGGGGGGACCCGCAGGTTCCTGGATGAGCTCTGGCCTTTGCGTGACGGGACGTATGTGCGGGCGTGAAGGACGCGGAAGGAGAGGGGAACGGGGCGCGGGTAAAGCGGCCGTGGGGGCCGGTGGTGCGGCCGGAGCCTCCCTGCCTCGGGACATGCCTCTCCCGCGGGGTGATGCACCCTCTCCTGCGCGTCAACGCCTGGTCAACGGATGGTCAAGAAACACGTTAACCCTGCAAAGGCCTTTGCAGGGTCAACTTCACGTTTCGAGCCGCGGGGGAGACCGAAAAAGTGAGGGGGCGGGCGCGAATCAGCCCTTGGGCGACAAGGAATTCGAGCGAATGTCGGAAAAGGATTACCGGCTTTCGGTGAGCCGTCCGGCGTCGCGGGCCAGGGCGGTCAGCCGGGAAATGGCCCGGAAGTACTTCTTGCGGTAGCCGCCCTTCAGCATCTCCTCGCCGAACAGCCGGTCGAACGGCAGTCCCGAGGCGAGCACGGGCACCTCGCGGTCGTAGAGCCGGTCCGCGAGGACGACGAGCCGCAGCGCGGTCGACTGGTCCGGAACCGGCCGCACACCGGTGAGGCACACGGCGCGGATCCCGTCGGTGAGGGCGCCGTAGCGGCTGGGGTGGACCTTCGCGAGGTGCTCCAGCAGGTCCGGGAAGGCGTCGAGCGAGGCGCCCTCGGTGGCGTGCGCCGTCTTGGTGACCAGCTCGTCGGAGTACGGCGGCGGCGCCTCGGGCAGACCGCGGTGGCGGTAGTCCTCGCCGTCGATGCGCAGGGCGCGGAAGTGGGCCGACAGGCCCTGGATCTCGCGCAGGAAGTCGGCGGCGGCGAACCGGCCCTCGCCGAGCTTGCCCGGCAGCGTGTTCGAGGTGGCGGCGAGCGCGACGCCCGACTCGACCAGCTTGCCGAGCAGGGTGGAGACCAGCACGGTGTCGCCCGGGTCGTCCAGCTCGAACTCGTCGATGCACAGCAGGCGGTGCCCGGAGAGGGTCCGCACCGTCTGCTGGAAGCCGAGGGCGCCGACCAGGTTGGTCAGCTCCACGAAGGTGCCGAACGCCTTGAGCGAGGGCTCGGCCTCGGTGGCGTGCCACAGGGAGGCCAGCAGGTGGGTCTTGCCGACGCCGTAGCCGCCGTCGAGGTAGACGCCGCGCGGGCCGGCCGGGGCCTTCTTCGGCGCCCTGCCGAAGCCGAACAGCCGGCGCCGGCCCGGGGCGCCGGCCGGCGCCCCGCCGAGGCCCGCCGCGAACCCTTCGAGGGCGCGCACGGCCTCGGTCTGGCTCGGCTGGTTCGGGTCCGGTATGTAGGTGTCGAAGCGGACCGCGTCGAACCGCGGCGGCGGCACCATCTCGGCGACGAGCCGGTCCGCGGGGACGTGCGGCTCGCGGGCGCACAGGGACAGCGGGGCCACGTCGGCCGTCGGACCGGGGCGGGGAGCGGGGGAGGAGGGCGACACGGTTCCCCATGCTAAAGGGCGTGGAAGACTGCACGGCATGCGACGCCTGTTCCCCGTGACCGACGTGACCGACGAAACAGCAGCTCCCGCCGGAGGGGCCGGCACCCCGCACGGCGCCGCCCGGGAGTGGAGCCTGGCCGAGCTGGCCGCCGCCTACGCCTACCCGGAGCCGGGCCCCGGGGGCCGGGAGCCGTGGCTGCGGGCCAACATGGTGTCCACCCTCGACGGCGCCGCCCAGCACGACGGCCGCTCCCAGCCCATCTCCTGCGCGGCCGACATGCGGATCTTCGGCACCCTGCGGGCGCTCGCCGACGTCGTGGTCGTCGGTGCGGAAACGGTACGCCGGGAGGGCTACCGGCCGGCGCGCGCGCGTGCGGAGTTCGCGGCGCTGCGGGAGGCGGCGGGGCAGGGGCCGGCACCCGCGATCGCGGTGGTGACGGCGAGCCTGGACCTGGACTTCTCCCTCCCGCTGTTCACCTCCCCCCTGGTGCCCACCCTGGTCCTGACGGGCGCCGGGGCCGCCCCGGACCGCGTCGCCGCCGCCGAGGAGGCGGGCGCGCGGGTGGTGGTCGCCGGGGAGGGCGCCGGCGTGGACCCGGCACGGACGGTGCGGGCCCTGGCGGACCTGGGGCACACCCGGCTGCTGACCGAGGGCGGGCCGCGGCTGCTGGGGCAGCTGGTGGCGGCCGGGGTGCTGGACGAGCTCTGCCTGACCGTCTCGCCGATGCTCACCGCCGGTGACGCGCAGCGCATCGCCGGCGGGCCCGCGGTGACACTTCCGCGGCGTTTCGCGCTGAAGTCGATGTTGGAGGAGGACGGTTTCCTGTTCACGCGTTACCAGCGGGAACGGCGGAAGCAGCGGTCCTGACCGGCGGGACCGGCGTTCCACCGATGGGACCGGGCGTTCCACCGGCCGGACCGGTGGACCGGAACGTCCGGAAAGGCGACCGGTGGCGCCGTCGATCCGGTGATCGGCGGAGCAGCCCGGGCCGCCCGGCGCGGCGACGGGCACACTGATTCCGGCGGCACCCGTGCGCACACGGGACAGGATGGTTTCCGCAGGGTCCGGCTCGGCCCGCGGAGCGGCGAGGGCCCGCGGCCCTCCGAGGAGAAGGGGCGCCCGGTGTTCACCAGCGTACTGATGATCGAGAAGGCCCTGACGTCCGCCGACGTGGAGTTCGTCACCACCCTGCACGGTGACGAGCCGGTCTCCTTCCACGTGCTGCTCCAGCCGCGCGGCGAGCAGGCGGACCGGCTGCTGCGGGCCATCGACGACGTCGCGCTCGGCGAGCTCGACGAGGCCGTCCGCGAGGGCGAGACCCCCGAGGGCGAGGAGGCCATGAGCATGGGGCAGCGGGCCCTGGAGGTGTCCCTGCAGGCCCTGCGCGCCTCCGGCCACGAGGCCGGGGGCCGCCTCGTCGAGGACCACCCCCTGGACGCGCTGAAGGTCCTGGTGGAGGAGGTCCGCGCGGACGAGGTGATCGTCCTGACCGACCCGCACTACGTGGAGGAGTTCTTCCACCGCGACTGGGCCTCCCGGGCCCGGCACAAGGTGGGGGTGCCGGTGCTGAAACTCTTCTCGCACAGCAAGGCATAGGCTGGGGCGGCGCCTTCCCGCGAGGGCGCGCGGACCGTCGTCCCGCTCGTCGCACCACTTCGCACCCTTGGGAGAGACACGCATGGCACCCGGCCTTCCCCCAGCCATGGACCGACCGCACTTCATCGGCATCGGCGGCGCCGGGATGTCGGGCATCGCCAAGATCCTCGCCCAGCGCGGCGCGAAGGTGGCCGGCAGCGACGCCAAGGACTCCGCGACCGCCGAGGCCCTGCGCGCGCTGGGCGCCACCGTGCACATCGGGCACGCCGCCGAGCACCTGGCCGACGACGCCAGCTGCGTGGTGGTCTCCTCCGCGATCCGCGAGGACAACCCCGAGCTGCGCCGCGCGGCCGAGCTGGGCATCCCGGTGGTCCACCGCTCCGACGCCCTCGCCGCCCTGATGGACGGCCTGCGCCCGATCGCGGTGGCCGGCACCCACGGCAAGACCACCACGACCTCCATGCTGGCCGTCTCCCTGACCGAGCTGGGCCGGAAGCCGTCGTACGCGATCGGCGGCGACCTGGACGCCCCCGGCTCCAACGCGCTGCACGGCGAGGGCGAGATCTTCGTCGCGGAGGCGGACGAGTCCGACCGCAGCTTCCACAAGTACGCCCCCGAGGTCGCGATCATCCTCAACGTGGAGCTGGACCACCACGCCAACTACGCGTCCATGGAGGAGATCCACCAGTCCTTCGAGACCTTCGTCGGCCGGATCGTCCCCGGCGGCACGCTGGTGGTCTCGGCGGACCACGAGGGGGCGCGGGAGCTGACCCGGCGGCTGGACGGCTCGGTGCGGACGGTGACGTACGGCGAGTCGGAGGACGCCGACGTGCGGATCCTCTCGGTCGTCCCGCAGGGACTGAAGAGCGAGGTGAGCGTCGAGCTGGACGGCGCCCCGCTCACCTTCACCGTCTCGGTCCCCGGCCGGCACTACGCCCACAACGCGGTGGCCGCGCTCGCCGCGGGCGCGGCGCTCGGCGTCCCGCCCGCCGAGCTGGCCCCGGCACTGGCCGCGTACACCGGGGTGAAGCGGCGCCTCCAGCTGCGGGGCGAGGCCGCGGGCGTGCAGGTCGTCGACTCCTACGCGCACCACCCGAGCGAGATGACGGCCGACCTGGAGGCCATGCGCGCCGCCGTCGGGGACTCCCGCATCCTCGTCGTCTTCCAGCCGCACCTGTTCTCCCGCACCCGGGAGCTGGGCGGGGAGATGGGCCGGGCCCTGACCCTGGCCGACGCCTCGCTCGTGCTGGACGTCTACCCGGCCCGCGAGGACCCGATCCCCGGCGTCACCAGCGAGCTGATCATCGAGGCGGCCCGCGCGGCCGGCGCGGACGTCACCGCGGTGCCCGACGGGGCGGAGATCCCGGCGGCCGTCGCGGGAATGGCCAAGCCCGGCGATCTGGTTCTCACCATGGGAGCGGGCGACGTCACCGACCTCGGCCCGCTGATCCTGGAACGTCTGTCGAAGTAAGGGGCCCGAAGCTCATGCCGTACGACGTGGAGAAGCCGGACGAGCAGTGGCGCGCGCAGCTGTCGCCGTCCGAGTACGCCGTCCTGCGCCAGGCGGCCACGGAACCCGCCTTCACCGGCGAGTACACCGACACCAGGACCGAGGGCGTCTACTCCTGCCGCGCCTGCGGCGCGGAGCTGTTCACCTCGGACACCAAGTTCGAGTCGCACTGCGGCTGGCCGTCCTTCTACGACCCGAAGGACACCGACGCCGTGGAGCTGGTCGAGGACCGCTCCCACGGCATGGTGCGCACCGAGGTGCGCTGCGCCCGCTGCGGCTCGCACCTCGGGCACGTGTTCGAGGGTGAGGGGTACCCGACGCCCACGGACCAGCGGTACTGCATCAACAGCATCTCGCTGAGGCTGCAGCCCGCCGAGGGCTGATCCGGCGGTGGCGCGCCCCGCGCGCCACCGGTCCGCAGGGGGCGACGGGATGCCGCGGACGGGGGGTTTGCCCCGGCGGGGACCGGGCAGGCGGCGGCGTGGCGCGCGGATCGCGTCCCGGGGGCCGCGCCGTCCGGGGTGTCCGGCGGGGGTGCCGTCTAGACTCGACCGGCGACGGACCGGCAGACCGTGTCGCCCCGGCCAGAACTCCCGTCACCGGAAGGGCATTCCGCGTCTTGATACGGATCGACTCAGTCACGAAGCGGTACCCGGACGGCACGGTGGCGGTCGACGGGCTCTCGCTGGACGTCCCGGACGGCTCGATCACCGTTCTGGTCGGTCCCTCGGGCTGCGGCAAGACCACCACCCTCCGCATGATCAACAGGATGGTCGAACCCACCGCGGGCAGGATCCTCCTCGACGGCGAGGACGTCCGGCGACGCCCCGTCACCGACCTGCGCCGGTCCATGGGGTACGTCATCCAGAACGCCGGGCTCTTCCCGCACCGCACCGTCGTCGACAACATCGCCACCGTGCCCCGCCTGCTCGGCTGGAGCAGGCGGCGTGCCCGGCAGCGGGCCGCGGAGCTGATGGAGCGGGTGGGCCTGGACACCTCGCTGGCCGAGCGATACCCCTACCAGCTCTCCGGCGGCCAGCAGCAGCGCGTCGGGGTGGCGCGGGCACTCGCCGCGGACCCGCCGGTGCTGCTGATGGACGAGCCGTTCTCCGCCGTCGACCCCGTGGTGCGCAAAGGGCTGCAGGACGAACTCCTCAGGATCCAGGGGGAACTGGGCAAGACCATCGTCTTCGTCACGCACGACATCGACGAGGCGGTCAGGCTCGGCACCACGGTCGCCGTGCTGCGCGAGGGCGGCCGGCTCGCCCAGTACGCCTCGCCCGCCGAGCTGCTGTCCGCGCCCGCGGACGGCTTCGTCGAGGACTTCCTCGGCGCCGACCGCGGCATCCGCCGGCTGTCCTTCCTCACCGCCGCCGCACTGGAGCTGACCACCGACGCCGTGGTCCCGGCCGACGCGACCGCCGAACGGATCGCCGCCGCCGGGACCCCGTACCTCCTGGTCACCGACCCCGACGGCCGCCCGCTCGGCTGGGCCGCCCGCGAGGAGCTGACCGGCGGGGGCGTCCGGACCGGCCGGCTGCTGCCGTACGGACGGCCGTTCGTGCCCGGCACCGACTCCCTGCGGGTCGCCCTCGACTGCGCCGTGCTCTCACCCACCGGCTGGGCCGTCGCGGTGGACGCCGACGGCCGGGCGACCGGCGTCGTCTCCCAGCAGGCCATCGGCGAGGCGATCCGCGCCGCCCACCCGGCCGGCCGCGCCGACGAGGAGAAGGTCGCGGGATGAGCGGCTTCTTCGACATCCCCAGCGACCTCCAGCACAGCTGGTCCGGCCTGGTCGGGCTGCACCTGAGGGAGGCCCTGCTGCCGGTGGCCGCCGGGCTGGTCCTCGCCCTGCCGCTCGCCTGGCTGTGCGGGCGCTTCCGCCGGCTCTACCCGCCCGTGCTCGGCGTGGCGGCCGTGCTGTACGCCGTCCCGTCCCTGGCGTTCTTCGTCGTCCTCATCGACTACACCGGCCAGACCGAACTCACCGTGATGATCCCGCTGGCCCTGTACAGCCTGGTGGTGCTGGTCCCGGCGATCGTCGACGGCGTGCGCTCGGTGCCGGACGAGACCCTCGCCGCGGCCACCGCCATGGGCTTCGGCCCCGTGCGCCGCTACCTGCGGGTGCAGCTGCCGATCGCCGCCCCCGCCGTCATCGCCGGACTCAGGGTCGCCACCGCCTCCAGCATCTCCCTGGTCAGCGTCGGCGCCCTGATCGGCAACCAGGGCGCCCTCGGCAACCTGCTCGCGGCCGCGCAGAAGTACGACCGGCCCGAGCTCGCGGTGAACTCCGTGCTCACCACGGCCGCCCTGGCGATCCTGTGCGACGCCCTGCTGGTCCTGCTCCGCACCCTGCTGACGCCGTGGATGCCGCGCGGCACCCGCCGTCCCGGGCCCGCCGCGCGGCCACGGCGACCCGAACCGGAGGCCGCGACCCGGTGAACGTCCTCGGCTTCGTCCACGCCTTCTTCAGCGACGGCGCCCACTGGCACGGCTACGACGGCATCCCGCAACGCCTCCTGGAGCACGTCCGGTACACGCTGCTGGCCCTCGCCCTCGCCGCCGGGATCGGCCTGCCCGTCGGACTGGTGACGGGGCACACCGGACGCGGCGGGAACGCGCTGGCCCTCATCGCCAACGCCGCCCGCGCCCTGCCCAGTTTCGGCCTGCTGGTGCTGGCCGTCCTGCTCATCGGCTTCGGACTGCTGCCCGTGATGATCCCGCTGGTCGTCCTGGCCGTCCCGCCGATCCTGGTGACCACCTACGAGGCGGTGCGCTCCGTCGACCCCGCCCCGGTGGACGCGGCCCGGGGCATGGGCATGCGGGAGTCGCGGATCCTGTTCCGGGTCGAACTGCCGGTGGCGCTCCCGCTGGTCCTCAGCGGCCTGCGGTCCGCCGCCCTCCAGCTCGTCTCGACGGCCACCATCGCCGCGTACGTCAGCCTCGGCGGCCTCGGCCGGTACATCATCGACGGGCTCTACCAGCGCGACTACGAGAAGGTGGTCGGCGGCGCCACCCTCGTGGCGGTCCTGGCGCTCGTCACCCTCGCGCTGTTCTGGGCCGCGGGACGGCTGGCGGTGTCGCCCGGCGTGCGCAGGCGCTGACCCCCGGGCCCCGGGCGACCAACCGTGACCACCGTGTTCTTGACTGACCGTGAGACGGCTGGATTGGATCGGTGGATGACTTCTACCGCGAAGAACAGCAGGTCCAGGACGAGACACACCGGCGCGGCGGCCGTCGCGCTCACCGCCGCCGCGGCGCTGCTCGCGGGCTGTTCCTCCGGCGACACCTCCGACAACCCCCTGCAGGGGGAGAAGGCCGAGGCGGGCACCGTCGTCGTCGGCTCCAACAACTTCGCCGAGAGCACCCTGCTCGCCGACATCTACGGCGAGGCACTGCGCGCCAAGGGCCTCGAGGTCAGCTACAAGCACAACATCGGCAGCCGGGAGACGACGTACGGCCTGATGAGGAACGGCTCCCTCACGGTCCTGCCGGAGTACAACGGCTCCCTCCTCGCCCACCTCGACCCCGAGGCCGAGCAGGAGTCGACCGAGGCGGTGAACGAGGCCGTCGAGGCCGGGCTGGACGAGGAACTGACGCTGCTCCGGTCGTCGCCGGCCGAGAACAAGGACTCGGTCGCCCTCAACGCCGAGACCGCGAAGAAGTACGGCCTCACCGCCGAGTCGACCCTCGCCGACCTCAAGGACGCCGCACCGGACCTGGTGATCGGCGGCTCGCCCGAGTTCCAGACCCGGCGGCAGGGACTCAAGGGCCTGGAGGCGGTCTACGGCCTGAAGTTCAAGTCGTTCAAGGCGCTCGACGCGGGCGGCCCGCTGACCCAGGCGGCGCTCACCGGGAACGAGGTCCAGGCCGCGGACGTCTTCACCACGGACCCGGCCATCGTGAAGGAGAAGTTCGTCGTCCTGAAGGACCCGGAGAACCTCTTCGGATTCGCCAACGTGACCCCGCTGGTGCACAAGGACGCGCTCCCCCGGGAGGGCGTCGACGCGCTCAACGCCGTGTCGGCGAAGCTGGACACCGAGACGCTCCGCGACCTCGACGCACAGGTCCAGCTGGAGAAGAAGGACCCGCTGGACGTGGCCAGGGCCTGGCTGAAGTCGGCCGGCCTGGACTGACCGCCGCCCGGGGTGCGGTCGCCGGCCGCACCCCGCGGGCGGTTCACCGCGCCGGGGCCGCCTGTGCGATCAGCCGGTCGATCAGCGCGATCAGCACGTCCCGGCACGACTCGCGTTCCCGCGCGTCGCACAGCAGCACCGGCACGCCCTCCGGCAGCGTCAGCGACTCCCGGATCTCCTCGGCCGGGTACGGGTGCCGCCCGTGGAAGCCGTTGGCCGCGACCACGAACGGGATGCCCCGGCGCTCGAAGAAGTCGATCGCGGCGAAGCTGGACTCGGGCCGGCGCACGTCCACCAGGACCACCGCGCCCAGCGCGCCGAGCGCCAGGTCGTTCCACATGAACCAGAACCGCTGCTGGCCCGGGGTGCCGAAGAGGTACAGCACGAGGTCGTCGGAGACGGTGATCCGGCCGAAGTCCATGGCCACGGTGGTGGCACGTTTCTCCTCGATGCCGTTCAGGTCGTCGACGTCCAGGCCCGCCATGGTCAGCGGTTCCTCGGTGCGCAGCGGGACGATCTCGCTGACCGAGCCGACCATGGTGGTCTTGCCCACGCCGAAGCCTCCGGCGATCAGGATCTTGACCGTGTCGGGCGCCGAACGCCCGGCGGGCGCCCGGGCGGTGGTGTCAGAGCCGGCCAAGGCCGTCCCTCACTTTCTGCAGCAGGTCCAGGTCCGGGGTGGTGCGGGTGACGGGGTGCGGCGGGCGGGCGGTGATCCGGCCCGCCTCCAGCAGGTCGCAGAGCAGGATGACGACCACGCTCACCGGGAGGTCCAGGCGCGCGGCGATCTCGGCGACCGCGACCGGCTCGGCGCACAGCCGCAGGATCCGCGTGTGCTCGGGCTGCGGCCGGGGGGCCTGCTCGGGCTGCGGATCCACCGCCGTCACCGTCGTGATGAGCGTGAAGTCGGCACGGCTGGGCCGGGTCCGGCCACCGGTCAGGGTGAACGGCCGGACGAGCCGGCCCGCCGAGTCGCCTCCGCTCACCTCACACGCCGGGGTCGACGGCGGGGCCGGCCGTGTCGCGCGGTGCCGCGCTGAGGTGCTCGCCGATCTTCTTCACCAGCATGTTCATCTGGTACGCCACCACGCCGACGTCCGCGCCGGGGCCGGTGAGCACCACCAGGTGGGCGCCGGGACCGGCCGAGGTGAGGATCAGGAAGCTGTTGGCCATCTCGATGAGCGCCTGCCGCACCGGGCCGCCGCGGAAGTCCATGCTGACGCCCTTGCTGAGACTCATCAGGCCGGAGGCGGTCGCCGCCAGGCGTTCCGCGTCGTCGCGCGGGAAGCCGGTGGACTTGCTGACCACCAGCCCGTCCTCGGAGAGCACCACGGCCTGGTTCACGTCGGCGACGCGTTCCACGAGTCCGGTCAGCAACTGGTCCAGCTGGGTGTGCGTGGCGGGGATGGGGCGTGTCATGGCGGGTTCCTCCGTGAGCGGTCGGTGCCGGCGTCGGCGTTCGGTGGTCGGTGGTCCGGGGTCAGCGGCCGGACGGCGGTGGCGGGGGTCCGGGGGAGACGCCCGGCGCGTCCGCCGGTGCCGCCGCGCCGTCCCCGGCGTCGTGCGTCCTCGGACCGGCGGTGTCCTCGGGGCCGGCGGTGTCCTCGGGGCCGGCGGTCGTGCCGTCGGCCCCGTCGTCGTCGCGGGCCCGGAGCGTGCCGCGCTGGAAGCCTCCGAGGGAGGCGGCGGCGTGTTCCGCGGTGAAGTCGTCACCGGGGCCGTCCCCGGCCGGCGCGGCGGGCTCCTCGCGCAGCTCGGCGGCCAGGCTGGTCTGCGGCACCCGGCGGGGGAGCGGAGCGGGACCGTCCCGGCGGGCGCCGGACGCGCCGGCGGCCGGCGCGGGGGCGGAGCGCACGGCGGCCGCGGACCGGGGCGCCGCGGCCCTGGGGGCCGGGACCTGCCCACCCGCGGAGGGGGCCGCGTCCGCGGAGGTCTCCGCGGGCCCGTCGCCCGCCGCGCCGTCCGCGGCCGCCGGCTCCCCGGTACCGCGGTCGTCCGCGGTTTCCCGCCCGGCGCCGGAGGGCACGTCCCGCACCACGATCTCGTGCGGGACCAGCACGATCGCGGTCGTCCCGCCGTACGGCGAGGAGCGCAGGGTGACGGCGATGCCGTGGCGGTGGGCGAGCCGGGAGACCACGAACACGCCGAGCCGGAGGTCGTCGGCGAGCGCCACCACGTCGAACTGCGGGGGACTGGCCAGCTGGTCGTTGAGGGAGGCGTAGTCCTCCTCCGACATGCCGAGGCCCCGGTCCTCGATCTCGACCGCGAGGCCCTTGGCCACCATCGCGGCCCGCACCCCGACGGGGCTCGGCGCCGGCGAGTACGCCGTCGCGTTGTCGATCAGCTCGGCCAGCAGGTGGATCACGTCGGCCACCGCGGGCGGGGCCAGGGCGACCTCCTCCTCGGTGTGCACCTCCACCCGCTGGTACTCGGCGACCTCGCCGACGGCGCTGCGCAGGATGTCGATCAGCGCGACCGGTTCGCTCCAGGAACGGCCGGGCCGCTCGCCGCTGATGATGACCAGGTTCTCCTCGTAGCGGCGCAGCTGGCTGGCCGTGGAGTCCAGTTCGTACAGACCCGCGAGGACCTCGGGGTCGGTGTGCCGGCGCTCCAGCTCGTCGAGCTTGCCGAGCTGGAGGTTGACCAGGTTCTGGCTCTGCCGCGCGATGCCCAGGATGACCTTCTGGAAACCGCGCCGGGTGTCGGCGAGTTCGACCGCGGTGTGCACGGCGGTGGACTGCGCGACGTTGAACGCCTGGGCGACCTGGCCCAGTTCGTCGTGGCCGTAGTCCAGCGTGGTCGTCGCCGACTCCGGGTCGACCATCTCGCCGCGCTGCAGCCGGGCGACCAGGTCGGGCAGCCGCTCCTCGGCCAGGCCGAGGGTGGCCATGCGCAGGCCGTGCAGCCGGCGGGACAGCGAGCGGGTGATGCGCCAGGACATGCCGACGCACAGCAGCAGCGCGAGCAGTCCGCCGGCGCTCAGGGCGGCGGCGGTCAGCAGCAGGCCGCGGGCCTCGTCGGCGCTGCGGGTGAGCAGCGCGTCGGTCTGCTGCAGGATCATGGCCGAGTACTGCGCGGACACCTCGTCCATGGCCCGGTCCCACCGCTCCTGCAGGTCCGGCAGCTCGACGTCGCGCTCCTCGTCCGTGGGCCGGGTGGCGAGCACCTGGTCCTCGACCGCCAGCAGGGCGCGCCACTCGGGGCTCTGCAGGATCCGCTCGGCCTGCGTCCTGGTGCTGCCGCGCAGGGACGGCACGATCTGGTCCTCGACCAGCCAGCGACGGGTGTGGACCAGCTCCGCGAAGTCGTTCCAGCCCTGCGCGTCGAGTCTCCCGGTGGACCAGGCGAGGGTGAGCCGCGCGTCCTCCTGGGAGACCAGCTCCGCCGCGTGCTCCAGCGAGACCAGCGGCCCGGCCTGCGAGGTCAGGTCCCCGTCGTCGACCTGGGAGAGCTCCTGGAAGGCGTGGATCTGCTCGTCGATGATCGAGGTGTACTGGTCGAGGGCCTGCTCGGCGGTGATGTCGCTGGGATCGTCCACCTGGTCCCGGTAGTACTCCAGGCTGCCCACCGAGCCGAGCACCGAGTACAGCCGGTCCGAGACGCGCGCCGGCGCCTCGGCGATCGCGTCCGCCTGCCCGACCAGCTTCGCCACCGCCTCGTCGGTCTTCTCGCGCTGCGCGTCGAGGGCGGACCGGGAGCTGTGCGGATCGGCCAGCCACGAGGCCGTCAGGCTCCGCTCCCGCTGCAGCGCCAGCGCGGCGTGCGTGCCCATCGCGCCGGTCGACCGGCTCAGTTCCGTCTGGGAGCGCAGCCGCAGCCCTTCGGAGAACATCTGGATCGTCGTCACGCTCCACATGGCCGCGAGGGTGACACCGGGCACCAGTGCCAGGAGGACCAGCGAGAGACGTATGGAGCCGAGACGGCGCCGGGCACCTGTCCGTGGAGACATCGTCGTCCTAGAGCGGTCGGTTGCGGAGGGGGAGGGGGCGGGTGGCGGGGCCACGGGGGCGGGGCGCGTCCGGTGCGGCACGGGCGGCGCGCGGAGCACCGTCCGCACCCGCGGCCGTACGGTCCGTACGCGCCGGATCCCGGGAGGCGCCCGCACCCGAGGGCCCGTCAGCGGGTGCCGTTGGCGGCGAACCCGGCGACCGCGGCGGCGTTGGTCCTGGTCACGAACGCCGGTCCGGTGAGCACGGGCGCGACCCCGCCGCCGCTGACGTTGCCGTTGGTGCGGTGCAGCCACAGCGCGTCCACCGCGAGATAGCCCTGCAGGTAGGGCTGCTGGTCGACGGCGAACTGCACGTCGCCCTCGCGCACGGCGTCGACCAGGTCCTCGGTGAGGTCGAAGGTGGCGACCCGGGCCCTGCTGCCGGCCTTCTCGACGGCCTCGACCGCGGTGAGGGCGTACTGCGCCCCCATGGTGACGACCTCGTCGATGGCCGGGTCCTGCCGCAGCCGGGCCGTGACGATGCCGGAGACGGTGCGCAGGTCGGTGCCGTTCACGTAGAGGTTCTCGGTGGTGCCGTCGAAGGCCTTCTTCACCCCGGCGCAGCGGGCCTCCAGGGAGACGTTTCCGCGCTCGTGGACGACGCACAGGGCGTGCTTGGCCCCGAGGTCGTCCAGCTTGTCGCCGACGGCCTGGCCGGCCCCGCCCTCGTCCTGGCCGAAGTACCCCAGCAGTCCCGCCGACTTCCAGGCGTCCATGCCGGAGTTGAGCCCGACCACGGGGATGCCCGCGGCCCGCGCCTCGCCGACCGGGCCCTTCATGGCCTGCGGCTTGGCCAGCGTCAGCGCGATGCCGTCGACGTCGTCCCGGACCGCGTTGCGCACCAGTTCGGCCTGGGCCACCGGGTCCGGGTCGCTCACGTACGTCAGGTCGATGCCGTCCTTCGCGGCCGCCGCCTCGGCGCCCTTGCGCACCCGGTCCCAGAAGGCGTCGCCCTCGGCCCCGTGGGTGACCATCGTGACCCTCATCCGTCCGGCGCCGGCGGCCCCCGCGCCGCCCTGCCCCGAGGAGCCGTCGGCCGTACCGGACGACGAGCAGCCGGCCAGCAGCAGGCCGACGGCGGCCGCCAGGGCCGCGCGGGGGAGGTGCCGTCCGGGGGAGCGGCGCGACGGGGGACGAGTGTTCATGAGGGGTGCGGACCTCGCTGTGCGGCAGAGCAAGAGCAGGGGAGAGCCCGGACGGGGCCACGGGGGGCGCCGGCCGGATGACTCTCGCTGGCCCGGAGCCAACCCTGTCGGGCCACCGGTCGTCAAGTGAACGGCCACGTGAAGTGAGGTGTCGCTGCCGCATTGTGATGAATCGTGACACGCGGGGCGGGGGGGGGGGGGGGGGCCGCCGCGCCCCCCGCGCCGGGAGGCGTTGAGACCCTCCGTGGGGTTCGGGTCCCCATGTTACCGGCCGACGGCGGTCGTCGTAGGGTGAATTGTCGTGTACGCGGAGTGAAGGAA
>NZ_JBVITR010000022.1:67703-96493 GCF_055574875.1 Streptomyces sp. NPDC034670
GCCCCCTCCCCGCACCTCTCCCCCCCCCCCCCCCCCTTCCCCCCCCCCCCCCCCCCCCCCCCCCCCCCCCCCCCCCCCCCCCCCCCCCCCCCCCCGGGCCGCCGGACGGCGCGGAGCGCTCCCGCGGGGTCCGGGCACCCGTGCCACCGGCCGACGGCCGTTGTCGTAGGGTGAGTTGTCGTGCACGCGGAGTGAAGGACATGCGGCACGCCCCGTTCGTTCCCGGCCCAGGAGTCCAGTCGATGGCGAGGCAGGTACGCGCCGAGCAGACCCGCGCGACGATCATCACGGCGGCTGCCGACCTGTTCGACCGCCAGGGCTACGAGGGGACCAGCCTCGGCGACGTCGTCGAGCACGCCCGGGTCACCCGGGGGGCCCTCTACTTCCACTTCGCCGCCAAGGAGGACCTCGCCCACGCCGTCCTGGAGCTCCACTCCGCCACCTGCCGCCGACTGGCCGGGGACGCCGAACTGCGGGGCCGCACCTCCCTGGAGGCGCTGATGCGCCTCACCTTCTGCGTGGCCCGCAGGGCGGCCGAGGACCCCGTGCTGCGGGCCGGCCTCCGGCTCGCCACCGGCGGCACCCGGCCGCGCCCGCCGCTCAGCCATCCGTTCGCCGAATGGACGGACATCGTCACCGCCCGGCTCCTCGGCGCCGCCGAGGAGGCCGACATCCGGCCGGACGTCGACCTCGACGCGGTGGCCCACTCCCTCGTCTGCTTCTTCGTCGGGACCCGGGTCGTCGGCCGCCTCCGCGAACCCGCCGCCCGGCAGCCCCGGCGCACGGCCGAGATGTGGCAGATCCTCGTCCGGGGCCTGGTGCCGGTGACCCGGCGCGCGCGGTACCTCGCCCTCGCCGCGCGGCTGGAACGGGAGACCACACCGGTGTGACGCCCGGCTCCCGGCGGCGGGCGGGTTACGGTGAGCCGCATGCCCGACATCCCCGACGCCCCCGTGATCCTCGGCAACGAGCCCGGCTCGTTCCCCCACGGCGTGCTGGCCGAGCGGCACCCCGCGATCATCCGGCAGGTGCGCGAGGCCTTCCCGTACGAGCCCCGGCGGCAGCGCGCCCTCGACGCCCTGCTGGCCGACTGCACCGAGGGGCAGATCGAGCCCCTCCCCGCCGACGCGCCCGACCGGCGGCTGTGGGAGGCCTGGGACATGGACGCCCACGCCGGACGCTCCTGGTACGACGTGCCCTGGCTGTGGTCCGAGAGCTGGTTCTACCGCCGGCTGCTGGACGCGGTGGGCTACTTCGGCCCCGGCCCCTGGCGGGGCATCGACCCCTTCCGCCCCTTCAAGCTCGCCGAACTCGACTCGCCCGCCACCGGCGAGGAACTCGCGGCGCTCGACGACCTCGCCGCCCGGCCGGTGGCGGAACGGGCCCGCGCCCTGCTGCACGGCTCCCTGTGGGGCAACCGCGCCGACCTGGGCTTCCGGCTGTCCGCCGAGGGCGCCGAGGAGGCGGCCCCCGTGCCCGGCCTGGTGGCCGACGACAGCGAGCGCCTGTGGTCGCTGCTCGACGCCGCCGACGGCGGCACGCTGTGCCTGGTCGCCGACAACGCCGGCCGCGAACTCGTCCCGGACCTGCTGCTCGTGGCCCACCTGCTGGCCCACGGCCGGATCGGCCGGGCGGTGCTGCACGTCAAGCCCCACCCGTACTACGTCTCCGACGCCACCCCCGCCGACGTCGTCGACGCGCTGCGCCGGCTCACCGCCGCCCGGGGTGCGGCGGCCGCGTACGGGCACGGTCTGTGGACCGCCCTCCGCGAGGGCCGGCTCCTCCTCCGCGCGCACCCGTTCTCCTGCTCCCCGCTGCCGTACGACCGGATGCCGGACGACCTGCGCGCCGACTTCGCCGCGGCCGCGGTCACGCTCGTCAAGGGCGACCTCAACTACCGCCGCCTCGTGGGCGACCGGCACTGGCCGCCGACCACGCCGTTCGCGGACGTCACCGCCCACTTCCCCGGGCCGGTCGCCGCCCTGCGCACCCTGAAGTCCGACGTGGTCACCGGGCTGGCCCCCGGGACCGTGGCCGCGCTCGTCGCCGCGGAGGGGCAGCGCTGGCGCACCGGCGGCACGCACGCCCTGATCCAAGTCCGGCCGTAGGGAGGGCGGTACGCCCCCGGTTCACGCGATGGTGTGATCATGTCCCGGCCGGTGGATGCCGCCACCGGCCCCCGGGTAGGGCCCGGCCATGACGCAGCCGTTCGAACTCCCGCACTTCTACCTGCCGCACCCCGCGCGGCTCAACCCGCACGTCGACGAGGCCCGGGCCCACTCGGCGGCGTGGGCGCGCGAGATGGGCATGCTGGAGGGCTCCGGGGTCTGGGAGCGGGCCGATCTCGACGCGCACGACTACGGCCTGCTCTGCGCCTACACCCATCCCGACTGCGACGGGCCCGCCCTCTCCCTCATCACCGACTGGTACGTGTGGGTCTTCTTCTTCGACGACCACTTCCTGGAGAAGTTCAAACGCACCCTGGACCGGGACGGCGGCAAGGCCCACCTGGACCGGCTGCCGCTGTTCATGCCGCCGGACCCGGCGACGCCCGTCCCCGCGCCGCAGAACCCGGTCGAGGCGGGCCTCGCCGACCTGTGGGCGCGCACCGTGCCGTCGATGTCCGCCGACTGGCGCCGCCGGTTCGCCCTCTCCACCGAGCACCTCCTGGGCGAGTCCCTGTGGGAGCTGTCCAACATCGACGAGGGGCGGATCGCCAACCCCGTCGAGTACATCGAGATGCGCCGCAAGGTGGGCGGCGCCCCCTGGTCGGCCGGACTGGTGGAGTACGCGACCGCCGAGGTGCCCGCCGCCGTCGCCGGGACCAGGCCGCTGAGGGTGCTGATGGAGACCTTTTCCGACGCCGTGCACCTGCGCAACGACCTGTTCTCCTACCAGCGGGAGGTCGAGGACGAGGGCGAGCTCAGCAACGGCGTCCTCGTGCTGGAGACCTTCTTCGGCTGCACCACCCAGGAGGCCGCCGACCTCGTCAACGACGTGCTCACCTCCCGGCTCCACCAGTTCGAGCACACGGCGTTCACCGAAGTCCCCGCGATCGCCCTGGAGAAGGGCCTCACCCCGGACCAGGTCGCGGCCGTGGCGGCGTACGCGAAGGGGCTGCAGGACTGGCAGTCCGGCGGCCACGAGTGGCACCTGCGCTCCAGCCGGTACATGAACGAGCGCGCCCGGCCCGTCGCCGGGTGGCAGGTGCCGGCCGGCCCCGGAACCTCCGCCGCGGACGTCGGCGCGCTGCTCGCCCGGGCCGCCTCCGAGCGGGCGCGCCCCTACACCCACGTGCCCTTCCAGAAGGTCGGCCCGTCGGTCATCCCCGACATCCGCATGCCGTTCCCGCTGGAGCTGAGCCCCGCCCTGGAGGGGGCTCGCCGGCACCTGTCCGAGTGGGCGCACGCGGTCGGCTTCCTCAGCGAGGGGGTCTGGGACGAGGACAAGCTCGCGAGCTGCGACCTCCCGCTGTGCGCCGCGGGCCTCGACCCGGACGCCACCCAGGAGCAGCTGAACCTCGCCTCCGGCTGGCTGGCCTTCGGCACCTACGGCGACGACTACTACCCGCTCGTCCACGGCCACCGCCGCGACCTGGCCGCCGCCCGGCTGACCACGGCCCGTCTGTCGGCCTGCATGCCGCTCGACGGGGAGCCGGTCCCGCCGCCGGCCAACGCCATGGAACGCTCCCTGATCGACCTGTGGGCCCGCACGACGGCCGGCATGACGCCCGACGAGCGGCGCCCGCTGAGGACGGCCGTCGACAAGATGACCGAGGCCTGGGTGTGGGAGCTGGCCAACCAGATCCACAACCGCGTCCCCGACCCGGTGGACTACCTGGAGATGCGGCGCGCCACCTTCGGCTCCGACCTCACCCTGGGGCTGTGCCGCGCCGGTCACGGCCCGGCCGTGCCGCCCGAGGTCTACCGCAGCGGCCCCGTCCGTTCCCTGGAGAACGCGGCGATCGACTACGCCTGCCTCCTCAACGACGTCTTCTCGTACCAGAAGGAGATCGAGTACGAGGGCGAGATCCACAACGCGATCCTCGTCGTGCAGAACTTCTTCGGCGTCGACTACCGGTCCGCCCTCGGCGTCGTGCAGGACCTGATGAACCAGCGCATGCGCCAGTTCGAGCACGTCGTCGCGCACGAACTGCCCGTCCTCTACGACGACTTCCAGCTGTCCGGCGAGGCGCGGGCCGTCCTGCGGGACTACGTGACCGACCTGCAGAACTGGATGGCCGGCATCCTCAACTGGCACCGGAACGTCCCGCGCTACAAGGCCGAGTACCTGGCCGGGCGCACCCACCGCTTCCTCCCGGGCCGCCTCCCGGCGTTCCCCGTCCTCGCCTGACGCCCCGCGGCCGTGCCGCGGGCGCGCCCGCGGATCCCCGCCGCGGGCCGCGTCAGTCTCACTCGTTCGTGGCTCGTCGTCCCCCGCCGCCGCGGGTAGCACTCCTGCCGGAGGCGAGGCGAACCATGGAACAGACGGTGTTGCGGCCCAAGCCCCTGCCCGGCCGGGGACCGGGCGGGAGCGGGAGGGGAGGGGGCGGAGGGGACCGGTCCGGGCCCGCGGGCGGCCCCGGACCGGGCGGGACGCGTCCCGGGGCCGTGCGGCATCGCGGCCGGCGGCCGGCGTCCGCGGTGGCGCGGGTGCTCGTCGGGGCGCTCCTGGTGCTGTCCGGGGCCGGGCTCGGGGCGACGGGCGCCACGATCGCCGGCGCGGACGGGGCCGCCGGGCCGGAGCGGCAGGCGGGGGCGCCGGTCACCGCCCCGCTCACGGCGCCGCGCCCCGCCCCTTCCGTCCCGGCGGCGCCGCCCGCGCCCGTCCCCGCCCGGCTCGGTGTGGAGGTCGCGGACGGCGAGGGGCCGGGGGCGCTCGTCGTCGGCGTGCACGTGCCCGGCCCCGGCTTCTCGGCCGGCCTGGCGCGGGGCGACGTGCTCCTCGCGTTCGGCGGGGCCCGTGTCGACTCGGCCGCCGACCTGGCACGCGCCGTCGCCCGTGCCCGGCCGGGTGCGGAGGCGGACCTGACGGTGCGTCATCGAAGCGGTGTCCAAAGGCGGGTGGCGGTCGTCCCCGGCGTCGTCACATGACCACGCGGAAGTGGCTCGTCAACCGCCGCTCGTCGTCCAGCACGTGGAACGCGAGTCCGACCGGGGCGTCCCGGTCCGCGACCCGCTCGCCCTCCCAGGGCAGCCGCAGGGTCCAGGTCACGCCGGGGCCCGCCACCAGGGGACGGCCCGCGAACGCGGTCGCGGCCGGGGTGTGGGCGTGGCCGGTGATCAGCCCGGCGATCTCGGGCCGGCGGGCCAGCAGGGCGGCCAGCAGGCCGGGCTCGCGCAGGGGGGAGGAGTCGGGCAGGGGGTGGTGCAGCGGGACCGGCGGGTGGTGGAAGGCCAGCAGGACCGGAAGGGTGCCGCCGAGTTCGTCCAGCGTCGACTCGATCCAGGCGTACGTCCGCGCGTCCAGCTCCCCGTCGTCGCGGCCCGGAACGCTGGAGTCGCACATCAGCACGGCGCCGCCGTCCAGCACGTGCGCGCTGTCGACCGGCCCGTCGGCGGCCGCCCGTCCGAGCAGGGCCCTGCGGTACGGGGCGCGGCTGTCGTGGTTGCCCGGGCAGGTCAGCACGGGGAACGGGGCGCTGCCGTCGTCCAGCCCCAGCAGGCGGGCGGCCTCCTCGTACTCGGCCTCCGCGCCGTGGTCCGCGATGTCGCCGGTGACCAGCAGCGCGTCCGGCCGGCGCGGCAGCTCCCACAGCCGGTCGCGCACCCGCCGGGCGCGCTCCGTCGCCCGCGCGGTTCCGTCCAGGTGCAGGTCGCTGATGTGCGCGAGTACGAGCACGGCCGTGCTCCTCCCGGGTCTCGGGTGGTGGAGTAATGGATGAAGTGCATCCAAGCATTAGGAGTAATGGATGGGCAATACTTTGCCATTAGGGGAGTCGGGTCCGCGGCCGGACCCCGCGGGGCGCGTCACCGCTCCCGGGGCGCTTCCCGCGCGGCGCGCGGCCCGGTCGGACCTCGTGAACCGGCTCGCGCCGCCCCCTCCCGCCGGGCAGGATGCTGCCCGTAGTCCCTACGTCCGCCCCGGGAGGCCCGGATGACCGGAACCGCGCCCGCGCCCTTCACCGCCGACGACTACCGAAACCGCAGGGAACGTGCGGCGCGGCAGGCCGCCGAGGCCGGACTCGCCGGACTGCTCGTGGCCCCCGGCCCGGACCTGGCGTGGCTCACCGGGTACACGCCCACCGCGGTCACCGAGCGGCTCACCCTGCTGGTCCTGGCCGCGGGCCGGGATCCCGTGCTGGTCGTCCCCACCCTGGAGGCCCCGGACGCCGAGCGGGCCCCCGGCGCCCGCGCCCTGACCCTGCGCGACTGGACCGACGGCGAGGACCCCTACGCGGTCACCGCCGCCCTGCTGGACGCCGAGGGCAGGTACGGCATCAGCGACAACACCTGGGCCCTGCACCTGCTGGGGCTGCAGAAGGCGCTGCCGGGCACCTCGTACGCCTCCCTCACCGAGGCCCTGCCGATGCTCCGCGCCGTCAAGGACGCGGCGGAGCTGGAGCTGCTGGCCGCCGCGGGGGCCGCCGCCGACGCCGCGTTCGAGGAGATCCGGACCGTCGCCTTCGCGGGTCGCCGGGAGGCCGACGTCGCGGCCGATCTCGCCACGCTGCTGCGGCGGTTCGGGCACTCCCGGGTCGACTTCACGATCGTCGCCTCCGGCCCGAACGGGGCCGACCCGCACCACGAGGCCGGCGACCGCGTCATCGGACGCGGCGACATGGTCGTCCTCGACTTCGGCGGCCTGAAGGACGGCTACGGCTCCGACACCTCCCGCACCGTCCACGTCGGCGAACCCACCGAGGAGGAGCGCCGGGTGCACGACCTCGTGCGCGAGGCCCAGGAGGCGGGCTTCGGCGCGGTGCGGCCCGGCGCCGCCTGCCAGGAGGTCGACCGGGCCGCCCGCGCGGTCATCGCCGACGCCGGGTACGGGGAGTACTTCGTGCACCGCACCGGGCACGGCATCGGCGTCACCACGCACGAGCCGCCGTACATGGTCGAGGGGGAGGAGCGGCCCCTGGTCCCCGGCATGTGCTTCTCCGTGGAACCCGGCGTCTACCTGCCCGGCCGGTTCGGTGTGCGGATCGAGGACATCGTGACCGTGACCGAGGAGGGCGGACGGCGCCTGAACGACACCACGCGGGAGATGGTCATAGTGGACTGAGCGGTTCTGTCCCGTCCCCTCCCGTCCCGCGAACGGCAACGGCACGACCATGACCCAGGCACCGACACCCACCGCGGACACCGTCCGCCGACTGGCCCGATCCCTGCTGAAGGGCGGCGGGGGCGGCCGGGACGCCGGCGTGCCGGCCGGCCCCGGACCCGAGGTCCGGCCCGCCGGCGGCGGCGCCGGGCCCGCCACCTGGTGGGTCGGCACCCGCCACGTGCTGCGCCTCGCCCCGGACCGCGAGACGAGCGTGCGGTACCGCCGTGAGCTGCGCCTGCGCGAACTCGTCCGCCCGCACGTCCCGGTCGCGCTGCCGTCGAGCGTGGCGCACGGCGAGTGGGCGCCCGGCCTGTTCTGCACCCTCGACACCAAGGTGCCCGGCGGGACGGGGGAGGAGCACACCGTGTCGGCCGTCGGTGAGACCGACCTGGCCGGACTGCTCACGGGACTGCGCGAGGTGCCGGTGCGGCAGGCGCAGGCGCTCGGTGTGCCGCGGGTGCCCCCGCGCCCCCTGGAGACCCTGCGCCGGGCCGCCGAGCGGGCCGCCGAACGACTCGCCGGGGCGGACGAGTTCGACCCCGCCCGCCTGGACCTGCTCACCCCGCCCGCCACGGCCCGGCTCGCCGCCCAGTCCGGACCGGCGGTCCTCGTCCACCACGCCCTCACCGGCGGGCACCTCGTGGTGGGCGCCGACGGCCGGGTGCGCGGCGTCCTCGGCTGGGGCGCGGCGGTGGTCGGCGACCCCGCCGAGGACATCGCGGGTCTCGCGTGCTCCGTGGGGTCCCCGGCCGCGGTCCGCGCCGCCACCCTGGCCGGCTACGGCGCCCGCTCCTGTCTGCGCGGCCTGTGGCTGGCCCGCTGCGACGGTGTCCTCGGCCTCGCCATGGGGCTCGCCGGCCGGGATGCCGACCCGCTGCCCCTGCTGCGCACCCGGCTGCGGCGCGCCTGGGAGCCGATCCTGCTGGAGCGGGTGACGGACTTCGGCCACGGGGGCGACGCGCCCTAGGCGTGCCGTCCCGGCGGGGCGGTGACGCGGCCGGCCGGGGCCGCCCGTCGGGGCCGGCGCGGGCCCGGGAAAGGGCAGGGCCCGGGCGGCCGGCCCGGGCCCTGGGGTGACCCGCGAAAGGGGGACCGTGTCGCGGGTCAGCGGCGCAGTTCCCGGCGCTCGCTCGCGCCGCTGATGGCGATCTTGCGTGGCTTGGCCTGCTCGGCGACCGGGATCCGCAGCTTCAGCACGCCCGCCTCGTAGGAGGCGTCGATCCGCTCGGTGTCCAGGGTCTCGCCGAGGAACAGCTGCCGGCTGAACGTCCCCGCGGGCCGCTCGGTGATCACCGTGTCGGTGTCCTCGCCGTACGCCGGCCTGCGTTCGGCCCGCACGGTCAGGACGTTGCGCTCGACGCCGAGGTCGATGGACTCCGGGTCCACGCCCGGCAGGTCGAGTTCGACGCAGAACGTGTCGCCGTCGCGCCAGGCGTCCATCGGCATGCCGGCCGGATGGGCGGCCGTGCCCCAGACCCGTTCGACGAGTCGGTCGAGTTCGCGGAAGGGATCCGTCCGCATCAGCATCTGCACCCCTCCTTCAGGTGGGACTCCGTGTCGTTCCCTTCGCTTCCTGTGTAACACGTCACCAAAAAGTTGACAAGAGGTGGCTCAGCTTTTCTCCCGACGAACCGGAGTGATCTTTCGCGGGCGGGAGCGCCTCGTTCCGATTTCCGGGAGGTGGCGTCGGGCGGGATGCCGTGTGCGACGCCCCGAAGCGGTGATTCGAGTGCTTCGGGGCGCCTCCCGCCGGTCGAGGGGTGGATCGATCATCCGTCCGCGGTGAGAACTTGAGCCTTGTGCTGTCAACTTCGCCAAGCGGCTACTTGTCAATTTTTCGATGATCGACTATATGAGGAGATGAATCCACTGCCGGGTCCGTGCCGACCGCCGGCCCGGCGTCCCCGTACGTGAAGGGAGAAGGAGGGAGAAGTGGACATGCTCGCGCGCACCGGTGCCCTCGGTGACCTGGACCGCCTCCTGCATCAGCTCGCGCACACCGCCGCGCCCTCGGGAGGCGTCGTCATACCGGCGGACGCCTGGCGCGACGACGAAGCCCTCTACATCCAGTTCGACCTGCCCGGAATGGACCCGGCCGACATCGACCTGACGGTCGAGCGCGGCACGCTGACCCTCACCGCGGAGCGGCCCTCCCCGGTTCCCGAGGGGGCCCGGTCGGTGCTGGCCGAGCGCCTCACCGGACGCTTCGCCCGCCGTCTGACGCTGTCCGACGCCCTGGACACCGACGCCCTCGAAGCGGCGTACGACAACGGCGTCCTCACCCTGCGCATCCCGCTCGCCGCCCACGTCAAGCCCCGCCGGATCGCCATCGCCGACGGCGGGCGCAAGCGTCTCACCGCCTGACCGCCTGACCGCCTGACCGCCTGACCGCCCGAGCCCGCCGGCCGGCGGGCCGCATCGCGGAGGAACCGCGGGAGAGAAGAGACGGGAGAGAAGAGAGGAGTCCGATCGTGAGCGCCGTGCTGTGGCTGCTCATCCCCCTGCTCGCCGGCATCGCCGGCAGCGTCTGGGCCTGGACCGCCGGACGCCGCACCCCCGGCCCGCCCGAAGTCGACACCTGGAGCGAGCTCGACCGCCACCGGCGGCTGCGGGCGGTCCTGAGCGGCGTGGCGGCGCGTCATTGAGGGTGCGGGGGCCCGGGCGGAGGGCCGCGCCCGGCCCGTCCGGGCCCGCGCCCGGCCCGTCCGGGTCCGCGCCCGGTCTACTCGGGGGCTCCGTCCTCCGCCTGGTAGGTCCTGGTCCAGGTGGCCCCGCAGCGGCAGGAGGAGTGCTCCACCAGCTCGCCGTCCTCGGTGACGCCCAGGCCCCGGTTCACCCGCACGTGTACATGATCCGGCATGGCAGACCTCCCTCTCGTCGGCCGCCGCGCGGGCGGCGGGCTGGACGTCCCATCCTCCGAAGGCGGGGCGAACCGCGCATAGGAGCCGCGTCACATCGGCGGGACCCGTGGGCGGCAAGGCCCGGCCGTCACTCCTGGAGCAGGACCACCGCCGACTCCCCGGGCAGGTGCAGCACCCCGTCCGGACCGGGCGCCCGCACGGGCTCCCACGCGGCGAGCACGCGCGCGCCGGGGACGCCCAGCGGGATCGCGGCCGGTTCCCCGGCGAGGTTCACCGCCACCCGGACGTCCCCGCGCCGGAAGGCCAGCCAGCGCCGCTCCTCGTCGTAGGCCACCTTGGTGTCGCCGAGGTCGGGGTCGGTGAGGTCCGGCTGTTCGTGGCGCAGGGCGACGAGCAGCCGGTACCAGGCCAGCACGCGCGCGTGGGGATCGCGTTCCGGTTCCGTCCAGTCCAGGCAGGAGCGGTCGCGGGTGGCCGGGTCCTGCGGGTCGGGCACGTCCTCCCCGGCCCAGCCGTGCGCCGCGAACTCCCGGCGCCTGCCGTCGCTCACCGCCCTGGCCAGCTCCGGATCGGTGTGGTCGGTGAAGAACTGCCAGGGCGTGCCGGCCGCCCACTCCTCGCCCATGAACAGCATGGGGGTGAAGGGGGCCGTCAGGACGAGGGCCGCCGCGCACGCCAGCAGCCCGGGGGAGACCAGCGAGGCCAGGCGGTCGCCCCGGGCGCGGTTGCCGACCTGGTCGTGGGTCTGGCTGTAGCCGAGGAGCCGGTGCCCGGCCACCCGGTCGCGGTCCAGGGGGCGGCCGTGGCGCCGGCCCCGGAAGCTGGAGTACGTGCCGTCGTGGAAGAAGCCGCCGGTGAGCGTCTTGGCCAGGGCCGCCAGGGGGGCGCGCGCGAAGTCCGCGTAGTAGCCCTGCGACTCGCCGGTCAGCGCGGTGTGCAGGGCGTGGTGGAAGTCGTCGTTCCACTGCGCGTGCACCCCGAACCCGCCCTCCTCGCGCGGCGTGACGACCCGGGGGTCGTTCAGGTCCGACTCGGCGATCAGGAACAGGGGCCGGCCGGTGTCGGCGGCGAGGGCGTCCACGGCCTCGGACAGCTCCTGGAGGAAGTGGTGCGCGCGGGTGTCCACCAGCGCGTGCACCGCGTCCAGCCGCAGCCCGTCGATCCGGTAGTCCCGCAGCCACGCCAGCGCGCTGTCCACGAGGTACGACCGCACCTCGTCGGAGCCGGGGGCGTCCAGGTTGACCGCCGCGCCCCAGGGGGTGTGGTGGGTGTCCGTGAAGTACGGGCCGAACTCGGGGAGGTAGTTGCCGGACGGTCCCAGGTGGTTGTGCACCACGTCGAGGACGACGCCCAGACCCAGCGCGTGCGCCCGGTCGACGAACCGTTTCAGCCCCTCGGGCCCGCCGTACGGCTCGTGCACCGCCCACAGCGACACCCCCTCGTAGCCCCACCCGTGCCGGCCCGGGAAGGGGCACACGGGCATCAGCTCCACGTGCGTCACGCCCAGCTCGGCGAGGTGCCCGAGCCGTTCGGCGGCCGCGTCGAAGGTGCCCTCGCGCGTGTACGTGCCGACGTGCAGCTCGTACAGCACCGCGCCGGGCAGCGGGCGCCCGCTCCACCGCGCGCGCCAGGCGAACCGCGCGTGGTCGACGACCGCGCTCGGCCCGTCCGGGCCGTCCGGCTGCCGGCGCGAGCGCGGATCGGGCCGCACGGGGCCGCCGTCCAGTGAGAAGCCGTACCGGGAGCCGTCGTGCGCCTCGGCCTCCCCCCGCCACCACCCCTCCCGCCCGGGATCGCGCTCCAACGCGCGCGTGACGCCGTCGCACTGGAGCGTCACTCGGCCGGCCTGCGGTGCCCACACCTCGAACTGCACGGACGGTTCCCCTTCGTCTGCTCACCGTGATGTAGCCCGTCCATCGTGCTGCATGAATGATCGCCGCGCCGGTGAATCCTCCCTTTCGCGGCGGGTGTCGCCCGGGCCGCGCCCGGGGCGGCCGTTCCCCGGGTTTCTGGACAGCCCGGCCGCGCTGACCGACAATCAGCGGCGTGACGTCGTCCTTCGAGTTCCCCACCCACCCCGCGCGGGTCTCCGACGCGGAGCGCGACAAGGCGCTGGAGGTACTGCGGGACGGCGTCGCCACGGGCCGGCTGTCGCACGACACCTACATCCGGCGCATGGAACTCGCGCTCACCGCCCGCCGCCCCGACGAGCTCGCCGCGCTCACCGCCGACCTGTCCACGGAGGGCCGGCTGTCCCGCCTGGTGTTCGGCGCCGTCGAGGCGGTCTCGGGGTTCACCGTGCGGCTGCGCGGGGCCTGGCGGGCCGAGCGGCTGCCCAAGCTGATGCTGCCGCACCCGGCCACCGGCCATCCGCTGCGCATAGGGCGCGATCCCGGCTGCGGGCTGCGGCTCACCCACGAGACGGTCTCCCGGGTGCACGCCGAACTCCGCCACCAGGGCGGCAGGTGGGTGCTGCGGGACCTCGGTTCGACCAACGGCACGACGGTGAACGGGCGCCGGGTGGTCGGGGCGGCCGTCGTCCGCGAGGGTGACCAGGTCGGCTTCGGCCGGGTCGCCTACCGTCTCACGGGCAACTGAGCGGCCGGGCGAGGGACTTCACCTCCCCGCGCTCTCGCGCACCCGGCCGGCGGGCCCGCCGGCCGGGTGCGGGGCACCCGCCCGCGTGCTCCCGTTCGGGTGAGGCGGGGTGGGGTCCGGCGGCCGCCGTGCCGATGCACCGGGGATGACGCACTCCTCAGTGAAAGCGGTACGGGGCGGCCTGCTGGCCGCCGTCGCCCTGCTCGCCTGCGCCGCTCCGGTCCAGGCGGACACCGCGCGGACGGACACCGCGCGGACGAGCCCCGCGCGGACGGCCACCGGATCCACCGCCCCGGGCAACTGGCTCCTGCTCACGGTCGACCCGGGAGGGGCACCGCCCGCCGCGGCGCGCGGCGGCCTGCTGCTGTGCGATCCGCCCCGGGGCCACCGGCACGCCGCCGACGCGTGCGCGGAACTGGCCGCGGCGGACGGGCGCATCGCGGACATCCCGCCGAAGGACGTCCACTGCCCGATGATCCACGCCCCGGTGACCGTCCACGCGCACGGGCGGTGGGGCGGACGGCCCGTCGCCTACACGGAGACCTTCCCGAACCGCTGCGCGATGGCCGCCCGCACCGGCTCGGTCTTCGCGCTGGACGGTCCGTAGGGCCCGCCGGGCGGGACCGTGCCGAAGGCGCGGGGCCGGCGAGCGGGCGCCCTCAGAGCGCCCGCTCGCGCGCGTGGAGCGCCGCCGCGACCACCGTGCGGGACTGGTGCTCGACCTGGTGCTCCACGGGCACCCAGCGGGCGCGGAAGCGCACGGCGAAGGCGTCGCTCCACAGCGCGACCAGGTGTTCGAGGCGTGCCGCCGCGCGCGCGTCGGTCCCGCTCAGCGCCCGCCGCAGCATGGCCGCCGCCCTGAGCGGCACCCGGCGTGCGAAGGCGTCCACGCTGCCCACGTACGCCCGGGTGCCGTCGGCGGGCGGTGTGCGGACCAGGTCGGAGGCGAGACCCGGCACCAGGTCCAGCCCCCAGGTGGCCGCCCTCAGCAGGGGGTCCTCGGCGTCCCCGGGCCGGGGCCGCGCCTCCCGCAGCACCCGGCGCACCTCGTCCGCGTCGCGCAGCAGCCGGTCCGCGAGCACCCGCAGCGCGGCGGCCGGCGCCGGATGCGGCGCCGGGTCGTCCACCAGGGCGCCGGCCCACATCGGCACCTCGACCACCGCGGTCAGACCGCCGTACCGGTGGGCGTGGTACCAGGTGCTGTGCCGCGCGTCGTCCGGCAGGCTCGGATAGGCGGGGCCGGCCTCCGGCGCGGGCATCACCCGCACCCCGGGGCCGGACGCCGGCCAGCCCGCCGCGTCCGAGGCGCCCGTCTCCACCGGGATGTGCAGCTCCGCCGCGGACTTGGCGAACGGTTCGGCGAGCCCCGGCACGTCCCTCGTCAGCTGCACCCAGCTGCCGCCCAGGTCGGTGCCGTGCAGGGACACCTGGAGGTAGGGCCGCAGCTCGTCGATGACCCCGAGCAGGGCGCGGGTCTCGGGCGGCAGCCGGTCGGGCGGCAGCACCGACGGCGCCCACTCCGGCTGCTCCGGCCCCGCGGGACGGAAGAACCCGAGGTGGTAGTGGTACAGGCTGCGCGGCGCCGCCCTCGTGTGCAGGCTCGCCCCGTCGGGGTCCGCGCACAGCAGGAAGTGCCACGACGTGCCGCTGCGCAGCTCCCGCTCCCCGAGGACCCGCCGGGCCAGCGCCAGCAGCGTGCCCCCGCCGGCCGGCTCGTTGGCGTGGGCGCCGGCGACCACCAGCACGGCGCGCCGGGCGCGGCCCACGGACAGCAGGTGCAGCGGCCGGCCCGCGCGGGAGACCCCCACCTGCCGCAGCACGCACAGGTCGGGCCTCCGCGCGGCCAGCGCGCGGGCGTGGGAGACCAGTTCGGCCACCGTCGGATAGCGCAGCTCCGGCAGCGGAATCACCCCCCGTCACCACCATGCGACTCCGCACTGCGCAGTACCCCACGGCCGCGGGGCGGTGTCAAGGGCGCGGTGGCCGGGTCCCGGGCGGTCCGCCGCCGGCCGCCGCGCGGAGGTCACCGCTGGTGCAGCCCGCGGCCCGCCAGGGTCAGGAACACCTCGCCCACCGCCTCCGAGAGCGTCGGGTGCGGATGGACGTGCCGGGCCACGGCCGGCGGGGACTTCGTGGTCCTCCCGCCCGACCCGCCCTGGGTCCGGCCCCTGGCCGTCTTCGGGCGGGTGCCGCCCACCGGCGCCGCCGAGGCCTTCGTCGGCCTGCTCGGGGAGGCCTGGCTGCTCCCGGGCCCGGGAGCGCGCGCCGCGCCCGCCGGTCCGCACGGGGCCGGCGGGGCTCCCGCGGCGGCGTCCCGCTGAGGCCGGCCGCGGCCCGCGTGCGCGGGCGGTCAGCCGTCCCGTCCGCCGGTCCGCTCCAGCAGCGCCACCGGCCACCGCTCGAACAGCTCCGCCGCGCGCGCGTGCCCGGTGAACTCCCGCCCCGGTTCCAGCACGTCGGCCCACCGGCCCGGCGGCAGCGTCAGGCGCGTGTCCCGCCAGCCGCCCGCCTCCGCCAGCCGCAGCGACAGCCGGGTGACGGCGGTGAGCACCTCCCCGGAGCGCGCGAACGCCACGCAGTGCGCCGCCGCGGGCCCCTCGGCGGTCAGCGGCTCGTACGACGCGGTGTCGCCGAAGACCTCCGGCCGCCGCGCCCGCAGCCGCAGCGCGGCCCGCGTCACCGCCTCCTTGCCGCCGCCGGCGCCGGACGGCTCCGGGGGCCCGGGCGGGCCGGGCGGCCCGGGCGGGAAATCCACCGTCCGCCGGTTGTCCGGGTCCACCAGGGCCCGGTACTCGCCCTCCGTGCCCTGGTAGACGTCGGGCACCCCGGGCATCGTCAGCTGGACCAGGGCCGTGCCCAGGACGTTCGCCCGGACGTGCGGCTCCAGCGCGGCGCGCAGCGCCGCCACCCGTCCGCCCGGCGCCCCGCAGGGCCCCGCCGCCACGAACCGGACCACGGCTTCCTCGTACGCCGGCCGCTGCTCGGTCCAGCTGGTGTACATCCCCGCTTCGCGCACGTGCTTCAGCAGCGCCCCCCGCACCCGTTCCCCGTCGGCGGGCCCCAGTCCGAACACCGTCTGCCAGGCCGCCCACGCCAGCTGGGCGTCCGGCGCGTCCCCGCCGGCGTGCGCCGCCTCCGCCAGGACGTCCGTCCAGCGCTCCGGGCACTCGGTGAGCACGTGCAGCGCCGCCCGCACGTCGGCGCTGCGCTTGGTGTCGTGCGTCGAGACGACCGTCCCGGTGGCCGGCCAGTCGCGCTGCACGCGCGCGCAGTACGCGTGGAACCGCTCCGGGGACACCGCCGGGCTCCCGGGGTTCTGGCCCACCTCGTTGGCCGACAGCAGCGGGACGTAGCGGTAGAACGCCGTGTCCTCGACGGACTTGGCCCGCAGCGCCGACGCGGTCTGCGCGAACCGGGTACGGAACTCCACCTGCCCCGGCCCGTCGCCGTACCGCCCGAGCACCAGGCCCCGCACGACGTCCACCGCCCCGGCCTCCTCCGGGACGGCGAAGGCGAGCCGGGCCCCGGCCGCGGCCTCCTCGGTGACCACGGCGGACGCGTCCACCGAGGCGTAGGGGCGGTAGACCTCCATCCGGACCAGCAGCTCCCGGAGCGCCGTGCGCAGCGCCCAGGGGGCGCGGTCGCGCAGCGCGGGGTCCGGCGAGGTCGCGCACAGCCGGCTCGCCACCCGGGTCAGCCGGTCGACCTCGGTGGCCAGCTCGTGCGTGAGCACCTCGTAGGCGGCCCGCCGCACGGTGGCGTCCCAGTCGCCGCCCCGGTCCGGCTGCGGGGCGGCGAACCGCCGGTACCGGTCGAGCAGTTCCCCGAGCCCCGCCGGGTCCGTGAACAGGCCGTCCACGTGCCGCAGGGCGTCGTAGCCGGTGGTGCCCGCGACCGGCCAGGAGGCGGGCAGCGGCTCGTCGTCGGCGAGGATCTTCTCCACCACCGTCCACCGGCCGCCGGTGGCCTCGTGCAGCCGCCGCAGGTAGCCGTCCGGGTCGGCGAGCCCGTCGGGGTGGTCGACGCGCAGCCCGTCGATCACGCCGTCGCGCAGCAGCTCCAGGATCTTGGCGTGCGTGGCCTCGAACACCTCCGGGTCCTCCACCCGCACCCCGATCAGCTCGGAGATGCTGAAGAACCGCCGGTAGTTGAGCTCGGTCCGGGCCAGGCGCCACCACACGGGGCGGTACCACTGCGCGTCCAGCAGCTGCGGCAGCGGCAGGTGGGCCGTGCCCTCCCGCAGCGGGAACGCGTGGTCGTGGTAGCGCAGCACGTCGCCGTCGGTCTTCAGCCGGCCGATCTCCGCGCCGAGCGGTCCGCCGAGCACCGGCAGCAGCACCTGGCCGCCCTGGGCCTCCCAGTCGATGTCGAACCACCGCGCACGGCGCGCGGAGGGGCCCTCGCGCAGCACCTCCCACAGGGCGCGGTTGTGGCGCGGGGACATCGCCATGTGGTTCGGGACGATGTCCACGACCAGGCCGAGCCCGTGCTCCCGCGCGGTGCGCGCCAGGGACCGCAGGCCTTCCTCGCCGCCCAGCTCCTCGCGCACCCGCGCGTGGTCCACGACGTCGTAGCCGTGCGTGGAGCCGGGCACGGCCTCCAGGACGGGGGACAGGTGCAGGTGGGACACGCCGAGCGAGGCCACGTACGGCACGGCCGCCGCCGCGGCCGCGAACGGGAAGCCGGGCTGCAGCTGCAGCCGGTACGTGGCCGTGGGCACCGCGGGGTCGGAACGCTCGAGGGTCATGGGAACCTACGTACCCGCCCCGCCGCCTTTCGTGCCCCCGCCCGGCCCACCGGGCCGCCCGTCGCCCCAACGGGTGGCCCCCGGATGCGCTACACCGGCCGCTGCAGCACCGTCAGGCTCCGGTCGGGCAGCGTCAGCCGGGCGCCGGCCCGCACCTTGGGGCCGGTGCCCGGCGGGACGCCGTCCGCGCGGGCCGTGTCCACGACCACCTGCCACTGACGGCCGTGGTCGACCGGCACCACGAAGTCCAGCGGCCCGGGCGAGGCGTTGAACATCAGCAGGAACGAGTCGTCGGTGATGCGCTCCCCGCGCGGCCCCGGCTCGGAGATCGCGTTGCCGTTGAGGAAGACCGTCAGCGCCGACGCCCGTGCGGAGTCCCAGTCCCGCTGGGTCATCTCCGTGCCCTCCGGGGTGAACCAGGCGATGTCGGACAGGTCGTCGTGGGTGCCCTCCACCGGCCGTCCGTGGAAGAAGCGGCGCCGGCGGAAGACCGGGTGGTCCTTGCGCAGCCACACCATCGCGCGGGTGAACTCCAGGAGCTGCCGGCGGACGTCTCCCTCGCCGTCCTCGCCCTCCTCGGGCCAGTCGAGCCAGGCCAGCTCGTTGTCCTGGCAGTAGGCGTTGTTGTTGCCGCGCTGGGTGCGGGCCACCTCGTCGCCGTGGCTGATCATCGGCACGCCCTGGGAGAGCATCAGCGTCGCGATGAAGTTCCGCATCTGCCGGGCCCGCAGTCCGAGCACGGCCGGGTCGTCGGTCTCGCCCTCGACACCGCAGTTCCAGGAGCGGTTGTGGCTCTCGCCGTCCCGGTTGTCCTCGCCGTTGGCCTCGTTGTGCTTGTCGTCGTACGCCACCAGGTCGTGCAGGGTGAAGCCGTCGTGGCAGGTCACGAAGTTGATCGAGGCCAGCGGGCGCCGCCCGTCGTTCTGGTACAGGTCGGAGGAGCCGGTCAGCCGGGAGGCGAACTCCGCGAGCGCGCGGGGCTCGCCCCGCCACAGGTCCCGCACGGTGTCCCGGTACTTGCCGTTCCACTCGGTCCACAGCGGCGGGAAGTTGCCCACCTGGTAGCCGCCCTCGCCCACGTCCCACGGCTCGGCGATCAGTTTCACCTGGGAGACCACCGGGTCCTGCTGCACCAGGTCGAAGAACGACGACAGCCGGTCCACCTCGTGGAACTGCCGGGCCAGCGTCGCCGCGAGGTCGAAGCGGAAGCCGTCGACGTGCATCTCGGTGACCCAGTAGCGCAGCGAGTCCATGATCATCTGGAGTACGTGCGGGGACCGCATGAGCAGGGAGTTCCCGGTCCCCGTCGTGTCCATGTAGTAGCGGGGGTCGTCGGTCAGCCGGTAGTACGAGGGGTTGTCGATGCCCTTGAAGGACAGGGTCGGGCCCAGGTGGTTGCCCTCGGCGGTGTGGTTGTAGACGACGTCCAGGATCACCTCGATCCCGGCCTCGTGCAGCGCCTTGACCGCCGACTTGAACTCCAGCACCTGCTGGCCGCGGTCGCCCCAGGACGCGTAGGCGTTGTGCGGGGCGAAGAAGCCGATGGTGTTGTAACCCCAGTAGTTGTTCAGGCCCATGTCCACCAGGCGGTGGTCGTTCACGAACTGGTGCACCGGCATCAGCTCCAGCGCGGTCACCCCGAGCTCGGTCAGGTGCTCGATCACCGCCGGGTGCGCCAGGCCCGCGTAGGTGCCGCGCAGCTCCTCCGGCAGCCCCGGGTGGCGCATGGTGAGGCCCTTGACGTGGGCCTCGTAGATCACCGTGTGGTGGTACTCCGTACGGGGGCGCCGGTCGTCCCCCCAGTCGAAGTACGGGTTGACCACGACCGACGTCATCGTGTGCGGCGCCGAGTCGAGGTCGTTGCGCCGCTCGGGGGCGTCGAAGTGGTAGCCGTACACCTCCTCGCCCCAGTCGATCGACCCGCTGATCGCCCGGGCGTACGGGTCGAGCAGCAGCTTCGCCGAGTTGCAGCGCAGCCCGCGCTCCGGGGCGTACGGCCCGTGCACCCGGAAGCCGTACCGCTGCCCGGGCATGATGCCGGGCACGTACGCGTGCCGCACGAACGCGTCGCTCTCGCGCAGCTCGACCGCCGTCTCGGAGCCGTCGTCGTGCAGCAGACACAGCTCTACTCGGTCCGCGGCCTCCGTGAAGACCGCGAAGTTGGTGCCGGCGCCGTCGTACGTGGCACCGAGTGGATACGCCTCGCCAGGCCAGACCTGCATGGATACGACTCTTTCAGGTGTGCGGCGCCGGTGGGACGCCTTGGCTCCGAGTGTCCCCGAGTCTTTCCGAAAGGGCGGGAACCACCTCGTGTCCCCGCCCCCGAGTCCGGCTACCCGCGCATCCGGCGATCAACGGCCTCGCGCCGCGGAAACAGCGGGGACATTTCACACCCGCGGAGGAACCGGGCAGGGGGACGGGGAAGGAGGAGGGGAACACAGGAGCAGGGTGGGAACAAGTGACACAGGGGGCACAGGAGATACGAGGGGCGTGAGGGGCGTGAAGGGATCGGAGAGGCCGAGGGGCGGAAGGAAGAGCGGGGAAGAGCGGAGGGGCGAGGGTGCCGTGATGCGGGAGCCGTGTGTGGTGCGTCGTCGACGAGCGGGTGCGGGGGAGGGACGTCGTGGGAACCGCCGGGACGGCCGGACGGGCCCGGGCGGGTGGACACGGAGGCCCGGAGGGTGGCTGCGAGGACCGACTCCCTTCCCCCGGTGGGGTGTTGCTCGCGTCCGACCCTGCGTCACCGCTATGAATCCGCTCACTCGTCGGGAGCTCACCGAGTGGAACAGTCGTACGGAACAAGGAAGTTGGAAAACGACCCTGTCCATCGGGCTGCACCGCGCGCCGCATGCGGAGTACTCTCCTTGATCGTTGGGACGGGAGAGCTCGGGGGAGCGGAAGGCGGTGCGCGGGTGGGCTCGGGAGGGCTGGAGCTGCCCCCTGGTGACGAGGGTCGCGAGGGGGGCTCCACGGACGTCCCGCCCGGTGCGGTGTCGCTGGCACGTCCGATGGAAGCGGGCTCGATCGGGCCGGAACTGGACTGGGGCGCCGACGCCTGGAGCGAGGTGCGCACCCGCGCCCAGCGGGCCGGCCGGGCCTACATCTGGCTGAACCTCGTCGAGCAGCGGCTGCGCGCGGTCGTGGCCGCCGTGCTGCGCCCCGTGTACGAGCCCGTGCACGGCGACGACTGGGTGGTCGCCGCCGCCGGGCCCGCCGGGCAGGAGTGGGTGCAGCGCGCCGTCGCGGTGCGCGAGGTCAGCCGCCGCAAGGGCTACCTGCTCGACCCGGCCGACGACAACGTCCTGTCCTTCCTCACCCTGCCGCAGCTGCGCGAGCTGATGGTGCAGCACTGGCCCTGCTTCGAGCCCTACTTCGACGACCGCCGGGACGTCGAACTCGCCCTGGACGAGCTGGAGGTCACACGGAACGTCGTCTCCCGCAACCGCGCGCTGTCCGAGGCGGTCCTGAGCCAGGCCGAGCGGGCCTCCGCGCGGCTGCTGGAGATGCTCGGCGCCGGCGGTGACGTCCCGTCCGCGCGCCGGCTGCCCGTCGACGCGGTCGAGGACCTGGTGGGCGACCGGTACGCCGACGTGGTCGCCGTGCACCCCGACCGGGTGCGGCTGCTGCGCCAGTTCCCGGCGGAGGACATCTTCGGCGGCGCCCGCCGTCTCGACGCCCTCGGCATCGGCCTCAACCTGCTGGTGCAGAACTTCTCCGGACGCCGCCTGGTGCGGCTGGCCGAGTCGGGCAGCCGGGTGCGGCTGCTGTTCCTGAACCCTGCCTCGAGCGCGGTCAAGCGCCGCGAGCGCGAACTCGGCATGAAACGCGGCGAGCTCGGCCGCGCCGTCGAGATGAACATCCTGCACATGCGCCGCGTCCGCGCCCGGCTGCGCGACCCCGGCGCCTTCGAGATCCAGGTCTACGACGAGACGCCGCGCTGCACGGCCTACCTCGTCGACGGGGACGGGGCGGACGGGATCGCCGTCGTGCAGAACTACCTGCGCCGCGCCCGGGGGATGGAGGCACCGGTGCTGGTCCTGCGCAACGGGAACAAGGTGGTCAAGCCGGGCGAGGCCGAGGTGGGCGGGCTGTTCCCCGCCTACCGCGAGGAGTTCGAGCAGATGTGGGCGGATTCGCGTCCGGTGTCGTGAACGTCCCGTGCCGGTGCGGTCCGCGGGGGACTGACCCCGGCAGTGAGCGGAACGCGGTCCTCTGATTGTCGGTGGCGCGTGCGAAGGTGGAGACCACTGGGGGAACGCACCACACGGAAGGGGGCAGCCCATGGGCTGGCACCGGGAGCTGCTGATCGGCTTCGACCTGGAGACGACGGGGACCGACCCGCGCGAGGCGCGGATCGTCACCGCCGCCGTGATCGAGGTCAGGGGCGGGGAACCGCTGGGACGCCGGGAGTGGCTGGCCGACCCGGGCGTGCCGATCCCCGCGGACGCGGTGGCGGTACACGGCATCAGCAGCGAGCGGGCGGCCGCCGAGGGCGGCCCCGCCGACCGGGTGGCCGACGCGATAGCCGACGTCCTCACCGCCCACTGGAGGGCGGGCGTCCCGGTCGTCGCCTACAACGCCGCCTTCGACCTGACCCTGCTCTCCGCCGAACTGCGCCGGTACGGGCTGCCGTCCCTGCGCGACCGCCTGGGCGGCGCCGATCCGGCCCCGGTCGTCGACCCGTACACGATCGACCGCTCCGTCGACCGCTACCGCCGCGGCAAACGCACCCTCGAAGCGGTCTGCGCGGAGTACGGGATCGTCCTCGGCGCCGCGCACGACGCCACCGCCGACGCCCTCGCCGCGGCCCGTCTGGCCCGTGCGATAGCCGACCGCCACCCCGGGGTCGCGGCCCTCGAACCGGCGGAACTGCACCGCCGTCAGATCGAGTGGTACGCCGCGTGGGCGGCGGACTTCCAGGACTTCCTGCGCCGCAAGGGCGACGCCACCGCGGTCGTCGACGGGACCTGGCCGCTGCGGGAGCCCGCGGGCGAGCCGGTCTGACCGTCTCCCGCCGGAGCCCTCTCAGAACGGGTGCCAGCGCACCGTCGGGTCCCCGTCCCGCAGGGACGCCACCCGGCGTTCGAACTCGGCCAGCGCCTTGGGGTTGCCCGGCGCGTGCTGGGCGACCCAGGCGCAGCTGGCGGTCTCCCGCGCGCCGCGCAGCACCGCACAGCCCTCCCAGGCGCGCACGTCCCAGCCGTAGGTCCCGGTGAAGGACGCGTACGCCTCCTGCGGCAGTCCGTAGCGGTCGTGGGAGAGGGCCATGACGACCAGGTCGTGCTCGCGCAGGTCGACCGAGAAGGTCTCCAGGTCCACCAGGACCGGCCCGTCCGCTCCGACGTGCACGTTCCGGGGCAGCGCGTCCCCGTGGATCGGGCCCGGCGGCAGGTGGGGCGTCAGCGCCGCGGCGGCCGACGCGAAACCGTCGCGCCGCTCGCGCAGGTACGCCGCGTCCGCGGGGTCGATCGCCTCGCCCGCCAGTCGCAGCCAGCGTTCCACGCCGTCCAGCAGGTCACGGGGCGGCAGCGCGAAGGGGGGAGGGGGCAGCGCGTGGACGAGCCGCAGCAGTGCGGCCAGGTCCCGCGGCTCGGCGGGCCGTACCGGTGCGGGCAGCCGGTGCCACACGGTCACCGGGTGGCCCTCGACCAGCAGTGCCTCCGGTCCGGCCGCCCGGACCGCCGGCACCCCCGCCTCGGCCAGCCACTCCGCGACGGCCAGTCCCCGGCGGGCCCCCTCCAGCAGCCCGGCGTCCCGGCCCACCTTGACGACCAGGTCACCGGCGGTGAACACGGCGTTCTCGCCGAGCGCGAGCAGCCGCGCGTCCCGTGCCGCACCGGGCAGCACGCCCGCAGCGGCCAGTACGTCCCGCGCCCGTGCCTCGTCCATCCGTCCGCCTCCGTGTCCGTTCGTATCCGTCCGCGCCAGTCCGCGTCTGGCTCTGTCCGGCCCTTCCGGCCGTCCCGCGCGCGGCCGGCCTCGCGACCCCTCGCGCGCGGACACCGCGCGGATCCGGCCGTCCACCGGTCAGTGTCCCATTGGCACAGGTGGGGCAGGGTGCGCGGTGTGCGGAGTGCGGGGCCCATCCGGAAAACACCGGGCGCCCCGCCGGGAAAACCCGTTGCGTGACGGCACGGAGGCCTCTAGCGTCCTCGCCGTGGGAGCTTTCAACGCGATCTTCAACTCCGGCCTCGGCCGGGGCTGCACGCAGTCCGTCCGGATGCGTCGCGGCCCCGGAGCCCTGACCGGTCCGGGGAACCGCGCCCGCTGATCCGAGCAGCGGCCGCTCGCACACCTGCCTTTCCTCTTTCTTCTCCTGTCTTCCGGTCAGGGCCGTCGTCCGCCCTTTTCCCTTCACGGAAGACAAGGACCGCAGGCCATGGCCCGCCCCACCTCCACCTCCCGCGCGCTCTCGCAGAACTTCCTGGCCGACCGCGCCGCCGCCCGCCGTTTCGCCCGCCTCGCCGTCCCGCACGGCGGGCCCGCCCCCCTGCTGCTCGAAGTCGGCGCGGGCAAGGGCGCGCTGACCGACACCCTCGCCCCCCTCTGCCGGGAACTGCACGCCTACGAGATCGACCCGCGGCTCGTGCCCGCGCTGCGCGACCGTTTCTCCGGCACGCCCCACGTCCGCGTCGTCGGCGCCGACTTCCTCGCCGCGCGTCCGCCGCGCACGCCGTTCGCCGTCGCCGGGAACGTGCCGTTCTCCCGCACCGCGGCCGTCGTCGACTGGTGCCTGCGCGCACCCCGCCTCACCGACGCCACCCTCCTCACCCAGCTCGAGTACGCCCGCAAGCGCACCGGTGACTACGGCGGCTGGACCCGTCTGACGGTGCTGACCTGGCCCCGTTACGAGTGGCGGCTGCTCGCCCGGGTCGACCGGCGCTCCTTCCGGCCCGTGCCGCGGGTCGACGCCGGTGTCCTGCGCATCGAGCGCCGCCGTGTCCCGCTGCTCGACGCCGCCGCGTCGAGCGGCTGGCACCACCTGGTCGACCTGGGTTTCTCCGGGGTCGGGGGCTCGCTGCACGCCTCCCTGCGCCGGGCGTGTCCCCGGCGGCGGGTGGACGCCGCGTTCCGGGCGGCACGGCTGGACCCGGACGTCCTGGTGGGCCGGGTGGCGCCGGAGGGGTGGCTGCGGCTGCACGAGGTGCTGGCCCGGTGACCGCTTCCCAGTTGCACGAGACGTCTCGTCTCGTCTATGGTCGGCGCATGACCACTCCCGCGCACATCGCCATGTTCTCCATCGCCGCGCACGGCCACGTGAACCCCAGCCTGGAGGTGATCCGCGAGCTCGTCGCGCGGGGGCACCGGGTGACGTACGCGATCCCGCCGCTCTTCGCGGAGAAGGTCGCCGAGACGGGCGCCGAACCCAAGCCGTGGAACAGCACGCTGCCGGGTCCCGACGCCGATCCGGAGGCCTGGGGCACCACGCTGCTGGACAACGTGGAGCCGTTCCTCGACGACGCCGTCCAGGCGCTCCCGCAGCTCGTCGAGGCGTACGAGGGGGACGTCCCGGACCTCGTCCTGCACGACATCGCCTCCTACCCGGCGCGCGTGCTCGCCCACCGCTGGGGCGTGCCGGCGGTCTCCCTCTCACCGAACCTCGTCGCCTGGGACGGGTACGAGCAGGAGGTCGCCGAGCCGATGTGGGAGGAGCCGAAGAAGACCGAGCGGGGCCGTGCCTACTACGCCCGCTTCCACGCCTGGCTGGAGGAGAACGGCATCACCGAGCACCCCGACTCGTTCACGGGCCGCCCCGCCCGCTCGATCGTCCTCATCCCCAAGGCGCTGCAGCCGAACGCCGACCGGGTCGACGAGCGCGTGCACTCCTTCGTCGGTGCCTGCCAGGGCGACCGCACGGCCGAGGGGGAGTGGCGGCGGCCCGCCGGCGCCGAGAAGGTCGTGCTGGTGTCGCTCGGCTCGTCCTTCACCAAGCAGCCCGCCTTCTACCGGGAGTGCGTCCGGGCGTTCGGCGACCTGCCCGGCTGGCACCTGGTGCTCCAGATCGGCCGCCACGTCGATCCGGCCGAACTGGGCGACGTCCCGGCCAACGTCGAGGTGCGCTCCTGGGTGCCGCAGCTCGCGGTCCTGAAGCAGGCCGACCTGTTCGTCACCCACGCCGGGGCCGGCGGGAGCCAGGAGGGGCTGGCCACCGCCACGCCGATGATCGCCGTGCCGCAGGCCGTGGACCAGTTCGGCAACGCCGACATGCTCCAGGCGCTCGGCGTCGCCCGGCACGTCCCCACCGCCGAGGCGAGTGCCGAGACCCTGCGGAGCGCGGCCCTCGCCCTCGTCGACGACCCGGAGGTCGCCCGCAGGCTGAAGGACGTCCGGGCCGGCATGGCCGAGGAGGGCGGCACCCGCAGGGCCGCCGACCTGATCGAGGCGGAGCTGCCCGGGCGGTGAAGGGAACCGGTGCGAAGGGCCCGGCGGTGTTCCGCCGGGCCCTTCACCGCGCCTCACCGGACCGGCACCCGCCCGCCCTCGTCGTCCGCGTCAACCGCGGACTGACCGGCGCACCGCCGGGACTGGACCAGGGACGGGGCGGCGAAGTGGACCGGGACCCCGTCCCCCCGCGGCGCATACGGTCGGGGCATGACCCACGGAGCACCCACCCGCGTCGACTGCTTCTTCGACCCCGCCTGCCCCTTCGCGTGGATCACCTCCCGCTGGCTGCTGGAGGTCGAACGGGAACGCCCCCTCGACCTCCGCTTCCGCGTGATGAGCCTCTTCCTGCACAACCTCGGCAACGACCTGCCCGACTGGTACCGGGACCTGGTCGACCGGTCGATCGGCCCGGTCCGGGTGGCGGTGGCCGCCGCCGAGCGGCACGGCGAGAAGGTGCTGCGCGACCTGTACACCGCCCTCGGCACCCGCGTCCATGAGCGCGGCATCCAGGACTTCGACGCGGTGGTCGCCGAGTCCCTCGCCGAACTCGGCCTGCCCGGCGACCTGGCCGCCGCCGCGCACGACCCGGCGTACGACGACGCCGTGCGCCGCAGCCACGAGGCGGGCGCCGAACCGGACTCGGGCGCCTGTGTGGGGACGCCCACCCTCCACGTCGACGGGACGGTGTGGTTCGGTCCCGTGCTGCGGGCCGTCCCGCGCGGGGAGCGGGCGGCGGAACTCTTCGACAGCTTCCGGGTCCTGGCCGCCGACCCCGACGTCTTCGAGCTGAAGCGGACCCGGACGGGCGGCCTGTCCTTCGCCTGAGGACCGGGCCCGGCGGAGCGGGCCCCACCCGCGCCGGCCCCGGCACCCGCTCCCGTCGCAGGACTCCGGCAGTACCCGGTGAGGGGGAGGGGCTGCGTACGATCCGCACCCGTCGTGGCCACTGGGTGGCCGTCGGCGCCCCGTGGACGGTTCCCGCGGCCCGCCCGGCGCAGTGGGACGTGCTCGAGCAGATGGGTCACATTCCGCCCGACTGGCGCTGACGGGTCCTCCGGTTGACCCGAACGGCGGGGGCACCGGCCCGAAGGCCGGTGCCCCCGCCTCGTCGGTGGGGAGCGCTTGTCCCGGCCGGAGGGCGGGGAGCGTGCGGCCGGCCGCCGTGTCCCGAGCGCTCCGGCGAGGCCGTCCGGCGGATCAGGCCCCGAGCGCCGCGAGCGCCGGCGTCCGTGCCTCGTCGTACCGCTCCAGCAGCACCCGCGCCACCTCCGGCGCCGGGCCCAGGACGTCCGCCAGGACGTCCGCCTCCGCCGCGCCCCGGGCGATGCGGTCCGGCAGGAAGCCGGGAGCCAGGACGTACGGGGCGACGGCGACGCGGGCGCAGCCGAGGGCGTGCAGCTCGCGCACGGCCCGCTCGGTGCGGGGGAGGGAGGCGGAGGCGAACGCAGGCCGCACGGCACACCAACCGGTGCGCCGCCACTCCCGCGCGACTTCTGCGATCACTGCGATCGCCTCCGGGTCGGTGGACCCCGCCGAGGCCAGCACGACCCCGGTCGAGGGCTTGTCGGCGGGCGTCAGGCCCGCCTCGTACAGCCGGCGCTCCAGGGCCGCGAGGAGGAGCGGGGACGGGCCCAGCACCTCGGCCTGGCGGACGCGCAGCCGCGGCGGCGCCTGGGCCAGGACCGCGGGGATGTCCGCCTTGGCGTGGAAGGCGCGGGTCAGCAGCAGGGGGAGGGCGATCACGTCGCGGACGCCCTCCGCGTCCAGGGACCCCAGCACCGCCGGCACCGAGGGCACGTTGAAGTCCAGGAAGGCGGTCTCCACGCGCAGGCCCGGCCGCAGCGACCGCACCCGCCGCACCAGGGCGTGCACGGTCGCGGCGTGCCGCGGGTCGCGGCTGCCGTGGGCGACCACGACCAGAACGGGGCGGACGGAGCGGAGCGGACGGTGCATGGTGTGCCTCAGCCCTTCACCAGCAGACCGCGGCTGCGCAGCACCCACCGCTCCAGCGGACTGAAGATCAGCAGGTCGATGGCGATGCCGACGGTCAGGATCAGCAGGATGGCCTCGAAGACCATGGCCATGTCGCTGGCGTTGCGGCCGTTCTCCAGCAGCTGGCCCAGGCCCACGCCGAGGTCCGGGAAGGACGCGATGATCTCCGCGGCCATCAGCGAGCGCCAGGAGAACGCCCAGCCCTGCTTCAGGCCCGCCACGTAGCCGGGCAGCGCGGCCGGCAGGACGACGTGCCAGGTGCCCTTCAGCCCCGTCGCGCCGAGCGTGCGGCCGGCCCGCAGGAACAGCGGGGGCACCTGGTCGACGCCGGAGACCAGGCCGTTGGCGATCGAGGGGACCGCGCCGAGCAGGATCACCGCGTACATCATCTGGTTGTTCAGGCCCAGCCAGATCACGGCCGGCGGCACCCACGCCACCGAGGGCAGGGACTGCAGGCCGGACAGGATCGGGCCGATCGCCGCGCGCACGAACCTCACCCGCGCCACCAGCAGCCCGAGCGGGGTGCCGATCAGCAGCGCGAGGAAGAAGCCGAGCAGGCCGCGCGAGACGCTGGTCCAGATGTAGCCGAGCAGCTCGCCCTGGAGCCAGGCCTGGCGGACGACGTCCCACACCGCCGACGGCGGGGGCAGCTTGGTCGGGTCGTCGACGATCCGGAAGGAGACCAGCGCCTGCCACACGCCCAGCACCAGGGCGACGGCGACGACCGGCGGGAGGACCTTCTCCACCAGGGTCTGCCGCAACGGCCTGCGGCCGGTCTGCACCGTCTCCAGGGCGTCGAGTCCCGCCTCCAGCCCGGCGAGGTCGCCCCCGTCCTTCTCGGTCGTGTCAGTGCTGGCCATGACGGCGGATCTCTCCTCGGAGCTGTTCGGTGATCTCGGCGGACAGCTCCGCCACGGCTCTGTCCTCGATGCGGCGCGGGT
>NZ_JBVITR010000023.1:0-89483 GCF_055574875.1 Streptomyces sp. NPDC034670
CCCCCCCCCCCCCCCCCCCCCCCCCCCCCCCCCCCCCCCCCCCCCCCCCCCCCCCCCCCCCCCCCCCCCCCCCCCCCCCCCCCCCCCCCCCCGCTGCCGTCACAGCCGTGTGTCAGGGCCGGTCGTCGTTCCCGGGGGGTTCCTCCTCGGCCGCCTTCGCCTCGACCTCGGGGTCGAGCGTGGACTCGCCGCTGCCGTCCACCGACGTCAGCGTGGCCGACTCCGAGACGTCCGTGGCGTTCGGCGGTTCCACCAGCCAGTCCGGGTTGGCCTGCTTGTCCCACCACTTCCAGGCGGCGAAGACGCCTCCTGCGACGGCGCCCACGACCAGGAGCGTCTTCGCGGCCCGGCCGGCCCGGGCCCGCCGCTGCTGCTTGCGGGCCAGCTTCTGGATCTGCTGGGCCGTGACCTGGCTGCGCAGCGCGGCCAGGGCGGCGGCACTGCGGGCCGCGGCCTCCTCCTTGGCGGGCACGGCCACGGCCAGCGCCTGCTCGATCTTCGGCCGGGAGTACTCCGCCGTCTGCCGGGCGACCTTGCGGGTGCGGACGGCGGCCTCGTGGGCGGCATGGTCGAACTTCGGCGGCACGTGCGTCCGGGCCTGTTCCAGGTACGGCTGCACATAGGCGCCGTACTGGGCGCGGGCCTGCCCGGCGGCCTGCGTCACCTTGGGCGCCAGCCGTACGCGTGCCTCCTGTGCGTAGTGCGCGGCCCTGACCTTGGCCGAGTCGGCGTAGGGCGCCACCACGTCCGCGGCGTGCAGCACGCTCTCCTTCGCCGAACCGGTCGCGGCGCGCACGCTGTCGATGCGGGTCACGGGTTCCTCCTCCTCGGTGGCGTACGGTATTTCGACTTTCCACCCTTTTACGGATCATGCCTGCCGCGGCGCCGCGGGGCATGCGCGGACGGGCATCCGGGTGCCGTCGAGGCCGATCAGTGGTGGCACCGAGTGCGGTGGCGGACGGATCCGGTGCACCGGAAACCCGGTGCCGGCCCTGCCACGGGTGCGCCGCCGTGTGCCCCCGCCACGGGAGTACCCGGCCGGTTCGTCCGCAAGCGGAACAGCTGGGCCGCCCCTGGGCGGGCGGGCGACGGACGACTGCGCGCCCCGTCCGTGCGAGGATCGGGGAGTCACGGAAAGACAACGGAAGGCACATCGTGGCTGAGCAGCTCTACGCCACCCTGAAGACCAATCACGGCGACATCGAGGTTCGGCTCTTCCCGAACCAGGCGCCGATCACGGTCAAGAACTTCGTCGAGCTCGCCAAGGGCGAGCGGGAGTGGACCCACCCGCAGACCGGTGCGAAGTCCACGGACAAGCTCTACGACGGCACGGTCTTCCACCGGGTGATCAGCGGTTTCATGATCCAGGGCGGTGACCCGCTGGGCAACGGCACCGGCGGTCCCGGCTACCAGTTCGAGGACGAGTTCCACCCGGACCTGCGCTTCGACAAGCCCTACCTGCTGGCGATGGCCAACGCCGGCCCGGGCACCAACGGCTCGCAGTTCTTCATCACCGTCGCCCCGACGGCATGGCTGAACCGCAAGCACACCATCTTCGGCGAGGTGGCCGACGCCGCCAGCCAGAAGGTCGTGGACACCATCGCCTCCACGCAGACCAACCCGCGCACCGACCGTCCGCTGAACGACGTCGTGATCGAGTCGGTCGAGATCCGCGAGGGCTGAGCACCTCGTCCCCGAAGCGCGGGAGTCCGCGGAGGGGAACCAATCGCCCCGCCCATCCGTAAGGATGGGCGGGGCGGGGCTTTTCCACACGATCGAGGGGTGCCCATGGACGACCAGGCCGCCGGCAGTCCGCAGGACGCCCGGAGCGTCCCCGTCTGCTATCGCCACCCGGACCGCGAGACCGGCGTTCGCTGCACCCGCTGCGAGCGCCCGATCTGCCCCGAGTGCATGGTCGACGCCGCGGTCGGCTTCCAGTGCCCGGAGTGCGTCCGCACCGGCTCGGGCACGGGACACGCGCCCACGGCCTCCCTGCCCCGCACGATCGCCGGCGGCACCGTCGCCGCCGACCCCCGGCTGGTCACGAAGGTCCTTCTCGGGATCAATCTCGCGGTGTTCCTCGCCGTGCAGGTCAGGCCCTCGCTCCTGCGTGACCTGTACCTCGTCGGAGTCTGGCCGCCGGCGCCGTTCCTGCCCGCCGAGGGGGTGGCCGACGGTGAGTGGTACCGCTTGTTCACCTCGATGTTCACGCACGAGGAGATCTGGCACGTCGCCTTCAACATGCTCGGCCTGTGGTGGCTCGGCGGACCGCTCGAGCAGGCCCTCGGCCGTGCGCGCTACCTCGCGCTCTACCTGGTCTCCGGGCTGGCGGGCGGTGCGCTGACGTATCTGCTGTCCTCCGGGACCACGGCCACGCTCGGTGCCTCCGGGGCCGTCTTCGGCCTCTTCGGCGCGATGGCCGTACTGATGCGCCGCCTCGACTACGACATGCGTCCGATCGTCGCCCTGCTGGTGATCAACCTGATCTTCACCTTCGCCCCGGGCTTCAACATCGCCTGGCAGGCTCACATCGGGGGGCTCGTCGCCGGCGTCGTGATCGGTTACGCCATGGTCCACGCCCCGCGCCGGCGGAGGGCGCTGGTCCAGTACGGCACCTGTGCACTGGTACTGGTCGTGGTCGTGGTGCTGGTCCTGTCGAGGACGGCGCAGCTCACCTGAGCGTCAAAGTTGTCCACAGTGGGTGCTGAATCTTGTGCACAGTGTGCGGAGGCCGTGGTGTGCATCGCGGCCGACCTTGATTTGTGCAGGTCAGGCGGTTGGCGAACAAACTTTCGGTTGCCGGTGGTCTTGTCGTACCGGCGTCAGCCTCTGATGAGTTATCCACAGATCGGGGTTTGATTTCCCCATGTGGAAAACCCTGTGGATAACTTAGTGGACAGCCCTGTCCAGAGCCTGTGGACGGCTCTGTCCAGGGCTTGTGGACAGCACCGGGCGGAGCCGTGCTCACCGCACGGCGTGCCCTACTTCCACTGCGTCGAGACGCCGAACCCGGCGGCGATGAAGCCGAAGCCCACCACGATGTTCCAGTTGCCCAGGGTGTCGAGGGGCAGCGAGCCGTCGGTGACGTAGAAGACGACGATCCAGGCCAGCCCGATGAGGAACAGGGCCAGCATCACCGGCGCGACCCAGGCGCGGTTGGTCAGCTTGAGAGCGGTCGTCTGCTTCGCCGGCGGCGGCGTGTAGTCGGCCTTCTTGCGGATACGTGACTTCGGCACGAGGGTCTCTCCTGTCGATGCGCTGCGTGGCCGCGCAGGGAACTGGGTCGGCCTCGGAGCAGCGTACAAGGGGACTCTGAGCGCTCCCCCGGGCGTCCGTTAGCGTAGTGCTTCCGCGGCGCCGAAGGAGATAAGGGTACGTTGAGCAATTCTGCCGACTTCCCCGGGACGGAATCCAGCCCTGTCCGCCGACACCGTTTCCGGCCCGTGCGCGTCCTCACCGCGGGGGTCTTCGCGCTCGCGGGGCTCATCTTCTTCACCAGTTTCCACACGGCCAGGGGCACCGACATCCGCACGGACGCCTCGCTGCTGAGGCTGTCCGACCTGATCCACGAGCGCAGCCGCGAGAACGGCGAGCTGGAGGAGTCCAACAGCGCGCTGCGCGAGGAGGTGGAGGCCCTCGCCGAGCGCGACGACGGCAGCACCCGGGCGGAGGACGACAGGCTCGCCGACCTGGAGAAGCGCGCGGGCACACGGGAACTCGAGGGCGAGGCGATCACGGTCACGCTCAACGACGCCCCGCCGGACGCCACCGCGAGGCTCCCCGGCTACCCCGAACCGCAGCCCGACTACCTGGTCATCCACCAGCAGGACCTCCAGGCCGTGGTGAACGCGATGTGGCAGGGCGGGGCCGAGGGCATCAAGGTCATGGACCAGCGGCTGATCTCCACCAGCGCGGTGCGCTGCGTGGGCAACACCCTGATCCTCCAGGGCCGCGTCTACTCGCCGCCGTACAAGATCACGGCGGTCGGCGATCCGGAGAAGCTGAGGAAGGCGCTCACGGCCTCCCCGGCGATCCAGAACTACATGGTGTACGTCAATGTCTACGGGCTCGGCTGGAAGGTCGAGGACAACGGGAGGGTGACGCTGCCCGGCTACTCGGGCACGGTGGACCTGCACCACGCGGAGCCCGTCGGGTAGCGGCGGGGGAGCCGCGGGAGACCGCGGCCGCGGGAATCGAGGCGATCGCCCCCGCGCCGCGTACTCCCGGGTGCACGCACCCGGCCCGTCCGGTCCGTACACAGCCTGTGGACACCGGGGAACCGGAGGCGCCGCGCCGCTAGTCTGGTGGCCACGGCGTGGGTCTGGTGCCGTGGCGCGACGGAAGGGACGGCATGTACAGCTGGATCTGGCGGCATCTGCCGGGGAACGGATGGGTGAAGGCGCTCATCTCACTCGTGCTGGTCACCGCCGTGGTCTACCTCCTCTTCCAGTACGTCTTCCCGTGGGCCGAGCCGCTGCTGCCCTTCAACGATGTGACGGTGGACAACCAGTGAGCGCGCGCATTCTCGTCGTGGACAACTACGACAGCTTCGTCTTCAACCTGGTCCAGTACCTGTACCAGCTGGGTGCCGCATGCGAGGTGCTGCGCAACGACGAGGTGTCGACGGCGCACGCCCGGGAGGGCTTCGACGGTGTGCTGCTGTCCCCCGGACCCGGCACGCCCGAGGAGGCCGGTGTCTGCGTGGACATGGTGCGGCACTGCGCGTCGACCGGGGTGCCGGTCTTCGGGGTCTGTCTCGGCATGCAGTCGATGCAGGTGGCGTACGGCGGGGTGGTGGACCGCGCGCCCGAGCCGCTGCACGGCAAGACCTCGCCGGTCGAGCACACGGGCCGGGGCGTCTTCGCCGGTCTGCCCTCCCCCTTCACGGCGACCCGCTACCACTCGCTGGCCGCCGAACCGGCCACCGTGCCCGCGGAGCTGGAGGTCACGGCCAGGACGCCGGACGGCATCGTGATGGGCCTGAGGCACCGTGAGCTCCCGGTGGAGGGCGTGCAGTTCCATCCGGAGTCGGTGCTGACCGAGCACGGGCACCGGATGCTGGCCAACTGGCTGACGGAGTGCGGTGACGAGGACGCGGTGGCGAGATCGGCGGGGCTCGCCCCGGTGGTGGGCAGGGCCACGGCGTGACCGCGCTGCGCCCCGAGCGCGAGTCCGGCGCCGGATACGGGGAGTCCTTCACGGACCACCCGGGACACGGCGTCGGCGGCGAGCACGGGACCCCGTACGGGCAGCAGCCGTACGGGGCGCCCGGCACGTTCGGGGACGGCTGGTACGACGGCGTCCCGCAGGACCCCTACGGCGTCGGCGCCCCGCAGGACCACCACGGCACCGGCGCTCCGCCGGACCTCCACGACGGTGCCGCCGACGGCACCGCTCACCTGCCGCCCGTCGACGAGGAGACGGTGGCGCTGCGGATCCCCGGTCCGCCCGGCCCCCCCGGGGCACCGGAGCGCTCGGCCCGCGAGACCCGCGAGGAGCCCACGGCGGCTCCGGGGGGCCGGGCGGCCCGCAGGAAGGCCGCGAAGCGGCGTCAGGGGCGGCGTGGAGGCTCCCGCAGGACCGAGGGGGCTTCGGGGGGCACCGCGAGGGCGGCGAGGGCCCCTGAGGGGCCCTCGGACGCGCCGCTGTCGCGGACGGAGGCGCGCCGGCGGGCCCGGGCCCGCCGGGCGAGCCCCGCGGTCGTCGCGAGCCGCGCGATAGGCGAGGTGTTCATCACCACCGGCGTGCTGATGCTGCTGTTCGTCACCTACCAGCTGTGGTGGACGAACGTGCGGGCACAGGCACAGGCCGGCAAGGAGGTCAGCGACCTCCAGAGCGACTGGGCGAACGGCAAGCGCAATCCGGGGGCCTTCCAGCCGGGGCAGGGGTTCGCGCTGCTGCACATCCCGAAGCTGGACGTGGTGGTACCGATCGCCGAGGGCATCGACAGCAAGAAGGTGCTCGACCGGGGCATGGTGGGCCACTACGCGGAGGGCGCGCTGAAGACGGCGATGCCGGACGCGAAGACCGGCAACTTCGGGCTGGCGGGCCACCGGAACACGCACGGTGAGCCGTTCCGGTACATCAACCGGCTGGAGCCGGGCGATCCGATCGTCGTGGAGACGCAGGACACGTACTTCGTCTACAAGATGGCGTCGATCCTGCCGGTGACCTCACCGAGCAACATCAGCGTCCTCGAGCCGGTCCCGAAGGGATCGGGCTTCGAGGAACCCGGCCGCTACATCACGCTGACCACCTGCACGCCGGAGTTCACCAGCAAGTACCGCATGATCGTCTGGGGCAAGATGGACGAGGAACGGCCGCGCAGCAAGGGCAAGCCGGATGCGCTCGTCAGGTAAGGGCAGAGGAAACGTGGCAGCGACCGCCGACGACACCGGACAGCACACCGACGGGCCCGCGCCACCGCCGCCCGCGGCACGCCGCCGCACGAGCCCGGTGGCGGCCGTGGTCAGCGTCTTCGGGGAACTCCTCATCACCGCGGGGCTGGTGCTGGGCCTGTTCGTCGCCTACTCGCTGTGGTGGACGAACGTCGTCGCCGACCGCGCGGCGGGCGAGCAGGCGGACAAGGTCCGTGACTCCTGGAACCGGGAGTCCGACGGCGGCGGGGGGCCGGTCTCCTTCGACAGCAAGGACGGCATCGGCTTCCTCCACGTGCCCACCATGGCCGGGGACGAGATCCTCGTCGAGAAGGGCACGTCGATGGAGGTCCTCAACGACGGCGTCGCCGGCTACTACACCGACCCCGTCAAGGCGACCCTGCCGACCTCCGGCAAGAAGGGCAACTTCTCGCTCGCGGCCCACCGGGACGGCCACGGGGCCAAGTTCCACGGCATCCACAAGATCGAGAAGGGCGACCCGATCGTCTTCGAGACGAAGGACACGTGGTACGTCTACAAGGTCTACGGCATCCTCCCCGAGACCTCGAAGTACAACGTCGACGTCCTCGCCCCGGTCCCGGAGGAGTCCGGGAAGAAGGAGGCCGGCCACTACATCACGCTGACCACCTGCACGCCGGTGTTCACCAGCAAGTACCGCTACATCGTCTGGGGCGAACTGGTCCGCACGGAGAAGGTGGACGACGAGCGGACGCCGCCCGCGGAACTGCGCTGACCGCCTCCTGGCCGGGCGGCCGGCCCCGGCCAGGGGAGGGGCCCGGAGCCGCGACGCCCACGGGGACGCAGGCCCGGTCGCGGCTCCGGGCCCTTCTTCCGCCGGACGGGCACACGACGCGCGGGCCCGGCACCCGGCGTCCCACGGCGGCGCGCGAAGGCCTGGGCGCGAGCGGGGACGGGTGGTCCGGGACGGCCCCCGTGAATGATCCGGGACGGCCCCACGAAGGAGCCCCGGCACCCTCTGGAGAGAGGGTGCCGGGGCTCCTGGCGTACCGGGTCCGGGCGGTCAGCCGTCCCCGCGGCCGCCCGGCAGGCCGCCGAAGAAGCCGCCGCCGTTGTTGCCGCCGTTGTCGCCGCCGCCCGGGCCCACGGTGACCAGGTTGACCACGGTCCCCCGGTCGACCGGGTTGCCCTGGCCCGGGTCGGCGACGATGACGCGGGAGTTCTCGTCCTGGGAACCGTCGACGCTGCCGACGGCGAGCCCGGCCTCCTCGATCAGCCTGCGGGCCTCCTTGAGGGGCTGGCCGATGACGTTCGGGACCGTGACCTGCTGGTTCTCCTTGGCCTTGCCGACGACGATCTGGACCTGGGAGCCCTTGTCGGCCGGGGAGTTGGCGCTCGGCGTGGTCGAGATGACCTTGCCGACCTGGTTCGGGTCGTCGGTCTCCTGCTCGGTGCAGTTGCCCACCAGGTTGTTGGCCGACATCTGGGCCCTGGCCTCGTCACAGGACTTGCCGATGACGTCCGGGACGGTGGACCTGGCCTCCGCCTTGGCGATCACCAGGGTGATCGTGGAACCCTTCTCCACCTCCTTGCCGGAGGGCGGGTTCTGGTCGAGGACGCTGTTCGGCTCCTCCGAGGACTCCCGGGTCTCCGTCTCGACCTTGAGCTGGTAGTCGTCGCCCTCCAGCTTGGCCCTGGCGTCGTCCAGGCCGAGGCCGATCACACTCGGCACCGCCACCTTCGGGGCCCCGGTGGACACCACCAGGTTGACGGTGTCCCCCTTCTTGACCTCGGTCCCCGCGGTCGGGTTCTGGGAGCAGATCCTGCCCTTGCTCTGGTCCTCGCAGGGCTTCTCCTCGAAGGAGAGCTGCAGCTCCCCGTTCTCGGCGACCTGCTGGGCGTCCGCCTTCGTCTCGCCCACGAAGTTCGGGACCGCGACGGCGTCGTTGCTCACGCCGTCGCCGCTGAAGGCCCAGCGGCCGATCAGGATCGCGCCGATCAGGACCAGGACACCCGCCAGGACCAGCAATATCGTCGAGGTGTTCTTCTTCGGGCTCTGGCGGCGCCGGTCGGGGCGGTCGTCGTAGCCGTAACCGCCGTCGTCCGGGTTCATGGGCGGCAGCATCGAGGTGGCCGCGCCGGCACCGGGGTCCGAGCGCAGGGCCGTCGTCGCCTGGTCGCCGCCGTAGCCGCCGTAGCCCGCGGCGCCCATCGCCGCGGTGGCCGCGACCGGCTGGCCGTCGAGACAGGCCTCGATGTCGGCGCGCATCTCGTCGGCCGACTGGTACCGGTAGTCGGGGTCCTTGACCAGCGCTTTCAACACGATCGCGTCCATCTCGGGCGTGATCTCGGGGTCGAAGACGCTCGGCGCCTGCGGTTCCTCGCGCACGTGCTGGTAGGCGACCGCGACCGGCGAGTCGCCCACGAAGGGCGGGCGGACGGTCAGCAGCTCGTACAGCAGGCAGCCGGTGGAGTACAGGTCGGAGCGCGCGTCGACCTGCTCGCCCTTGGCCTGCTCCGGCGAGAGGTACTGGGCGGTGCCGATGACGGCGGCGGTCTGCGTCATCGTCATGCCGGCGTCACCCATCGCGCGGGCGATGCCGAAGTCCATCACCTTGACCTGGCCGTTGCGCGTCAGCATGACGTTGGCCGGCTTGATGTCGCGGTGGACGATGCCGGCCCTGTGCGAGTACTCCAGGGCCTGGAGGATGCCGATGGTCATCTCCATGGACCGCTCCGGCAGCAGCTTGCGGCCGCTGTGCAGGAGCTCACGGAGCGTGGAGCCGTCGACGTACTCCATGACGATGTACGGGATGGAGACCCCGTCGATGTAGTCCTCGCCCGTGTCGTAGACCGCGACGATCGCGGGATGGTTGAGCGAGGCGGCCGACTGGGCCTCCCGGCGGAACCGGGCCTGGAAGGACGGGTCGCGCGCCAGGTCGGCGCGCAGCGTCTTCACCGCCACGGTGCGGCCGAGACGGGTGTCATGCGCGAGGTAGACCTCCGCCATGCCACCGCGGCCGAGCACCTGGCCCAGTTCGTACCGGCCGCCGAGGCGACGCGGCTCTTCCATAGCTACCTACCAGCCCTCTCCGTCGGTCCCGGGCGACACACGCGTGCCGCCGGAGGCTGCAGTCCGGGCCTACGGTACCCGGCTCTTTTTGTGCGACCTGGTCAAGTGCGTCAGCCGATACAGGACCGGTACCGCAACGTGCACCGATGTGAAGCAGACGTGACCGGGCTCACTGCTTGCCCTTGATGACCGCCTCCATCACGTTCTTGGCGATCGGTGCCGCGAGGCCGCCACCGGAGATGTCACCCCGCACGGCGTTCTCGTCCTCGATGACGACCGCGACGGCCACCGGCGAGCTGCCGTCGGCGTTCTTGGCGTAGGAGATGAACCAGGCGTAGGGGTTCTCCTTGTTGTCCACGCCGTGCTGGGCGGTACCGGTCTTGCCGCCCACGGTGACGCCGGAGATGCGCGCCTTGCTTCCCGTGCCCTCCTCGACGACCGTCTCCATCATCGACTGGAGGATCTGGGCGTTCTTCGCCGACATCGGCCGGCTCATCTCCTCCGGGTCCGTCTTCTCGATGGGGTTGAAGCTCGGGTCCTGGAGCGTGTCGACCATGTACGGCTTCATCAGCGTGCCGTCGTTGGCGATGGCCGCGGTGACCATGGCCATCTGCAGCGGGGTCGCGGCGGTGTTGAACTGGCCGATGGAGGAGAGCGCGACCTGCGAGGGCTCCATGTCGTCGGAGAAGACCGAGGCGCTGGAGCGGACCGGGGTGAACTGCTCCTCGGTGAAGCCGAACTTCTTGGCCATCTCCAGCATCTTGTCGTTGCCGAGGTCGGAACCGATCTTGCCGAAGACGGTGTTGCAGGACACGCGCAGCGCCTCGCGCAGGCTGGCGTTCTCGCAGGGGAGGTCGCCGTCGTTCTTCAGCGGGGTCCTGGTGCCCGGCATGATCCACGGCAGGGGCGTCTCCGTCTTCTGGTCCGCTTCCGTGTAGAGCCCGTTCTCCAGCGCGGCGGCCGCGGTGAGGACCTTGAAGGTGGAGCCGGGGGGGTAGACCTCGCGCAGGGCCCGGTTGAGCATCGGGTCGTCGGGGTTGTTCTCCTTCTGGAGACTCTTCCACGCCTTGGCGTCCGAGGCGTCGTCACCGGCGATGGTGGACGGGTCGTAGGAGGGGAAGGAGGCCAGCGCCAGGATCTTGCCGGTGGACGGCTCGATGGCGACGACGGAGCCCTTGCCGCCCTGCTTCTTCAGACCGTCGTAGGCGGCCTTCTGCGCGGCGGCGTTGAGCGTGGTGACGACGTTGCCGCCTTCCTTGTTCTTGCCCGTCAGCATGTCGAGCGTGTTGCGGAAGAAGAGACGGTCGTCGTTGCCGGTGAGGATCCCGTCCTCGATGGACTCCAGCTGGTTGGCGCCGAAGGCCTGCGAGACGAAGCCGGTGACCGGCGCCCACATGGCGCCGTCCTTGTAGGTGCGCTTGTACTTGAAGTCGCCGTCGGTGGTCGTGTGCCCGGTGATGGGCTCGCCGCCGACGATGATGTCGCCGCGCGGTGAGGCGTACCGCTCGATGGCGACGCGGCGGTTGTGCTCGTCGGTCCTCAGCTCGTCGGCCTTGACGTACTGGAGCCAGTTGTCCCGGATCAGCAGGGTGAGCATGAGCAGGCCACAGAAGATCGCGATCCGGCGCAGGGGCTTGTTCACGGGCGGACCACCTGGGTCATCTCGGCGTCGGGATTGGCGGGAGCGGGCGCCGGGCGTCGGGCGGTGTCGCTGATTCTGAGCAGGATGCCGATCAGCGCCCAGTTGGCGATGACGGAGGACCCTCCGTACGCCAGGAAGGGCATCGTCATACCGGTCAGCGGGATCAGGCCCATGACGCCGCCGGCGACGACGAAGACCTGGAGCGCGAAGGCGCCGGACAGGCCGATGGCGAGCAGCTTGCCGAACGGGTCGCGGGCGGCGAGGGCGGTGCGCACGCCACGTTCCACGATCAGCGCGTAGAGCAGGAGCAGCGCCATGACGCCGGCCAGGCCGAGCTCCTCGCCGAAGGTGGCGAGGATGAAGTCGGAGTTGGCGGCGAAGCGGATGAGGTCGGAGTGGCCCTGGCCCCAGCCGGTGCCCAGGGTGCCGCCGGAGCCGAAGGCCCACAGGGCCTGCATGGCCTGCTCGGAGTGGCCGGCGATGCCCTCGCGGGAGAGCGTGTACTCCCTCATCGGGTCGAGCCAGGCGTCGACACGCTGCTGGATGTGCGGTTCGAAGGAGGCCACGCCGACGGCGCCGACCGCGGACATCAGCAGGCCGAAGACGATCCAGCTGGTCCGCTCGGTGGCGACGTACAGCATGATCACGAACATGCCGAAGAACAGCAGCGAGGTGCCGAGGTCGGTCTCGAAGACCAGGATGAGGATCGAGATCGCCCAGACGACGAGGATCGGGCCGAGGTCGCGGCCGCGCGGCAGGTACAGGCCCATGAAGCGGCGGCTGGCCAGCGCGAGCGCGTCACGCTTCACCATCAGGTAGCCGGCGAAGAAGACCGCGAGGACGATCTTGGCGAACTCGCCGGGCTGGATGGAGAAGCTGCCGACCTTGATCCAGATCTTGGCGCCGTAGATGTTCTGGCCGAGACCGGGCACCAGCGGCAGCAGCAGCAGGAACAGCGCGCCGACCATGGAGATGTAGGTGTAGCGCTGCAGGACGCGGTGGTCCTTGAGGAAGAACAGCACGGCGACGAACAGGGCGATGCCCATCGCGGTGTACATCAGCTGCCGGGGCGCGGCCGTGCCCGCCTGGTGGATCGACTGCAGCAGCTCGGACTGGTCGAGCCGCCAGATGGCGACGAGGCCGAGGCCGTTGAGCAGGGTGGCCAGCGGCAGCAGCAGCGGATCCGCGTACGGGGCGAACTTCCGCACCACGAGGTGCCCGACCCCCGCCAGCAGGCCGAGCCCCAGCCCGTAGGCGAGCAGCCCGGAGGGGACGGAGCCGTCGATGGCCAGACCGACGTTGGCGTAGGCGAAGACCGGGATGACCACGGCGAAGACCAGCAGCGCGAGTTCGGTGTTGCGGCGGCTGGGCGCGCCGATCGCACCGATCGTGGACGTGTGCTGCGGCGACGGGTTGGTTGTACTGCTCATCGTGTGACAGGGCCTCTCACGGCTTGCCTACTGCTTACCGCACAGCGAGACGACCTTCTGCTCTTCCTCCGAGAGGCTGGGGCCGGGGTTGGGGGTGGGTGCGGTGGTGGACGGGGACGTGGACTGCTGCGGGGCCTGCGTCGAGCCCGAGGGGTCCGGCGTCGGCGAGGCCTTGGACGTGAAGGAGGCGGGTGTGGTTCCCGTGGTGCCTCCTGCCTCGCCCTCGCCGGTCTTGGCGTTGCTCTCGCTCTCGGCGGTGCGCCGCTCGGCCTGCTTCCTGCACGCGGAGGCCTGGACGGACAGTTCCTCGATCTTCGCGCGGGCGCCCTGGAGGTCGCCCTCGGCGATGGTCGCCTCGACCAGCTTGCGCTGGTAGGGGGGCAGGTACTTGAGTTCGATCTCGGGGTGGTCCTTGACCACCTTCGACAACGACACCCAGGCCAGGTCCTGGCTGATGCCCCGGTACAGCGCGACGTGCTCGCCCTTGGTGCCGACGTAGTACTGCGTCTGCGTCCAGCGCCAGCCGCCGTACAGGCCGCCGCCGACGACGGCGAGGGCGAGCAGGCTGTAGACGGACCTCTTGAGCCACTTGCGGCCCTTGCGGGGTTTGACGAAGTCGTCGTCGCCGTAGTCGAAGCCGTCGGTGGGGATGAACCCGGTGACGTCACCGCTGCCGGGCGGCCCGAACTCGCCGCCGCCCCCCTCCCGGCGCCGGCGGCCGAGGCCGGCGGCGCGTCCGGCCGGGGTCTGCATGATGCCGTTGTCGTGCTGCTGGTTCTGGTTCTCGGCGACGGCGCCCACCACGACCGGGGTGTCGGACAGCTGCCCGGCGAGGGTGTCCCCGGTGTCGAGGTCCAGGACGTCGGCGACGATCACGGTGATGTTGTCGGGGCCGCCGCCGCGCAGCGCGAGCTCGATCAGGGTCTGCACGGTCTCCTGGGGACCCTGGTAGCTGGCCAGGGCCTCCTCCAGGGTCTGGTGGGAGACCACACCGGACAGGCCGTCGGAGCAGATCAGGTACCGGTCGCCGGCCCGGACCTCGCGGATGGACAGGTCGGGCTCGACGTGTTCGCCGCTGCCGAGGGCCCGCATGAGCAGGGACCGCTGGGGGTGGGTGGTCGCCTCCTCCTCGGTGATCCGGCCCTCGTCGACCAGGCGCTGCACCCAGGTGTGGTCCTGGGTGATCTGGGTGAGGACGCCGTCGCGCAGGAGGTAGGCGCGGGAGTCGCCGACGTGCACCATGCCGAGGCGCTGGCCGGTCCACAGCAGGGCGGTCAGGGTGGTGCCCATGCCCTCGAGCTGGGGGTCCTCCTCGACCATCATGCGCAGCTGGTCGTTGGCCCGCTGCACGGCCGAGCCGAGCGAGGTGAGCAGGTCGGAGCCGGGGACGTCGTCGTCGAGCGCGACGATGGTGGAGATCGCCTCGGAGGAGGCGACCTCCCCGGCCGCGGCGCCGCCCATGCCGTCGGCGATGGCGAGCAGGCGCGGACCGGCGTAACCGGAGTCCTCGTTGCCCTCCCGGATCATCCCCTTGTGCGATCCGGCGGCGAAGCGCAGGGACAGACTCATGCGCACCTCGCCTGTCGGCTCCGGGTACAGCCGGTCGTGTCGAGCCACACTGCCCACCCTCCGGTCGGGAGCGCGCCGGGACCCCGAGGGGGCGCCCCCACTGCGTGCTCGCTCCGCTCGCTCATTGTCGTACTACTTCCGCAGCTCGATGACGGTCTTGCCGATGCGGATCGGCGCACCCAGCGAAATTGGCGTGGGGGTCGTCAGCCGGGTCCGGTCCAGGTAGGTGCCGTTCGTGGAGCCCAGGTCCTCGACGATCCACTGGCCGTCGTGGTCCGGGTAGATCCTGGCATGGCGGCTGGAGGCGTAGTCGTCGTCCAGCACGATGGTGCTGTCGTGAGCCCGGCCCAGGGTGATGGTCTGGCCCTGGAGCGCGACGGTGGTGCCGGTGAGGGTGCCCTCGGTCACGACCAGCTTGGTGGGGGTGTTCCGGCCGCGGCGGCCGCCGGACTGCTGGCGCTGCGGCGGAGGCGCCTGCCGGGCGGCCTGCTGCGGCCGGCCGGCGTCCCGCCGTGCTCCGCGCTGGGTGATGCGGGTGCCGAACAGGTCACTCCGGATGACCTGCATGGCCATGATCACGAACAGCCACAGAACGGCCAGGAAACCCAGCCGCATGACCGTGAGGGTCAGCTCTGACATTGCCCCCGCTTCACCCTTCGGCTTGCCTATAGATAACGGTGGTGCTGCCCACGACGATCCGCGAGCCGTCGCGGAGCGTAGCGCGGGTGGTGTGCTGCCCGTCCACCACGATGCCGTTGGTGGATCCGAGATCCTGGATCGTCGAGGGCGTTCCGGTCCGGATCTCGCAGTGCCGGCGGGAGACGCCGGGGTCGTCGATCCGCACGTCGGCGTCGGTGCTGCGGCCCAGCACCAGCGTGGCGCGGGAGATCTGGTGGCGGGTGCCGTTGATCTCGATCCAGTGGCGCGTGCGCCCGCCGGGTGCGGCGGGGGGGCGCTGGACGCCCGCGGCCGGCGGATAGCCGTAGCCGCCGGGCCGGGCACCGGGGGGCGGCGCGGCCGGCATGGGCGGGGCACCCGCGGGGGCGGCCGGCGGGTAGCCGTAGCCGCCGGGGCGGCCGGCCGGCGGGGCGGCGCCGGGGCCCGCGGGCGCCTGGCTGGCGGAGGAGGCGAGGGTGCGGCTGCGCACCCGGTACAGACCGGTGTCGAGGTCCTCGGCCTTCTCCAGGTGCACCTTGATGGGGCCCATGAAGGTGTAGCGCTGCTGCTTGGCGTAGTCGCGCACCATGCCGGCGAGCTCGTCGCCGAGCTGGCCGGAGTACGGACTGAGCCGTTCGAAGTCCGGGGTGCTCAGCTCGACGATGAAGTCGTTGGGGACGACGGTGCGGTCGCGGTTCCAGATGGTGGCGTTGTTGTCGCACTCCCGCTGGAGCGCTCCCGCGATCTCCACGGGCTGCACCTCGGACTTGAACACCTTGGCGAAGGTGCCGTTGACCAGACCTTCGAGACGCTGCTCGAATTTCTTCAGGACTCCCATGGGGCACCTCCTCCGTCGCTGCCGTCCTGTGTACTGCGCCGCGCACCGTGTCGTGCACTGTTTACCTGGTACTGCTTACTGATCGTATCCACGCGCGGGTCGATCGACTGGTTCCCCCTGTCCGCCCGGCCGACGGGTGTCGACGCCTGACGAAGTTCCCTCCGGGGCCCTTCTTCGAACTCCTCCGGCCGTGCTGGTGCACGTGGTTCTGCCATGGATCGTAGAGGGGGCCACAGACCAGTGTCCCGCACCCGGCTGCGGACTCCGACCGGCTCCCGGGAAGACGGGGGCCACCGGTGCGGGGTTGAGTCGGCGCGTGAGGGGGCCCGCCGTCGAGGGGACGGCGCCCGACCGGGAACGGGGGAGGCCGGCCTCCGGGCGGAAGCGCTGATCAGGGCGGGTGGGAGCGGGAAAGGGGCAGGTGGGCGCGGGGGGCGGGGGAAAGGGATGTGAACCCACCCCGGACGGCGTGCTAATGTTCTGGGTGTCGGAAGGCGCCGGGCCCCACGGGGACGCGGCCCGAGGACACACCCAATGCGCGGGTGGCGGAATAGGCAGACGCGCTGGATTCAGGTTCCAGTGCCCGCAAGGGCGTGGGGGTTCAACTCCCCCCTCGCGCACAGAGAAACCGAGTGAACGGGTCTCTGCAGGTGACGGAAGTCACGGCAGGGGCCCGTTCCTCGTGTACCGGCATTCGTGGGGCGTCGCGCGGTCCGGGGAGGGCCGCCGGTCCACCATGTGAGCTATTTCATGGGGCGTCTGCCGCGGTGCGGCGTGCCGGGGGAGCGCCCCACGGCGGGGACGCCACGGGGCGGACGCGGGTCGCCGGTCCGCGGAGTCCGGACGTGCCGGCCGCGTGCATGCCGGCGGACACGCGGCCGGCGCGGTCCGTGACGCGGGCCCAGGTCACTTGAAGGCCGCGATGTTGCGCGCCGCCCACGCGCCGAAGGGGCGCGCCGGGCGGCCGACCAGCCGCTCGACGGCCGGGCTCACCCGCTGCTCGCGCGGCTGCGGCCTGCCCAGGACGTCGAGCGTGCCCTCCACGACGGGCTCGGGCATGAACTGCAGCATGCCCTCCACGACGGGCTCGGGCATGAACTGCAGTATGTCCTCCCGCGCCTGCTCACGGGTCAGTTCGACGAAGTCGACGGGTTCGCCCAGGACCCGGGTGATCTCCTCGGCCTGCCGGCGCGGCGTGATGGCCTCCGGCCCGGTCAGTTCGTGGACGCCGCCGGAGTGTCCGCCGTCGCGCAGGAGGACGTCCGCCGCCGCGGCGATGTCGGCGGGGTCGACGAGGGGGAGGGCGACGTCGGCGAAGGGCGCCGCGATCGTGCGCCGGGTGCGCACGGACTTTGCCCACGCGAAGGCGTTGGAGGCGAAGCCGCCCGGGCGCAGGACGTCCCACTCGAGGCCGGACTGCCGGACGGCCTCCTCGAACCGGCGCAGGCGGCCGTACGAGACGGCGTCGGGACGGGTTCCGACGAGCTGCGAGGACACCAGGACGACGCGCTTCACGCCGCTGGACCTCACCACGCTCAGGAGCGTCTCCGGGCTTTCATCGAGGCGTTGAGCCGCCCCCCGAGGAGGACGAGCAGCGCCTCGGCGCCCTCGAGCGAGGGACGCAGGCTCTCGGCGTCGCCCAGGTCGGCCCGCTGGTGGGTGACGCCCTCGGGGAGCGCGGAACCGGGCTTGTCGCGGGAGACGGCCGTCACCCGTTCGCCGGCCTCCGCGAGCAGCGAGACGAGCGGACGGCCGATGTTCCCCGTGGCTCCCGTGACTACGGTCATGATCTCCCCCAGGGCGGTGTGGGTGTCGTGGTGACCGAGGCCCGGTGATCGAGACGGCCGCACGCGACACGTCACCGTCACGGCTCGTCGCCGTCACGGCTCGTCACTCACCGTGACGGCCGCCACGCTAACAGTCGCGTCCCGGTGGGTACCTGGGGGAAAGTGACTGACCATCAGTGGCTGTTGGCTTGAACTCGCCGTACACGGAGGCGAGTTTCACGGCCGGCCGCGCGAGCCGCTCCCGCGCCGCGGGCGGCTCCAGGACCTCGATCCGTGCGCCGAGACCGGCCGGCTGCGCGACCAGGACGTCGAGGGAGGGCCCGTCCGCCTCGATGGCGACCCAGCCGTCGTCCCGTCTCCCCCCGACGCGCAGCCGCCCGCCCAGGAGCCGCTCCAGGAGGGGCAGGGCGTTCGGTTCCGCCCGGGCCCGGACGGTCGCGGCCAGCATGCGCTCCTCCAGCCGTGCGGCCAACGAGCGCCAGGCGGTGGTGAGTTCGAAGCCGTCGGGCCGTTCCACGGGGGCGTCGGTGATCTCGACGGAGGTGATGCGGTCCAGGCGGAAGGGCCGCAGCCCCTGGTCCGTGCCGGCGACGAGGTACGTGTGACCGGCCTTGGCCGCGAGGCCCAGCGGGTGAACGGTCCGCTCCCCGGGCGGTGTGCCGGGGCGCGCGTACCCGAGGCGGATCCGCCGGCCCGCCAGCACCGCGTGCTCCAGCGCCGCGCGGTGCGGGCCGTCGGCCGCGACGGCGCCGCGGGACCAGTCCAGGCCGTCGGTCACGCGCGCCTTGGCCGCGGCCTCGGCGTCCGGCCGCATCGGCGCGGGCACCGCCCGCGTCACCTTGCGCAGCGCCGAGCGCAGTCCGGGGGAGGGGGACGAGGCCCCGGCGGCGAGGAAGAGCGCCCTCACCTCCCGTGCGGACAGTCCGGTGAGGTCGGTCCGGGCTCCGCCCACCAGGGCCCAGCCGCCTCCCCGCCCGCGCTGCGAGTGGACGGGGATGCCGGCGGCCGCCAGCGCCTCCAGGTCACGGCGCGCGGTGCGTTCCGACACCTCGAGTTCCGCGGCCAGGTCCGCGGCCGTCACGCGACCCCGCGCCTGCAGGACGAGCAGGGCGGCTACCAGACGGTCAGCCCTCATGCCCGGTCATCCTTCCCGCAAACCGGCCGGAGGGTGGCCTGTTCGGCCGGGATGCTGGCGGCATGACCGAAACCACGACCAGTGCCGGTTCCGCCGGCTCCCTGTCCGGAACCGGCCCCCGAGGCGGCCTCTCCCAGGCCGTCGGGCCGGCCGGGCGCACCGTCGTCGCGCACGGCCGCCGCGCCCGTGCGGCGGCCGTGCGGCCCGAGCAGGCCTGTCCGGTGGCCCCGGTCCTCGACATCGTCCTCAGCCGCTGGACCACGCCGATCCTGTGGACGCTCCACGAGTACGGCAGGCAGCGCTTCGCGGAGCTGCAGCGCACCATCGCCACGATCACGCCGAAGGCCCTCACCCAGCGGCTGCGGCAGCTGGAGCGCGACGGTCTGGTCGTGCGTACCTACCACCCGGAGGTCCCGCCCCGGGTGGAGTACGAGATCAGCGACCTGGGACGCAGTCTGGCGCCGCTCTTCGCCGCGCTGTCCGCGTGGGCGCGGGACCATCTGGCCGAGGTGGAGCGGGCGCGCCGGGAGTTCGACGTGGCGCAGGAGCGTTTCGCCGGTCGGCGGGGGTGACCCGGCCGGCGGTGCTCGGGGCGCCGCGCCGGGTCCGCTGCAGACGGTCCTCGGCGCCTCCGTCCCGGACGTCGCCGTCCGGTCCGTGACCGCGTCCGCCGGCCCGGTTCTGCCGGTCGCCCCGGGTGCGGGGCCTGGACGCCTTTCCGCGCCGACGGGCTTCTCCACACCACTGGAGTTGTCCACAGGACCTGCCGTGTTTCGGCCACCGGCGGTACGGTCGACACGATCGGGTGATGCCCGGCCGCGTGTCGCCCTCGGGCCCGGGTCGGAAGAACGTGTCACCGGAAGAACATGTCATGGGCACGCGTGCGGGTGCGGGCGTGCGGGGTGTGGGGGAGGCGGTTGGCGTGGCCGAGAGCGTCGCGGGGACGACCGGTACGGAAGGTGCGACCGGTACGGAAGGTACGACCGGTACGGCGGGCACGGGTGAGCCGCGGCGGCTGCCGCGGGTGCCGGGCTTCGCCGAGTGGCCGGCCGCGGGCAACCCCAGGGCGGAGGGCAAGGCCCTGCGCCGCCGGGTCCCGCGCGGCGCGCACGCCGGCCTCGACCCGGACGCCTCCCGCCCCGGCGCGGTCGAGGCCGTCGAGGAGTCCGGTCGCGGCCGGCTGCCCGGGCTGACCCCGATCCGGGTGGGCCGGATGGCCGCGACGCCGTTCGCCTTCCTGCGCGGATCGGCGGGACTCATGGCGTACGACCTGGCCCGCACTCCCGTGACCGGGATACGCGCCCAGATATGCGGCGACGCGCACGCGGCGAACTTCGGTCTGTACGGGGACGCGCGCGGCGGACTGGTCATCGACCTGAACGACTTCGACGAGACGGTGACGGGCCCCTGGGAGTGGGACCTGAAGCGGCTCGCCGCCTCGCTGGTGCTCGCGGGCCGGGAGGCCGGCGCGGACGAGGACACCTGCCGTGCGGCGGCCCACGACGCGGCGGGCGCCTACCGCCGCACGATGCGGCTGCTGTCCAGGCTGCCGGCGCTGGACGCCTGGAACGCGATCGCGGACGAGGAACTGGTCTCCCACACCGACGCCCACGATCTGCTGGGCACGCTGGAGCGGGTCTCCGAGAAGGCCCGCTCGAACACCAGCGGCCGCTTCGCGGCCAAGTCGACCGAGGCGACGGCGGACGGCGGCCGCCGTTTCGTCGACGCGGCGCCGGTGCTGCGCCGTGTCCCGGAGGAGGAGGCCGCCGCGGTGGCCGCCTCCCTGGAGCAGTACCTCGGCACGCTCCCGGAGGACCGCCTCCCGCTGCTGGCCCGGTACGCGGTGCACGACGTGGCGTTCCGCGTCGTCGGCACGGGCAGCGTGGGCACCCGCTCGTACGTCGTGCTGCTCCTCGACCACCGGGGCGAGCCGCTGGTCCTGCAGGTGAAGGAGGCCCGCCCCTCGGCCCTGGTGCCGCATCTGGCGACGGCCGGCTTCGACGCCCCGGAGGCGGGCCACGAGGGCAGGCGCGTGGTCCAGGGCCAGAAGCGGATGCAGGTGGTGAGCGACGGCCTGCTGGGCTGGACGACGGTCGACGGCCTGCCCTACCAGGTGCGCCAGTTCCGCAACCGCAAGGGCAGCGTCGACCCGGTGGCCCTGGCCGCCGACCAGGTCGACGACTACGCCCGGATGACCGGCGCCCTGCTGGCCCGGGCCCACTCCCACAGCGCGGACCCCCGCCTGATCGCCGGGTACTGCGGCAAGAACGACGAGCTGGACGAGGCGGTGGCGGCCTTCGCGGTCGCCTACGCCGACCGCACGGAGGCGGACCACGCGGACCTGGTGGCGGCGGTGCGGTCGGGACGGATCGCGGCGGAGCTGGGAGTGTGAGGGGCGGGCGGTGGCCTACGCTGTCCGGGTGACGACCCCGGAAGGTGAGCAGGGTGGCGGCGCCGGCGCGCGGACGCCGGGCGACGGTGGTGCCGCGCGGCCCGAGGAGCGGCTGGAGCAGGCCGTACGGGCCGCCGAGCAGGCGCTGATCGAGTTCGAGATCGCGGTGGAGACCTTCCGCGTCGAGGTCGAGAACTTCTCCCGGCTGCACGAACAGAAGCTCGGCCCGGTGTACGCCCGCCTCGAGGAGCTGGACGCCCGGATCCTGGAGGCCAGGGCGGCCCGCACCGGTGACCCCGAGGACCGGCGCCGCGCCGACGAGGCGCGCGCCCGGCTGATGCCGATCCCCGGGGTCGAGGAACTGCTGAACGGCTGGATGGACGGCGACGGCCTCTTCCCGGAGGCCACGGCCATGCTCACGGACCAGCCGGTCCGGCCCCCGCAGCGGGTGCGGCCCAGCGAGGAGGCCCGCAGGCTCTACCGCGACCTCGCCCGCAAGGTCCACCCGGACCTGGCGCAGGAGGAGAAGGAGCGTCTGCGCCGGGAGGAGTTCCTCACCCGCGTCAACGCCGCCTACGCCCGGGGCAACGAGGACGAGCTGCGCGAACTCGCCGAGGAGTGGGCCGCCGGCCCGGAGCTGAAGCGTGCCCCGAGCGCCGCCGAGGAGCTGTACGCCCGCCTCGAATGGCTGGCCGAGCGCAAGGAACTGCTCACGCTGGTCGCCAAGGAGCTGGAGGAGAGCGCCATCGGGGCGATGCTGCGCCTCGCCCCGGACGACCCCGACCGGCTGCTGGAGGAGATCGCCGAGCAGCTGCGGGCGCAGGTGACCGAGCGCGAGGCGGAGCTGGCGGAGCTGCTGGGCTGAGCCGTGGCCCCGCCGGTCGGGTAGCGTCGGGGGCATGAGTTTTGGAGCCGGGGTGCCCACGGTCGCGGTCGCGGACCTCAAGGACGGCGACTTCCTGCTGGACGTCCGTGAGGACGACGAGTGGAAGGCCGGTCATGCCGAAGGGGCACTGCACATCCCGATCAGTGAGTTCGTGGCCCGCTACGGCGAGCTGACCGAGGCCGTCCCGCAGGACGGCCGGGTGCATGTGATCTGCCGCTCCGGCGGGCGGTCGGCCCAGGTCACCATGTACCTGGCCCAGCAGGGCATCGACGCCGTGAACGTGGACGGCGGCATGCAGGTGTGGGAGGCCGCCGGCCGCCCGGTCGTCACCGACGACGGGCAGCCCGGCCACGTGCTGTAGGCGTTCCGCAGGGACGCCGGGGCCCGGCCCGGGCCGGCGCGGAGGGCCGGGTCGGCCGGAGCCGGGAGCGGGACGGTCCCTACCGGTCGAAGTCCAGTTCCACCCTCTCCGTCACCGGATGCGACTGGCACGCCAGGACGTAGCCTGCCTCGGTCTCCTCCGACTCCAGTGCGAAGTTGCGGTCCATCCGCACCTCGCCCGAGACGAGGAAGGCGCGGCAGGTCCCGCACACCCCGCCCTTGCAGGCGTAGGGCGCGTCGGGCCGGTTGCGCAGCACCGTCTCCAGCAGGGACTCGCCGTCCTGGACGGGCCAGGTGCCGCCGCGTCCGTCGAGCCGGGCGGTGACCGTGCTGTGCACGGGCGCCGGCGCCGGCGCGGCCGGTGCCGTGCCGCTGTCCACGTGGAAGATCTCCTGGTGGATGCGGGAGCGCGCGACCCCCAGCCCGCGCAGCGCCCGCTCGGCTCCCTCGACCAGTCCGTACGGACCGCACAGGAACCAGCCGTCCACCCGGTCCACGGGCAGCAGCGCGGGCAGCAGCCCGGTCAGCCGCTCGTGGTCCAGCCGCCCGGACGGCAGGCCCGTTTGCTGTTCCTCCCGGGAGAGCACCGTCACCAGCTGGAGCCGCTCGGGGTAGCGGTCCTTCAGGTCGGCGACCTCCTCCAGGAACATCGTCGAGGCGGACGTCCGGTCGCTGCGTATCAGGCAGAAGCGGGCGCGGGGCTCGCGGGCGAGGAGGGTCGAGACGATCGACAGCACCGGGGTGATGCCGCTGCCGCCGACGATCGCCGCGTACCGGCCGGGAGCGGGGCGGAGGGTGAAGCGGCCGGCCGGGGGCATCGCCTCCAGCTCGTCGCCGATGCCGATCTCCTTCAGCGCGTAGGTCGAGAAGGCGCCGCCGTCGACCAGCCGCACGCCGACCCGGAGCGTGCTCGGTCCCTCGCCGTCGGGCGCGGGGGAGCAGAGGGAGTAGGTGCGCCGTACGTCGGTGCCGTCGACGGTGCGCCGCAGGGTCAGGTGCTGGCCGGGCACGTACCGGTACTCCTCGCGCAGGTCCGGGGGGACGGCGAGGGTCAGGGCGACGGAGTCGTCGGTGAGCCGGTCGACCGCGGCCACCCGGAGCCGGTGGAAGCGCGCCATCACAACTCCTTGAAGTGGTCGAACGGTTCGCGGCAGGCCAGGCACCGGCGCAGCGCCTTGCACGCGGTGGAGGAGAAACGGCTGAGCAGCTCGGTCCCGGCGGATCCGCAGTGCGGGCAGCGCACGGGGCCGAGGTCCTCCTCCGGATCCCTCGAGTCGCCCGGGACCTCCGGGGCGGAGCGGGTGCGGGTCGGCCCGAGTTCCACCCGGACCGGCCCGGACGCCGACCGCACGCGCGGCGGGGCGATGCCGAACTCCCGGAGCTTGCGTCGCCCTTCCTCGGTGATGTCGTCGGTCGACCAGGCGGGCGCGAGCACCGTGCGGACGGTGACCTCGCGCACCCCGTGCTCGCGCAGCACCCGCTCTATGTCCAGGCTCATCGCCTCGACGGCCGGGCAGCCGGTGTACGTCGGGGTCAGCTCGACCTCGACGGTGTCCCTCCCGCGCGCGTGCACCGCGCGCACGACACCCAGCTCGCGCAGGGTCAGCACGGGCAGTTCGGGGTCGGGCACCGAGCCGGCGAGCTCCAGGAGTTCCGCCTCCAGCGGGGTGGTGGTCACCACGTCGCCCCCGGGTGGCTGCGGTGCAGGTGCTGCATCTCGGCGAGCATGCGGCCGAAGGGCTCGGTGTGCAGGCCCTGACGGCCCGCGCCGGCCGCCCACGCCCCGGTCCGCGGGCTCTCGGGCACCGTGAGCGTGGCGCGGCGCAGCACCTCGCCGGTCCGCTCCAGCCAGGCCGTCTCCAGGCCGCTCCAGTCGGCGTCGACGCCTTCGACCGGCTGGAACATCTCGCCGGTGTAGCGCCACAGCGCGTCCGCGGCACGCTGCATCCGCGTGTGGCTCTCGTCGGTGCCGTCCCCGAGCCGCAGGGTCCACTGCTCGGCGTGGTCGCGGTGGTAGGCGGTCTCCTTGGCTGCCTTGGCGGCCAGGGGCGCGAACGGGCCTTCGCCGGCCGCGAGTTCGGTGTACAGGAGGTGCTGGTAGGTGGAGAAGTACAGCTGGCGGGCGATGGTGTGGGCGAAGTCGCCGTTGGGCTGCTCCACCAACTGCAGGTTGCGGAAAGCGCGTTCCTCGCGCAGGTAGGCGAGCTCGTCCTCGTCGCCGGCCATCGACAGCAGCACCCGGGCCTGGCCCAGCAGGTCCAGCGCGATGTTGGCGAGGGCGACCTCCTCCTCGAGGACGGGGGCGTGGCCGGCCCACTCGCCCAGGCGGTGGGAGAGCACCAGCGCGTCGTCCCCGAGGGCGAGCGCGGCCGTCGTGAGGGCGGAGCCCTCGGCGGGGGTCGTCGTCACAGGTGCTGTACCCCCTCGGGGATCTCGTAGAACGTCGGATGCCGGTAGGCCTTGTCGGCGGCCGGTTCGAAGAACGGGTCCTTCTCGTCGGGCGAGGAGGCGGTGATCGCGGACGACGGCACGACCCAGATCGAGACGCCCTCGCCGCGCCGGGTGTAGAGGTCGCGGGCGTTGCGCAGGGCGAGCTCCGCGTCGGGCGCGTGCAGGCTGCCGGCGTGGGTGTGGGACAGTCCGCGGCGCGAGCGCACGAAGACCTCCCACAGGGGCCAGTCGGTGTGGGTCATGCGCGCGTCGCTCCTGTCTCGCCGTTCGCCGGCACGGTTCGGCCGGTTCCGTTCGCGGGCCGGGCGGAGCCGTTCGTGGTGCCGCCGGTGCCGCGGGTGTGCTTGGCCGCGTGGGCGGCTGCCGCCTCCCGGACCCAGGCACCCTCCTCGTGGGCCCGCCTGCGCCGGGCCAGCCGCTGCTCGTTGCACGGGCCGTTGCCCTTGAGGACCTCCCAGAACTCCGTCCAGTCGATCGGGCCGAAGTCGTAGTGCCCGCGCTCCTCGTTCCACTTCAGGTCCGGGTCGGGGAGGGTGAGGCCGAGCGACGCGGCCTGGGGGACGCAGATGTCGACGAAGCGCTGGCGCAGCTCGTCGTTGGAGTGCCGCTTGATCTTCCAGGCCATCGACTGGGCGGAGTGCTGGGACTCGTCGTCGGGCGGACCGAACATCATCAGCGACGGCCACCACCAGCGGTCCACCGCGTCCTGCGCCATCGCGTGCTGCTCCGGCGTGCCCCGGCTCAGGGCGAGCAGCAGCTCGTAGCCCTGGCGCTGGTGGAAGGACTCCTCCTTGCAGATGCGGACCATGGCGCGCGCGTACGGGCCGTAGGAGCAGCGGCACAGGGGCACCTGGTTGGTGATCGCCGCGCCGTCCACGAGCCAGCCGATCGCGCCGACGTCGGCCCAGGTCAGCGTGGGGTAGTTGAAGATCGAGGAGTATTTCTGGCGGCCGGAGTGCAGCTTGTCGAGCAGTTCGTCGCGGCTGACGCCGAGCGTCTCGGCGGCGCTGTAGAGGTACAGGCCGTGCCCGGCCTCGTCCTGCACCTTGGCCATCAGGATCGCCTTGCGGCGCAGCGAGGGCGCGCGCGTGATCCAGTTGGCCTCCGGCTGCATGCCGATGATCTCGGAGTGGGCGTGCTGCGCGATCTGCCGGACGAGCGTGGCCCGGTAGGCGTCCGGCATCCAGTCGCGCGGCTCGATCCGCTCGTCGGCGGCGACGGCCGCGTCGAAGGCACGCGCGTGCTCGGCGGTGCCGGCGGCGTCCGGTGCGTCGTGCGCCTGGCTGCGGGCCGTATCGCGGACGGCTGCTGTCGCCATGTCTCCCCCTCGACCTGGACTCTTCTCGGAGCACGCTCCCGACCGATCGTTCGGTTCGTGCGATTCCATGGTGAGACGGGCGCCGCGAGGTGTCAACCGCTGTGGATAACCTGCGGGTGACGCCCGTGGACGACGGTCGCGGAACGGGTGGCCCGCCGGGGCTGTGCCCGGACGGGCGGTCCTGAGTACCGTTCCGTGCGGCGGGGCGGCCGTGCGGCGACGGCGGGGGACGGCGCGACGCCCTCGCCGTCGCGCGCAGGCGGGGGCGGTGAAGGACGGACCGGGTGCGGACCGGGACCGGGATCGGGGAGCAGGGCGGACATGGACGCGTACGACGAGGGCCCGGACGCCCGGCACGGGCCGAGCGGGCCGGGCCCGCGCCGCGCCCTGCCCGGCCCCGGGCCCGCCCCCGGCGGCCCGGCGGACGCACCGGGCCGCCGGACGGGCCCGCCCCTTCCCGGCGACCCGGGTGACTCAGGGGGCTCAAGCGGTTCGGGTGACTTCGGTGACTTCGGTGACACGGATGGTCCAGATGACCTGGGCGGCCCGGGCGGCCCGGAGGGCCCCCTGACGGCCGCCGAGGGCCCGGCGGACGTCCCGTCCGCGCCGCGCTCCCCGTCCGCGCCGCGCTCCCCGTCCGCGCCGCGCTCCCCGGCGGGCGGTGCCGACCGTCCTCCGGCCGGTGCGCCGACGGCCGGCCCGCCCGCCGGGCCCCGCACCGGTGTGGCCGCCCTCTCCCTCCCCTACCGGATCGGCGCCGCGGTGGCGCTCGCGGTCGTCGCGGCCGGGGCCTGTGTGCACCTCGGCATGGCGTTCCTGCACGTGGCGCCCGCGAACACGGTCAGCAAACAGCACAGCCGGACGATCGAGGACTGGATCTACCCGGAGTTCGAGCAGAACTGGAAGCTGTTCGCGCCGAACCCGCTGCAGCAGAACATCGCCGTCCAGGTGCGCGCCGAGATCCGGACGGGGGACGGTGGGGTGCGGACCACCGGCTGGTACGACCTGTCCGCGCAGGACGGCCGGGCCATCGACGGCAACCCGCTGCCCAGCCACACCCAGCAGAACGAACTGCGGCGCGCCTGGGACTTCCTGGTCGGGACGCACGACGACGACAACCGCCCGGTGGGCCTGCGCGGGGCGCTCTCCGAGGCGTACCTGCGCCGGATCGCGGTGCTGCGCCTCGACCGGGTGGACGCGGCCGGCCGGGACGGTGCCATCGACCGGATCCAGGTCCGCTCGCGCACCACCGACGTGCCGCCGCCCGAGTGGAGCGGGGAACAGGTCTCCACCACGCCCGAGTACCGCACGCTGCCCTGGTGGCCGGTGCCGGAGGACGAGGCCCGGGGAGGCATCGGGTGAACCGCCTCCCGCCGGCCGTCTCCCGCGCCGTCACCCGCGTCACCGACCGCGCGCTCGGCCCCCACCAGACCGCGGTCATACGCATCGGCTTCAGCCTGACCTGGCTGCTGTTCCTGCTGCGCGAGTTCCCCCACCGCCAGGAGCTGTACGGACCCGACAGCCCCTGGGGCTGGGACCTCGCCGACCAGCTCGTCGGGACCAACGGCGCCTTCACCGCGTTGCTGTGGTCGGACGGCCAGGTCTGGTTCGAGACCGTCTACGCGCTCGCCGTGCTGTGGAGCCTGCTCCTGCTGCTGGGCTGGCGCACCCGCACCATGTCGGTGCTGTTCATGGTGGGGGTGCTGACGCTGCAGAACCGCAGCGTCTTCATGGGGGACGGCGGCGACAACGTCCTGCACCTGATGGCGATCTACCTCGTGTTCACGCGCTGCGGCCGGGTCTGGTCGCTGGACGCCCGGCGCGCCCGGCGCGAGAGCGCGGCACGCGCGCGCGGGGAGCGGCCGCGGGACCGGGTCGGACCGGTGCTGTGGGGAGTGCTCGGGTTCCTGCTGCTCCTGGCGACCCTGGCGGGCCGGCTGGACGGCGACCGGTTCATACCGGCGCTGCTGTGGTCCGTGTGGGCGGCCCAGGCGCTGTGGTGGCTGGTCGGACGCCGCGCGCGGACCGGGCAGCCGCGGATCCTGCTGGACGTGATCGCGAACATCGTGCACAACGGCGCCCTGCTGGTGATCATGGCCGAGGTGTGCCTGATCTACGCCACCGCCGGCTGGTACAAGGTGCAGGGATCCCGCTGGCAGGACGGCACCGCGGTCCACTACCCGCTGCACCTGGAGTACTTCTCCCCCTGGCCGGCCCTCGCCGACCTGCTGTCGGCCAGCGGCACCCTGGTGATGCTGATGACCTACGGGACGGTCGCCGTGCAGGTCGCCTTCCCCTTCACGCTGTTCAACCGGCGGGTCAAGAACGTCCTGCTGGCCCTCATGATGACCGAGCACGCGGTGATCGCCGTCGTCCTCGGCCTGCCCTTCTTCTCCCTGGCGATGCTCGCGGCCGACGCGGTCTTCCTGCCGACGGCCTTCCTGCGCCGCCTGGGCGCCCGGGCGGCGCGCCTGCACGGCCGCCTGCGTCCGCGCGGTGGCGGTACGCCGGTGCCCGGGCCGCGGCGCCCGGATCCCCGCGCCGACGGGGCGGGGGCGGCGGAGGTGACGGAGGAGCTTCCCGCGCCCGGGGGAACCCCGGCGCCGCGCACGTAGGCTGCACGGCATGACCGATCCCGTCGCCCTCTGGCACCGGCACAGCGGCACCGCGGTGCTGCTGGACGGCTTCCACGCCCTCAAGCACGCCGTGCGCTTCCGGGCGGAGGTCCTGGTGGCGGTCACCGCCGACCGGGCCGCCGCGCTCGCCCTCGCCGACGAGCTGGCCCCGGACGTCCGGGACACCCTGGCGGCGCTGCTGACCGAGGTGCCGCACACGGCGTACGCCTCGCTCGTCCCGCGCCCGCACCCCACCGCCGTGGCCGCCCTGGCCGTACGCCCTTCCCGCGCGGACAACCTCGAGAGGCTCGCCCGGACCCCGCGCACCGCTCCCGTGGTGGTCCTGGACCACCCGCGCAACCTGGGCAACGCCGGGGCCGTGATCCGGCTGGCCGCCGGGTTCGGGGCGACCGGGGTCGTCACCACCGGCACGCTCGACCCCTGGCACTCCACCGTGGTGCGCGGCGGGGCCGGGCTGCACTTCGCCACCGCGGTGGAGCGGACGGCCGCCGGGGAGCTGCCGCCCGGCCCGGTCTTCGCGCTCGACCCGGAGGGCGAGGACATCCGCCGGACGAAACTTCCCGACGACGCCCTGCTCGCCTTCGGGTCCGAGCGCACCGGGCTCTCGCCGGAGCTGCGCGCGCGGGCCGACCACCTGATCGCACTGCCGATGCGCCCCCAGGTCTCCAGCTACAACCTCGCCACCAGTGTGGCCATGACGCTGTACCACTGGAGCGCCACCGGGGGCGCACCCGTCTGAGGGCGCCCCCGGAACGGGCCCTACGCCTCCCGGCGCACCTCGACCACCCGGAAGCGGTTGGCCACGAACGCGCCGTCGGTGAGAGTCGCGTTGGCCGCCGGGTTGCCGCCGGAGCCGTGGAAGTCGGAGAAGGCGGCCGTCTGGTTGACGTACACCCCGCCGGTGAGGTTGAGGGAGAGCTGGGCGGCCTCCTCCAGGCAGACCTCCCGCACCGCCTCCTCGACCTCGGGGGAGGTGGTGTACGCGCCGACCGTCATCGCGCCCTTCTCGCGGACGGTGCGCCGCAGCAGCTCCACCGCGTCACCGGCCGAGTCGACCGCGACGGCGAAGGAGACCGGGCCGAAGCACTCGCTCATGTAGGCGGCCTCGTCGTCCGGCTTGGCGCCGTCCAGCTTCACGATCACCGGTGTGCGGACCACCGCGCCGGGGAACTCCGGGTGGGTGATCTCGCGGGAGGCGAGGGCGACCTCGCCGAGCGAGGCGGCGGCCTCCAGGCGTGCCTTGACGTCCGGGTTCACGATCGCGCCCAGCAGGCCGTTCGCGCGGGCGTCGTCGCCGAGCAGCGCGTCGACCGCCTTCGCCAGGTCGGCGGCGACCTCGTCGAAGGACTTCGGGCCCTGGTCGGTGGCGATGCCGTCGCGCGGGATCAGCAGGTTCTGCGGCGTGGTGCACATCTGGCCGCTGTACAGGGACAGGGAGAACGCCAGGTTGGAGAGCATCCCCCGGTAGTCGTCCGTCGACTCCACGACCACCGTGTTGACGCCGGCCTTCTCGGTGTACACCTGCGCCTGGCGGGCGTGGGACTCCAGCCAGTCGCCGAACTCCGTGGAGCCGGTGTAGTCGATGATCCGGATCTCCGGGCGGGTCGCCAGCGACTTGGCGATGCCCTCGCCCGGCCGCTCGGCGGCCAGCGCCACCAGGTTCGAATCGAAGCCGGCCTCGGTGAGCACCTCGCGCGCGACGCGCACCGTGAGGGCGAGCGGCAGCACCGCGCGCGGGTGGGGCTTGACCAGGACCGCGTTGCCGGTGGCGAGGGAGGCGAACAGGCCCGGGTAGCCGTTCCAGGTGGGGAAGGTGTTGCAGCCGATGACCAGGCCGATGCCGCGCGGGACCGGGGTGAACCGCTTGGTCAGCTTCAGCGGGTCGCGCTTGCCCTGCGGCTTGGTCCACTCGGCCTCGCCGGGCGTGCGGACCTGCTCCGCGTACGCGTAGGCCACCGCCTCCAGGCCGCGGTCCTGCGCGTGCGGGCCGCCCGCCTGGAACGCCATCATGAACGCCTGGCCGGAGGTGTGCATGACCGCGTGGGCGAACTCGTGCGTCCGGTCGCTGATCCGCTTGAGGATCTCCAGGCAGACCACCGCGCGCGTCTCGGCGCCCGCGTCCCGCCAGGCCCGCATCCCGGCCCTCATGGCCGGCAGCAGCACGTCGGGGTCCGCGTGCGGGTAGCTCACGCCCAGCTCGATGCCGTACGGGGAGACCTCGCCGTCGACCCAGCCGTCCGTGCCGGGCTGGCCGAGGTCGAGGCGGGTGCCGAGCAGGGCGTCGAAGGCCGCCCTGCCCGCCGCCGGGTCCAGACTGCCGTTCTCCCCGTAGGCCTTGGGGTGCTCGGGGTGCGGGGACCAGTACGCGCGCGTGCGGATCGCTTCCAGGGCCTGGTCCAGGGTGGGACGGTGCCGGGTGATCAGCTGGTGTGCGGTGAGTTCGGCGGCCATGGGGACCAACTCCTTGTCTCAGGAACTCTTCCTCGAGTTCATGGACCGGGCGGGAAGACGGGCGAAGGCGTGGGCGGGAAGAACAGGGGGCGGGGTACGGAGCGCCTCGTTCGGGGCGATGACGGGTGACGGACGTGCGGTCAGAGTTAGAGTAACCGAACGATCGGTCGGGACAAGGGGGACCGCCGCATATGTGGAAAACGCCGTGCGGGAGGATCGCGCACATGACAGCACTCGACCTCAGCAGCCCCGTGGCCGTCGTCGGCACCGGCACCATGGGCCAGGGAATCGCCCAGGTCGCGCTGGTCGCGGGCCATCCCGTCCGGCTCTACGACGCCGTTCCCGGCCGCGCCCGGGAAGCGGCCGACGCGATCGGCGCCCGGCTCGACCGGCTGGTGGAGAAGGAGCGGCTCACCGCGGCCGACCGGGACGCCGCGCGCGCCCGCCTGCTGCCCGTCGACCAGCTCACCGGCCTCGCCGGCTGCGCCCTGGTCGTCGAGGCCGTCCTGGAGCGGCTCGACGTCAAGCAGGAGCTGCTGCGCGCGCTGGAGGACGTCGTCCCCGACGACTGCCTGCTCGCCACCAACACCTCCTCCCTCTCCGTCACCGCGATCGGCGGGGCCCTGCGCGTCCCGGGCCGCTTCGTGGGCCTGCACTTCTTCAACCCCGCGCCGCTGCTGCCGCTGGTCGAGGTCGTCTCCGGGTTCGCCACCGACGTCTCGTACGCCACGCGCGCGTACGAGACGGCCCGCGCCTGGGGCAAGACCCCGGTCGCCTGCGCCGACACCCCCGGCTTCATCGTCAACCGCATCGCCCGGCCCTTCTACGCCGAGGCCTTCGCGGTGTACGAGTCCCAGGGCGCCGACCCGGCCACCATCGACGCGGTGCTGCGCGAGTCGGGCGGCTTCCGGATGGGCGCCTTCGAGCTGACCGACCTCATCGGGCAGGACGTCAACGAGTCCGTCACCCACTCGGTGTGGCGGTCCTTCTTCCAGGACGTGCGCTTCACCCCCTCCCTCGCCCAGCGCCGGCTGGTGGAGTCCGGCCGCCTCGGCCGCAAGAGCGGCCGGGGCTGGTACGACTACCGGGACGGCGCCGAGCGCCCCGAGCCGCACACCGCCGAGCCCGCCGAGCCGCCCGCGTACGTGGTCGCCGAGGGCGACCTGGGGCCCGCGTCGGACCTGCTCGCCCTGATCCGCGAGGCCGGGATCCAGGTGCGCGAGGAGGACGAGGACGAGGGCACCCGGCTGGTCCTGCCCGGCGGGGGCCAGCTGGTGCTCGCCGACGGCCAGACCTCCGTGGAGTTCCGTGACGTCGTCTACTTCGACCTCGCCCTCGACTACCGCACGGCCCCGCGCGTCGCCCTGTCCCACTGCCAGGACACCTCCGCGCGGACCGTCGCCGAGGCCACCGGCCTGTTCCAGGCGCTGGGGAAGAAGGTCAGCGTCATCGGGGACGTCCCCGGCATGATCGTCGCGCGCACGGTGGCGCGGATCATCGACCTGGCGCACGACGCCGTCGCCAAGGGCGTCGCCACCGAGGAGGACGTCGACACCGCGATGCGGCTGGGTGTGAACTACCCCCTCGGCCCCTTCGAGTGGAGCCGCCGCCTCGGCCGCGGCTGGGCCGGCTCCCTCCTCGAGGAACTGCACGAGCGCGACCCGTCGGGCCGCTACGCGCCGTCCCTCGCGCTCGGCCGGCACGCCTACGCCTCCGACAACCGGGAGGACACCCCGTGACCACCGCCAGACGCGACACCTACACCCCGGAGACGCTGTTGTCCGTCGCCGTGCGGGTGTTCAACGAGCGCGGCTACGACGGCACCTCCATGGAGCACCTCTCCAAGGCGGCCGGCATCTCCAAGTCGTCGATCTACCACCACGTGGCCGGCAAGGAGGAACTGCTGCGCCGCGCGGTGAGCCGGGCGCTGGACGGGCTCTTCGGCATCCTCGACGAGGAGCGGGCCCGCACGGGACGGGCCGCCGAGCGGCTGGAGTACGTCGTCCGGCGGACGGTCGAGGTGCTGATCGCCGAGCTGCCGTACGTGACGCTGCTGCTGCGGGTGCGCGGCAACACGGACACCGAGCGGTGGGCGCTGGAGCGGCGGCGCACGTTCGACCACCGGGTCGCCGAGCTGCTCAGGGCCGCGGCGGCCGACGGGGACGTGCGCGACGACGTGGAGGTGCGCCTGGCGACCCGGCTGGTCTTCGGGATGATCAACTCGGTCGTCGAGTGGTACCGGCCGGACGGGCGCGGCACGGACGAGCGCGAGGTGGCCGACGCGGTGGCGCGGCTGGCCTTCGAGGGGCTGCGCAAGGCGCCCTGAGGGCTTTCACCCCTGGGGCTCCAGGTCCTCCTCCTCGAACACCAGCAGGGTGCGGGTGCTGAGCACCTCGGGGATGGCCTGGAGCCGGGTGAGCACCAGTTCGCGCAGCGCCCGGTTGTCGGGCGTGTGCACCAGCAGCAGGACGTCGAAGTCCCCGCCCACCAGGGCGATGTGGGAGGCGCCGGGGAGCTGTCTGAGCTGCTCGCGGACCGTGCGCCAGGAGTTCTGGACGATCTTCAGGGTGATGTAGGCGGACGTCCCGTGACCGGCCCGCTCGTGGTCGACGCGGGCGCCGAAGCCGCGGATGACGCCGTCCTCGACGAGCCGGTTGATGCGGGCGTAGGCGTTCGCGCGGGAGACGTGGACCCGCTCGGCGACCGAGCGCACGGACGCCCGGCCGTCCGACTGGAGCAGGCGCAGGATGGCCTGGTCGACGGCGTCCAGCGGACGCGGGGGCAGAAGCCGCCCGGCCCCCTCCCGGCTCTCGGCCGCCCCCTCCGGCCCCCCGGCCATTTGTTCAGCTGCCACCCGCCCCCGCCTCTCCGCCATGGACGCCCTGTCTCCATCTCAGGCTGTGGAGAACCGTTTGTCCACAGCCTGGTGCCACCCATAGCCAAAATGTGCCGACGACCGAACAATCGGTTGGTGAGGCACGTCACAGGAGCCGTGTCTCCGTCAGTCGTCCCACGAGGAGGTGCCGTCATGACGGTCACGGAGCAGCGGGGGGCCTACCGGCCCGCCCCGCCGCCCGCCTGGCAGCCCCGTACCGACCCCGCGCCGCTGCTGCCCGACGCGGAGCCGTACCGGGTCCTCGGCACCGAGGCGGCCGCGAAGGCCGACCCGGAGCTGCTGCGCCGGCTGTACGCGGAGCTCGTGAAGGGCCGCCGCTACAACGCGCAGGCCACCGCCCTCACCAAGCAGGGCCGTCTCGCGGTCTACCCCTCCAGCACCGGCCAGGAGGCCTGCGAGGTGGCCGCCGCACTCGTCCTGGCGGAGCGCGACTGGCTCTTCCCGAGCTACCGCGACACCCTCGCCGTCGTCGCGCGCGGCGTGGACCCCGTCGAGGCCCTCACCCTGCTGCGCGGCGACTGGCACACCGGCTACGACCCCCACGAGCACCGGGTGGCCCCGCTGAGCACCCCGCTCGCCACCCAGCTCCCGCACGCGGTCGGCCTCGCCCACGCCGCCCGCCTCAAGGGCGACGACGTGGTCGCCCTCGCCCTGGTCGGCGACGGCGGCACCAGCGAGGGCGACTTCCACGAGGCGCTGAACTTCGCCGCCGTCTGGCAGGCCCCGGTGGTCTTCCTCGTCCAGAACAACGGCTTCGCGATCTCCGTACCGCTCGCCAAGCAGACCGCGGCCCCGTCGCTGGCCCACAAGGCCGTCGGCTACGGCATGCCCGGCCGGCTGGTCGACGGCAACGACGCGGCCGCCGTGCACGAGGTCCTCACCGACGCCGTACGGCACGCGCGCGCGGGCGGCGGCCCGACCCTGGTCGAGGCGGTCACGTACCGCCTGGAGGCCCACACCAACGCCGACGACGCCACCCGCTACCGCGACGACGCCGAGGTGGAGGCCTGGAAGCAGCACGACCCGATCGCGCTGCTGGAGCGGGAGCTCACCGCGCGCGGCCTGCTCGACGAGGACGGCATCGCCGCCGCCCGCCGGGACGCCGAGACCATGGCCGCGTCCTTGCGCTCCCGCATGAACCAGGACCCGGCGCTCGACCCCATGGACCTCTTCGCCCACGTCTACGCCGAGCCCACCTCCCAGTTGCTGGAGCAGCGCGAGCAGCTGCGGGCCGAGCTGGCGGCCGAGGCCGAGTCGGAAGGGGCCCAGCGATGACCACCGTCGCCGTCAAGCCGGCCACCATGGCGCAGGCGCTCACGCGCGCGCTGCGCGACGCCCTGGCCGCCGACCCGTCCGTGCACGTCATGGGCGAGGACGTCGGCACCCTCGGCGGCGTCTTCCGCATCACCGACGGGCTGGCGAAGGAGTTCGGCGAGGAGCGCTGCACGGACACCCCGCTGGCCGAGGCGGGCATCCTCGGCACGGCCGTCGGCATGGCGATGTACGGACTGCGCCCGGTCGTGGAGATGCAGTTCGACGCCTTCGCCTACCCGGCGTTCGAGCAGCTGGCCTCGCACGTGGCGAAGATGCGCAACCGCACGCGCGGCAGGATGCCCCTCCCCCTCACCATCCGCGTCCCCTACGGCGGCGGCATCGGCGGCGTCGAGCACCACAGCGACTCCTCCGAGGCGTACTACATGGCGACCCCGGGGCTCCACGTCGTCACCCCCGCGACCGTCGCGGACGCCTACGGGCTGCTGCGCGCCGCCATCGACTCCGACGACCCGGTGATCTTCCTGGAGCCCAAGCGGCTGTACTGGTCGAAGGACTCCTGGAACCCGGACGACCCGACGGCCGTCGAGCCGGTGGGCCGTGCGGTGGTGCGGCGCTCCGGCCGGAGCGCCACGCTCATCACGTACGGGCCGTCCGTGCCCGTCTGCATGGAGGCGGCCGAGGCGGCCCGGACCGAGGGCTGGGACCTCGAAGTCGTCGACCTGCGCTCCCTGGTGCCGTTCGACGACGAGACGGTGTGCGCCTCGGTGCGGCGGACGGGACGCGCGGTCGTCGTCCACGAGTCGGGCGGCTTCGGCGGCCCCGGCGGGGAGATCGCGGCCCGGGTCACGGAGCGCTGCTTCCACCACCTGGAGGCACCGGTGCTGCGGGTGGCCGGGTTCGACGTGCCGTATCCGCCGCCGATGCTGGAGCGCCACCACCTGCCCGGCGTGGACCGGATCCTGGACGCCGTGGGGCGCCTGCAGTGGGAGGCCGAGAGCTGATGGCACAGGTGCTGGAGTTCAAGCTCCCCGACCTCGGTGAGGGACTCACCGAGGCGGAGATCGTGCGCTGGCTGGTCGAGGTCGGTGACGTCGTCACCGTCGACCAGCCGGTCGTCGAGGTCGAGACGGCCAAGGCCATGGTGGAGGTGCCCTGCCCCTACGGCGGCGTGGTCACCGCCCGCTTCGGCGCGGAGGGCACGGAACTGCCCGTCGGCGCCCCGCTGCTGACGGTGGCGGTCGGGGAACCGGACGACGACCGCCCGGCAAAGGCGGCGGACGCCCCCGCCGCCCGGAGCGAGGATTCCCGGGCGGAGGGCCCCCGCACCGAGGGATCGGGCAACGTCCTGGTCGGCTACGGCACGTCACAGGCCCCGTCCCGGCGCCGCCGGGTGCGCCCGGCGCCCGCCGCGCCCGCCGCGCCCGCCGCGCCCGCGGTGAACGGGCGGGACCGGACGGCGGACCCGGACCGGGAGCGGCCCGCCGTCGGCGGGCGGGCCCCGGCCGGGCGGGCGGTGGACGGTCCCGTCCCCGTCATCTCGCCCCTGGTGCGCAGGCTGGCCCGGCAGAACGGCCTGGACCTGCGGGAGCTGGCGGGTTCCGGGCCCGACGGACTGATCCTGCGGGCGGACGTGGAGGACGCGCTGCGCGCCGCCGCCGCACGGGGCCGTACGGACCGGACGGATGACGAGCCGCAGCGGCGGACGGCGCCGGCCCGGCCGGCCCCCGCCGCTGCGGAGACCGCCCGGACCACCCGCGTCCCGCTCAAGGGAATCCGCGGCGCCGTCGCCGACAAGCTCTCCCGCAGCCGCACCGAGATACCGGACGCGACCTGCTGGGTGGACGCCGACGCGACCGAACTGATGCGCACCCGGGCCGCCATGAACGCGTCCGGCGGGCCGAAGATCTCCGTGCTCGCCCTGCTGGCCCGGATCTGCACGGCCGCCCTGGCCCGCTTCCCCGAGCTCAACTCCGCCGTGGACACGGAGGCCAGGGAGGTCGTCCAGTACGCGGACGTGCACCTCGGGTTCGCCGCGCAGACCGAACGGGGACTCGTCGTCCCCGTCGTCCGGGACGCACACGCGCGGGACGCGGAATCGCTGACCGCGGAGTTCGCCCGGCTGACCGAGGCGGCCCGGGCCGGGACGCTGACGCCCGCGGACCTCACGGGCGGCACCTTCACGCTGAACAACTACGGGGTCTTCGGCGTCGACGGCTCCACACCGATCATCAACCACCCCGAGGCCGCCATGCTCGGCGTCGGCCGCATCGTCCCCAAGCCGTGGGTGCACGAGGGCGAGCTGGCGGTGCGGCAGGTCGTGCAGCTCTCGCTCACCTTCGACCACCGGGTCTGCGACGGCGGCACGGCGGGGGGCTTCCTGCGGTACGTGGCGGACTGCGTGGAACAACCGGCGGTGCTGTTGCGGACGCTGTGATACCCGCCGTCCGTCCCCTTCCTCCCCTTCCTTCCGTCCGTCCCGCCCCTCCCGCTCCCTCCGTGCCCCCGCGTTCCTCGTGATCGCGGGGGCACGCATACTCGGGGGGTGACCGAGTTCGAGCGTCCCGGCGATCCCGGAGCCGGCACCGACCCCGCGCGCAGGACGCCGCCCGCCGCGGACGACACCGCGTACGACGCCGTCGTGCTCGCCGGTGGCGCCGCCCGGCGACTCGGCGGCGCGGACAAGCCCGGGGTGCGCGTGGGCGGGCGTGCGCTGCTCGACCGGGTGCTCGCGGCCTGCGCCGCCGCCCGGACCACGGTGGTCGTCGCCGATCCCCGGCCCACCGGACGGCCCGTCGTCTGGGCCCGCGAGGAGCCACCGGGCGGCGGACCGCTCGCCGCGCTCGACGCCGGGCTCCGGCACACCACGGCGGACCGCGTCGTCCTGCTCTCCGCCGACCTGCCGTTCCTCGGCCGGCGCACCGTCGAAGGGCTGGTGGAGACCCTCGGCCGCACCACGGCCGACGGCGTGGTGCTGACCGACGCCGAGGGCCGGGACCAGCCGCTCGTGGCCGCGTACCGGAGCCCGGCCCTGCGCCGCGGACTGGCCGCGCTCACCGGCCGGCACGGCGGACTGACCGGGCTGCCCCTGCGCCGGCTGACCGCCTCGCTCGACCTCGCCCGCGTCGTGGACCCGGTGGCGTCCTTCGACTGCGACACCTGGGACGACATCGCCACCGCCAGAGCACGCATCAGGGAGCATGGGCACGTGTTGGACGAATGGATTTCCGCGGTCAAGGACGAACTGGGCATCGACCTGGACGTCGACACCGGTGTGCTGCTCGACCTGGCCCGCGACGCCGCCCACGGCGTGGCCCGGCCGGCCGCGCCGCTGACCACCTTCCTCGTCGGCTACGCGGCCGCCCGGGCGGGCGGTGGCCGGGAGGCCGTCGCCGAGGCGGCCCGCAGGGCCGAGGCCCTCGCGCTGCGCTGGGCGGACGAGGAGGCCGCCGCCGCTCCGTCCCCGGACGCCGCGCCGGACGCGACCCCCGACAGCCGCCCGGACGCGGAATGACCGCGCACGCCGCCGGGACCGACGCGGACGCCGACGATCTCGGCGTCGAGGAGGCGCTCGCCCTCGTGAACGAAGATCCCGGCCACCTCCCCGGCGCCTCCCGCTCCCCGCACCACCGTCACCGGGCCACCGTCTGGACCGAGGCCCGCGCCCTCGCCGAACGTGCCGCACGCCACGGCCGCCGTGCCGGTCACCGGACCCCGGTGGCCACGCCCCTGACCGAGGCCCTCGGCCTCACCCTGGCCGCCCCCCTCACGGCCCTCACCGACCTGCCCTCGTTCGACACCTCGGCGATGGACGGATGGGCGGTCTCCGGCCCGGGCCCCTGGCGCGTCCGGGACGAGGGGGTCCTCGCCGGGCACGCCGCGCACGCTCCGCTCACCGACGGCGAGGCCGTCCGCATCGCCACCGGTGCCCGTATCCCCCCGGACACCACCGCCGTGCTCCGCAGCGAGCACGGGCGCACCGACGCCACGGGCCGTCTGCACGTCACCGCGGCCCCCGGAGCACCGCACACGGTCACGCACGGCCAGGACATCCGCCCCCGCGGCCAGGAGTGCCGCAGCGGGGACCAACTGCTGCCCGCCGGTACCCAGGTGACCCCGGCCGTCCTGGGCATGGCCGCGGCGGCCGGGTACGACACGCTCCACGTCGTCCCCCGCCCCCGCGTCGACGTGTTCGTCCTCGGCGACGAACTGCTGAACGAGGGCCTGCCGCACGACGGACTGATCCGGGACGCCCTCGGCCCGCTGCTGCCGCCCTGGCTGCGCGCGCTCGGTGCCGAGGTCACCGCCGTCCGCCGGGTCGGCGACGACGAGGACGCGCTGCACGGGGCGCTCGCGGCGTCCGGCGCGGAGGTCGTCGTCACCACCGGCGGCACCGCCGCCGGCCCGGTCGACCACGTCCACCCCGTGCTGCGCCGCATCGGCGCCGAACTCCTCGTGGACGGCGTCAGGGTGCGTCCCGGCCACCCCATGCTCCTGGCCCGCACCCGGGAGGACCAGCATCTCGTCGGCCTGCCCGGCAACCCCCTCGCCGCCGTCTCCGGCCTGCTCACGCTCGCCGAGCCCCTGCTGCGGACCCTCGCCGCCCGCCCCGCCCCGGAGCCGTACGCGCTGCCGCTTCGGGACGCGGTGCAGGGGCACCCGTACGACACCCGGCTCGTCCCCGTCTCCCTGCGCGGCGACCGGGCCCTGCCGCTGCTCTACAACGGTCCCGCCATGCTGCGCGGCATCGCGGCGGCCGATGCGCTCGCCGTCGTCCCTCCGGGCGGGGCACGACCCGGCGAGAAGACGGAACTGCTCGATCTGCCGTGGGCGTCCGGGGGAATCGGGGTGTGTTTCACGTGAAACTTCCGGGTCAGGACGCCATAGCGCGCCAGGCGGACGAACACCTGGTGACCCACCGGGTGAAGCTCCCGCGGAAGATGGTGGAGCATCCGATCCGCCAGGTCGCCAAGCGGTTGTCGATGGCACTGGTGGTGCTCGTGGTGACGGCGCTCATCGTGTACGCCGACCGCGACGGCTACACCGACAACTCCGACGGGCCCGTCGATCTCCTCGACGCCTTCTACTACGCGACCGTCACCCTCTCCACCACCGGGTACGGCGACATCACGCCGGTCAGCGACGGCGCCCGTCTGACCAACATCTTCGTCATCACGCCGCTGCGCGTGATGTTCCTGATCATCCTGGTCGGCACCACCCTCGAGGCCCTCACCGAACGCACCCGGGAGGAGTGGCGACTGAACCGCTGGAGGTCCACGTTGCGCGATCACACCGTTGTCGTCGGGTTCGGCACCAAGGGCAGGTCCGCGATCAAGACCGTCTGTGCCACGGGGCTGCGGAAGGACCAGGTCGTGGTGGTCGACCCCAGTGAGAAGGCGATCGACGCGGCCGCGGCGGACGGCTTCGCGGGCGTGATAGGGGACGCCACGCGCAGCGAGGTGCTGAAGCGGGCCGAGGTGTACCGGGCGAAGCAGATCATCATCGCCACGCAGCGCGACGACACGGCCGTGCTGGTGACGCTGACGGCCCGCCAGCTCAACCGGAACGCGAAGATCGTGGTCGCCGTGCGCGAGGAGGAGAACGCGCCGCTGCTGAAGCAGTCCGGGGCCGACGCGGTCATCACCAGCGCCAGCGCGGCCGGCCGGCTGCTCGGTCTGTCCGTGCTCAGCCCCGCGGCCGGCATGGTGATGGAGGACCTCATCCAGCAGGGCACGGGACTCGACATCGTCGAGCGGCCGGTCATAAAGGCCGAGGTGGGCAGGACACCGCGGGAGGTGGACGATCTGGTGGTGAGCGTGGTGCGCGGGCACCGGGTGCTCGGCTACGACGACCCGGACGTCGGGACCCTGGAGCTGACGGACCGGCTGATCACCATCGTGCGGGTGACACCGGGCACGCAGATCGCGCCCGACATCCGCCCGCTCCCCCGGCCCTGAGCACGGCCCCGGCCACGGCCCGCGGGGTCCGGCACCCCGCGGGCTCCCGGGGCCCGGCCCGACCCGCCGGACCCGGCGTCCCGCGTGCCCCCGGCCCCCGCCCGGCGCCCCGCGTGCCCCCGGCCCCCGGGAGCACGCGGGATGCCGGGTCCCGGGCCGCCGCCGTCACTTGCGGTTGTACAGCCGCATCGTGACCGGCCCGAAGACCAGCACGAACAGGCCCGACCACCCCAGGGACCAGGCGATCTCGTCCGCCGGCCAGTCGCCCGCCATCAGTCCGCGCACCGCGGACGCGAGGTGGGTGACGGGGCTGTTGTTGACGAACGCTTGGAGCCAGCCCGGCATGGTCCTCGGGTCGACGAAGACGTTGGACAGGAAGGTGAGCGGGAAGATCACCATCATGCTGACGCCCATCACCGACTTCTCGGTGCGCAGCATGAGTCCGAACATCGTCCAGATCCACGAGAACGCGAACGCGAAGGCCACCAGCAGCACGATGCCGACGAGCACGCCGGCGACCCCGCCGCCGGGGCGGTAGCCGAGGACCATGCCGACGGTCAGGATCACGACGGAGGCGACGGTGTAGCGCAGGGCGTCGCCGAGCAGGTAGCCGACCATCGTCGACGGCCGCCAGATCGGCAGGGTGCGGAACCGGTCGAAGACGCCCTTCTCGATGTCCGTGTTGACCGAGACGCCGGTGTACATCGTGATCATCACGACCGACATCACCAGGACGCCCGGCAGCAGGAACTGGATGTACTCCTTCGGCGACCCGGCCAGCGCCCCGCCGAACAGGTAGGTGTACATCAGCACCATCATGATCGGGAACGCGGTGACGTCGAAGAGCTGCTCCGGCACGTGCTTGATCTTCAGGACCGCGCGCCAGCCGAAGGTCATCGAGGCCGACCAGGCGCCGGGCCGCGGCGGGCGCTCCCCGGCGACCAGCAGCGCGGCGAGGGAGTCGGCGCTGACCGGGGCGAGTTCGGTGCTTTTGACGGTCGTCGCGGTGCTCATGCCGCCACCTCGTCCTTCGGGTCGTGGGGGTGGTCGGAGCCGGAACCGGATGCGTGGGTGTCGTGGCCGGTGAGGGCGAGGAACACCTCGTCCAGGCTGGGCTGGCCGAGGGAGAAGTCGTCGACGGTGACGCCGGCGCGGGCCAGTTCGCCCAGTGCGCGGGCGGCCTGTCCGGCGGCGGTGTCGTGGCGCGCGGACGCACCGAGGCGGGCGGTCAGCGCCACCGGGTCGGGGTCCTCCTGCACCTGTGTGCCGAGGACGCGGCGCAGCAGGTCCGCGGCGAACGGCCGCCGGCCCGGGTCCCGCAGCCGCAGACGGACGGAGCCGGCGCCGACGGACGCCTTCAGCTCGCCCTTGGTGCCCTCGGCGATCACCCTGCCGCGGTCGATGACGGCGATCCGGGACGCCAGCTGGTCGGCCTCGTCCAGGTACTGGGTGGTCAGCAGCACGGTCGTGCCCTGGGCGACGACGGCGCGCACGATGTCCCACACCTGGTTGCGGCTGCGCGGGTCCAGACCGGTCGTGGGTTCGTCCAGGAACAGCAGGTCGGGGGTGTTGAGGATGGACGCGGCGATGTCGATGCGCCGTCGCATGCCCCCGGAGTAGTGCTTGACCTGCTTCCCGGCCGCTTCGGTGAGGCCGAAGGCCTCCAGGAGCCGGGCGGCGCGGGCGCGGGCGGCGGACTTGCCGTGGCCCAGGAGCCGGCCCAGCAGGACCAGGTTCTCGGTGCCGGTGAGGTCCTCGTCCACGGAGGCGTACTGGCCGGTGAGGCTCACCCGGCCGCGCACCTCGTCGGCCTCGCGCACGACGTCGTGACCGAAGACGTGGGCTTCGCCGCCGTCCGGCCGCAGGAGGGTGGCGAGCATCTTCACGGTGGTGGTCTTGCCGGCGCCGTTCGGTCCGAGGACCCCGTACACCGTGCCGGCCGGTACGACGAGGTCGACGCCGTCGACGGCCCGGGTCCCACCGAAGGTCTTGACCAGGCCGGCGGTCTCGATCGCCGGGCCGGACGTCTGCGTGCTCATGCCGGGAATCCTTCCGCGTGCGGGGGCTGCGTCAGGGGAGACCCTCACCGGCGCGCGAACTCATCGCTCCCGCACGGGCCGCTCCCCACGAACCGGTCGCACGGCCGGGGCGGGCCCGCCCCCGGGCGCGGGACACCCGGCCCGCGACCCTCCCGCCCGTCCCCGGAGGCCTCCGCCGCGCCCCGGGAGTCCTGCCGCCGGGACTCCCGCCCCGGGGGGTACCGTCCCCCTCATGCATGCGATCACGATTCCCGAACCCGGTGGGCCCGAGGCGCTGGTGTGGGACGAGGTCCCCGATCCCGTGCCCGGCGAGGGCGAGGTCCTGGTCGAGGTGGTGGCCGGGGCCGTCAACCGGGCCGACATCCTCCAGCGGCAGGGCTTCTACGACCCCCCGCCCGGCGCGTCCCCGTACCCCGGCCTGGAGTGCTCCGGACGGATCGTCGAGGTCGGCCCCGGCGTGGGCGGATGGGCGGTCGGCGACGAGGTCTGCGCGCTGCTGGCCGGCGGCGGCTACGCCGAGAAGGTGGCCGTCCCGGCCGGTCAGCTGCTGCCCGTCCCCGCGGGGCTCGACCTCAGGCGGGCGGCGGCGCTCCCGGAGGTCGTCTGCACGGTCTGGTCGAACGTCTTCATGGTCGCCCACCTCCGCCCCGGCGAGACCCTCCTCGTGCACGGCGGCTCCAGCGGCATCGGCACCATGGCGATCCAGCTCGCCAAGGCCGTCGGCGCCAGGGTCGCCGTCACCGCGGGGACCGGGGAGAAGCTGGACCGCTGCGCCGAACTCGGCGCCGACATCCTGATCAACTACCGCGAGCAGGACTTCGTCGCCGAGCTGATGCGGGCCACCGACGGCGCCGGCGCGGACGTCATCCTGGACAACATGGGGGCCAAGTACCTGGACCGCAACGTCCGGGCCCTCGCCGTCAACGGCCGGCTCGCGATCATCGGCATGCAGGGCGGCGCCAAGGGCGAGCTGAACATCGGGGCCCTCCTGAGCAAGCGGGCCGCCGTCAGCGCGACCTCGCTGCGGGCCCGGCCGCTGGAGGAGAAGGCGGCGATCGTGGCGGCCGTACGGGAACACGTGTGGCCGCTCATCGCCGACGGTCACGTCCGCCCCGTCGTCGACCGCGAGGTCCCGATGCCGGACGCGGCGACCGCCCACCGGGTCGTGGAGGACAGCGGCCACGTCGGAAAGGTGCTGCTGGTCACGGCGCGCTGAGCGGCGCCGGGCCGGGACCCGGTCCGGGGCGGGCGCTTCGGACCGGGTTCAGGACAGTCCGCTGCCCTGGCGCATGCGCAGCGCGACGATGGCGAGTCCCAGGCCGAGGCCGATGAGCACCAGGCCACTGCCGAGCGGCAGGATCCGCAGGACGGGCTCGGCGGGGTGCCGGGCGCTCGCGGCGGAGTCCGGCGCGGACGTCCGGGACGGCGCGGAGGACACGGGAGCCGCTTCCCGCGAGGCCGGTGCCCAGGGGGCGGTGTCGTCGTCCCTCCCGCGCGGCCCGTCGGGCCGGCCTCCGACGTCCGCCGCGTCCGGCCTCCCGGCATCGGGGCCCGGTTTCCTCGGCGGGACGTCCGGGTCCGGGTCGTCCGCCTCGTCCGGGTCCCGGTCGTCCGCCTCGTCCGGGTCGCCCCTCTCCCGTTGCCAGGTGTCGCGCGGGGTCTCCTCGGCCGTCTCCCGCCGTCCGGGCCGTTCCCGCCCCTCACCGGCCAGGCTCCCGGCCCGGGACGGCTCCCCGGAGGGGGAGGCGGAGGGGGAGGAGGACGAGGACACGGCGCCGGCGTCCGGCGCCTCCCCGGCCGCGTGTGCCGCATAGGGGCCGAAGGGCGCCACGACGGAGCCGTACGGCACCGCCACCGCCCCCGCCTCCAGGGCGAGCCCCGCTCCCAGGGCGAGCCCCGCCCGCAGGGCGAGCCCCGCCCCCGTCGCCCCCCTTGCGCGCAGCCATGGCGTCATGGCCGTGACCTCCCGTGCCGACCGGTGCGCGTGCACCCCGCCGGCCAGATGGGACGGATGGACGCCAACAGCCTGGCATTCCCCCGCGGGGCGGTCATCTCCGGTGCGTCCGTCGGGGTGATCCCGCACGGCGGGGGCGCGTCCGGCCGCGCCGGTCCGGCGGACCGCGCTTCTGCGGGGGGCACCGCCCCGGGGAGTCCCCGGGGTGCGAGAGAATGTCGGTATGGAGATGCCGAGGAACGAACGGTCGTCGGAGAAGCCGCAGATCCTGGTCGTGGGCCAGGACGGTATGGCGCTCGGTGGCGGGGCCGGGGACGAGGACTCCCGTGAGACACCGGTGACGGAGCAGGTGGAGCAGCCCGCGAAGGTCATGCGGATCGGCAGCATGATCAAGCAGCTGCTGGAGGAGGTGCGCGCCGCTCCTCTGGACGAGGCCAGCCGGGCCCGGCTCAAGGAGATCCACGCCAGCTCGGTGAAGGAGCTGGAGGACGGTCTGGCACCGGAGCTGGTCGAGGAGCTGGAGCGGCTCTCCCTGCCCTTCACGGACGAGGCGACCCCGAGCGACGCCGAACTGCGGATCGCGCAGGCCCAGCTGGTGGGCTGGCTGGAGGGCCTGTTCCACGGCATCCAGACCACGCTCTTCGCCCAGCAGATGGCCGCGCGCGCCCAGCTGGAGCAGATGCGCCGCGCCCTGCCGCCCGGTCTCAGCGGCGACAGCCACGAGGAATCCCACCCGGGCGCCCGCTCGGGCGGACCGTACCTGTAACCGTCACCCGCACCCGGTCCGCACGGACCACGCGGAAGGGGCCCGGCGTCGGACGCCGGGCCCCTTCGTCGCACCGGGTGCGGGCCGGGGTCAGGACGGGGGGTTGCCCGTCGAGACGTAGAGCTGGATCCTGGGCACGTCGTCCTCGTCGACATCCGTGTCCGCGGCCGGGACCTGCCGCATGACCGCGCCGTCGCCGTAGGTGTTCTCGTCGACGGGGAGCACCTCGTACTGCCAGCCGGCCGCCTGGAAGCACTCCTTGACCGACGCGATGTTCTTGAACTTGAAGTTCGGGAGCCGGATCTTGTCGGGGTCGTTGTACGACTCCTTCGGCTCCTCGCACTCCTCCTTGTCCATGGTCTTGGACAGGTCCGGTCCGCGGTAGCCCGCCGCCTTGCCCGCCGACGCCGACGGCGAGGCACCGCCGTCCCCGGCCCGGTCCTCCTCGCCGCCGCCGTTCAGCGTCAGCGCCGCGACCAGGCCGCCGACGGCGAGCAGGGACACGACGATCGAGCCGATGACCACCGGCTTGTTGTTCCGGCCGCCGCCCGGGCCGCCCTGGACCGAGGTCTGGGGCGAGATGGTGTACGGCGGCGGGGTCGACGGACCCGGCTGCGGGGAGTACGCCGACGGGGCGGGGTGCGTCGGGTAGCCGCCCTGCTGCGGATACCCGTACGCGGGGGACGGCGCCGGGGCGCCGGGGGTGCCGTACGGATGCGCGTGCGGGGCCGGCTGGTACGGCGTTCGGACGTGGCCCGCGGGGGCCGGGTCCGTCCGGTCGACCGGCGGGAACACCGCGGAGCCGACGCCCGCGCCGCTGGGCGCCCGGGTGCCCGGGACGATGCTCGGCGGGGCCGCCTGGAAGGACTGCGCCACCCGCAGGCACTCGCCGCGCATGGCCTCCGCGCTGGGGAAGCGCTCGTTCGGGTTCTTCTTCAGGGCACGGGCGATCAGCGCGTCCACGGCCGGCGGCAGCGAGCGGTTGACCGAGGACGCCGTCGGCGGCTCCTCCTGCACGTGCGCGTACGCGATGGCCAGCGGCGAGTCCGCGTCGAACGGCAGCCGGCCGGTGACCAGCTGGAACAGCATGATGCCGACCGAGTACAGGTCGCTGCGCGCGTCCACGCCCCGGCCGAGCGCCTGCTCCGGCGAGAGGTACTGCGGGGTGCCGACGACCATGCCGGTCTGGGTCATCGACGTCACGCCGGACTGCATGGCGCGGGCGATGCCGAAGTCCATCACCTTGACCACGCCGCGCCTGGTCATCATCACGTTGCCCGGCTTGATGTCCCGGTGGACCAGCCCCATCTCGTGGCTGATCTCCAGGGCCGCCAGCACGTCCGCGGTGATCCTCAGCGCCTTGTCGGCGGGCATCGCGCCGTGCTGCCGCACGTCCTCGTCGAGCACCGAGCCCAGCGGGCGGCCCTCGACGTACTCCATGACGATGTACGGCGTCGTCATGCCGTCCACGTCGTCCTCGCCGGTGTCGAAGACCGAGACGATGTTGGTGTGCGTGAGCTTCGCCACGGCCTGGGCCTCGCGGCGGAAGCGCTCGCGGAAGGCCTGTTCCCGGCCGAGTTCCGTGTGCAACGTCTTGATGGCGACCTGCCGGTCGAGCACGCTGTCGTAGGCGAGGTGCACCGAGGCCATGCCGCCCTGGCCGAGCAGGTCCCGCAGCTGGTACCGCCCGCCGGCGAGAGTCCGCCCCGCGTCCCGGCCCTGTGCGCCGTCCTGGCTCATGTTCCCCGTCCCCCGTAGCCTTCTCCGGCGCCGCCGTCGGTGACCTGTCCGTCGTGGATCCCACGTGCTATTCCCGGCCAAGTCTGCCCCAGGCCATCGGCACGTCAAGCACGGGGCCCGTTCCGTGACCGTACGCGAGGGAAGTGTCGCGGAAGCGTTACAGGGGCCGTGCGACCGGCACCCGGAATTTGCACGACGGTACGGAGAGCGGGTTTCATGACCGGTCCGTCTCGTGCCGGTCCCGGCAGCCCGTCCCGGACCGGAGGCTTGCGCGGAGGCTGTAGCGTGGCCGACGGAGACCGTGACAACACCGCGCGCACCGCGGGCAGAAACGACGGCGAGGACTGATGGCACAGCAGCAGCGCGCTCAGGGCCCGTCCGACCCCGAGGCGACTGGCGGCGGCATGTCGGACGCGCCGGACACCTGGGGCAACGGCGGGCTCGTCGGCGACGGCCGGTACCGGTTGACCCACAGGCTCGGCCGGGGCGGCATGGCCGAGGTGTTCGCGGCCGAGGACGTGCGCCTCGGACGCACGGTCGCCGTCAAGCTGCTGCGCTCCGACCTCGCCGAGGACCCGACCTCCAAGGCCCGCTTCACGCGCGAGGCGCAGTCGGTGGCCGGTCTCAACCACCACGCCATCGTCGCCGTGTACGACTCCGGCGAGGACACCGTCGGCGGCCAGTCGGTCCCGTACATCGTGATGGAGCTGGTCGAGGGCCGCACCATCCGCGACCTGCTGATGAACGCCGAGGCGCCGGGCCCCGAGCAGGCGCTGATCATCGTCTCGGGCGTCCTGGAGGCGCTGGCCTACTCGCACCAGCACAACATCGTGCACCGCGACATCAAGCCGGCCAACGTGATCATCACCAACAACGGCGCCGTGAAGGTGATGGACTTCGGCATCGCCCGCGCCATGCACGGCGCGTCCACGACGATGACGCAGACCGGCATGGTCATGGGCACCCCGCAGTACCTCTCGCCGGAGCAGGCGCTCGGCAAGGCCGTCGACCACCGCTCCGACCTGTACGCCACCGGCTGCCTGATGTACGAACTGCTGGCGCTGCGCCCCCCGTTCACCGGTGAGACGCCGCTGTCGGTGGTCTACCAGCACGTCCAGGACATCCCGACGCCCCCGTCGGAGGCCTCGGACGCCTGCCCGCCCGAGCTGGACGGGCTGGTCATGCGCTCCCTCGCCAAGGACCCGGACGACCGGTTCCAGACGGCCGAGGAGATGCGCGGGCTGGTCCAGTACGCGCTGCAGATGCTCTACGAGCAGGGCGGCCACACCGGCACCTGGAACACCGGCCCGGTGGGCACGCACGAGGGCCGGCACACCCCGGCGGCGGGCTTCGCGGGCACCAGCGTGATGCCGCACCCGGACGTCTCCGGCACGGCGGCGATCCCGCAGCCGATCCTGCCCGCCGGGTACGGCAGCGGGGACGACGGCGGTTTCGAGGGCCACGGCAACCAGGGCGGCGGGCGCGGCAAGCTGTGGCTGCTCGCGGTGCTCGCGGTGATCGCCGTCACGGCGGGCGTCGCGCTGGCGCTGAACGGCGGCGGCGGGGGCGACACCAAGGAGAAGCCCTCCACCTCCCCGTCCGTCTCGCAGAGCGCCGAGGAGGACCCGGCCGACGAGGAGAGCCCGAAGGACGAGGAGACCGAGGACCCGACCGACCGGAACCCGGGCACCGGCACCGGCAACGGCAACGGCAACGGCTCGAGTTCCGGCGGCGGCTGGAACCAGCCGTACACGCCGTCCGAGACGCCGTCGCAGCCGCAGTCCCAGGAGCCGAGCAACCCGCTGCCGAGCACGCAGCCGACCGAGACGGGCGGCACCGGCCCCGGCGGCACGGGCCCCGGCGGCACGGGCCCCGGCGGCACGGGCCCCGGCGGCGCGGACTCCGGTGGCACGGACAGCGGCGGCACGGGGGACGGCGGGGCCGACGCGGGCGGCGCCGACGCCGGCGGGGCGAACGCCGGGGCGGGCGACCCCGGCGGGCTCCCGGGCTGACCCGCCCGCCGGCGGGCGGGTCCCTCACCCCGCGAACGCCCCGCACACCGCGTCGTACTCCCGGGTCCACCACACCGCCAGGGCCGCGGCGGCCGGGAACTGGGAGTCCGCGCGGGTGTCCCCGCGTTCGTAGTGCCAGCGGAGCATCCAGAAGTCGTTGAGGCGCTCCCACCACACCCGGTGCACCGCCGCCGCCAGCTGGGAGGGCGTCGCCCCCGAGGCGCGCCGGTACGCGCGCGCGTAGGACCGCACCCTGCGCAGGTCGAGCGCGCCCGTCGGCCGGACGAAGAAGATCGCCGCGGCGCGCACCGCCTCCTCCGCGCGGGGCCGCACGCCCAGCCGGTCCCAGTCGACGATCGCGGCGGGCGCGTCCCCCCGGTAGAGCACGTTGAACGGGTGGAAGTCCCCGTGCACCCACCCCACCGCGCCCCCGCGCGGCGGACGCCGGTCGGCGTGCCGCTCCAGGAGGGCGCGGCGCTCGAGCAGGCGGTGCCGGGCGAGGGCGTCGAAGGAGCCGGCGGGCCGGTGCCGGCGCACGCGGGTGAGCAGGTCGTCGATGAGCGCGAAGGTGTCCGCCGGATCGGCGCTCTCCGGGGGAGCCGACCCGGCGCGCGAGTGCGCCGGCATCACGCGCTCCAGTCCGGCGTGCACCACCCCCAGCAGCGACCCCAGCCGTGCGCACTGGCCCGGCGTGAGCTGCCCGCCGTGCCGGTGCCGGCCGTCGACCCACGGGTGCAGGGCGTACGCGTGACCGCCGACGACCGCGACGGTGCGCCCGTCCCGGCCGGGCAGCGGCGGGGCCACCGGCACCCCGAGGCCGGCCAGGCGCCGGGTGGCCCGGTGCTGGCGGACGATGGCCGCCGGGTCGGCGGTCTCGGGGTCGAAGTGGTGCTTGAGGAAGAACCGGCCGCGCGTCGTGCGCAATCGGTAGCCGCGGTTGAGCAGGCCCTCCTCGACCGGGCGGCAACTGAGGGGCGAGCCGGCGGCGTAGCGGCGCAGCAGTGCGCCCAGCGGGGGCGCGTGCGGTACGGGGGGTGGTACACGGAGGGGCGACACGCGGCAGATGCTAGGGCAACCCGAGGGACCCCTGAGCTGGCCCTTGTCACACACGGTCATTACCGATCACGTAGGGTGCTCCAATCGACGCCGGTCGTGGGGCGCGGCTCTTCCCGTGCCCGGGGTGACCGGGATAACGTGCCGTTGCTCCGGCCTCCTGCGAGGCTGTGACCAGTGCGCCTTCCAGCTCTTGTGGATTTACTTGGAAATCCAAGCAAAAACGCAGGTCAGGGAGGGTTTCACAGATATGTGGAGCACTGGGTAACGTGCTTGTTGCAGGGCGCTCGCCGGGGCACCTGTCACGCCTGTTCCCGGTCGAGCGGCACCCACCCCGTGCCCGGTGGTCGAGAACAGGTGAGCCTCCCCACGCTCCAACGAGCAGGGGGGACCCCCAGGCCCACCGGCAACCCCGGGGGCCGGATCGACGGAGGAGCACACGTGACCGTGGAGAGCACTGCCGCGCGCACACCGCGACGCAGCGCCGGAACCAAAGCCGGCGCCACCGGCACCCAGCGCACCACCAGCACCACCAAGAAGGCCACCGGCGCCAGGAAGGGCGCCGGGAAGAGCACCGGGAGGAGCGGCGAGCCCGCCCTCGTCCAGTTGCTGACGCCCGAGGGCAAGCGGGTCAAGAACGCCGAGTTCGACCCGTACGTCGCCGGCGTCACGGCCGAGGAGCTGCGCGGTCTGTACCGCGACATGGTGCTCACCCGCCGCTTCGACGCCGAGGCCACCTCCCTGCAGCGCCAGGGCGAGCTGGGCCTGTGGGCCTCGCTGCTCGGCCAGGAGGCGGCGCAGATCGGCTCCGGCCGGGCCCTGCGCGACGACGACTACGTCTTCCCCACCTACCGCGAGCACGGCGTCGCCTGGTGCCGCGGGGTGGACCCGACCAACCTGCTCGGCATGTTCCGCGGCGTCAACAACGGCGGCTGGGACCCGAACGGCAACAACTTCCACCTGTACACGATCGTCATCGGCTCCCAGGCGCTGCACGCCACGGGCTACGCGATGGGCGTCACCAAGGACGGCGCGGACAGCGCGGTCATCGCCTACTTCGGCGACGGCGCCTCCAGCCAGGGCGACGTGGCCGAGGCCTTCACCTTCTCCGCGGTCTACAACGCCCCCGTGGTGTTCTTCTGCCAGAACAACCAGTGGGCGATCTCCGAACCCACCGAGAAGCAGTCCCGCGTCCCGCTGTACCAGCGCGCGCAGGGCTTCGGCTTCCCGGGCATCCGGGTGGACGGCAACGACGTCCTGGCGAACCTGGCCGTCACCCGGTGGGCCCTGGAGCGGGCCCGCGCCGGCGAGGGCCCGACGCTGGTCGAGGCGTTCACCTACCGCATGGGCGCCCACACCACCTCCGACGACCCCACCCGCTACCGGGGCGACGAGGAGCGGCTGGCCTGGGAGGCCAAGGACCCGATCCTGCGCCTGCGCCGCTACCTGGAGTCCTCGAACCACGCGGACGAGGGGTTCTTCGCGGAGCTGGAGAGCGAGAGCGAGGCGTTGGGCAAACGGGTGCGCGAAGCGGTCCGCGCCATGCCGGACCCGGACCTCTTCGCCATCTTCGAGAACGTGTACGCGGACGGGCACGCCCTCGTGGACGAGGAGCGGGCGCAGTTCGCGGCCTACCAGGCGTCGTTCGCCGACGCGGACGGGGGGAAGTGAGATGGCGCAGACCATGACCTCCAAGAACATGGCCCTGGCCAAGGCGATCAACGAGTCGCTGCGGCGTGCCCTGGAGGAAGACCCCAAGGTCCTCGTCATGGGCGAGGACGTCGGCAAGCTCGGCGGCGTGTTCCGGGTGACGGACGGGCTGCAGAAGGACTTCGGCGAGAGCCGCGTCATCGACACCCCGCTCGCCGAGTCGGGCATCGTCGGCACGGCGATCGGCCTGGCCCTGCGCGGCTACCGCCCGGTGGTGGAGATCCAGTTCGACGGCTTCGTCTTCCCGGCGTACGACCAGATCGTCACGCAGCTCGCGAAGATGCACGCCCGCTCGCTGGGCAAGGTCAAGCTCCCGGTCGTCGTGCGCATCCCCTACGGCGGCGGCATCGGCGCGGTGGAGCACCACTCCGAATCCCCCGAGGCCCTGTTCGCGCACGTGGCGGGCCTGAAGATCGTCTCCCCGTCGAACGCGTCGGACGCGTACTGGATGATGCAGCAGGCCATCCAGAGCGACGACCCGGTGATCTTCTTCGAGCCCAAGCGGCGCTACTGGGACAAGGCCGAGGTGGACACCGAGGCGATCCCCGGCCCGCTGCACGCCGCGCGCGTGGTCCGCGGGGGCACGGACCTCACCCTGGCCGCCTACGGCCCGATGGTGAAGCTGTGCCAGGAGGTCGCGGCCGCGGCGGCCGAGGAGGGCCGCTCCCTGGAGGTGCTGGACCTGCGCTCGGTCTCCCCGATCGACTTCACCGCGATCCAGGCGTCGGTGGAGCGGACGCGCCGGCTGGTCGTCGTCCACGAGGCCCCGGTGTTCTTCGGTTCCGGCGCGGAGATCGCCGCGCGGATCACGGAGCGCTGCTTCTACCACCTGGAGGCCCCGGTGCTGCGGGTGGGCGGCTACCACGCCCCGTACCCGCCGGCCCGCCTGGAGGAGTCCTACCTCCCGGACCTCGACCGGGTGCTGGACGCCGTCGACCGCTCGCTGGCGTACTGAGGAGAGGGCCGTGACGACGATGACGAACGCGTCCGTACGCGAGTTCAAGATGCCGGACGTGGGCGAGGGCCTCACCGAGGCCGAGATCCTCAAGTGGTACGTCCAGCCCGGTGACACGGTCACCGACGGCCAGGTGGTCTGCGAGGTCGAGACGGCGAAGGCGGCCGTCGAGCTGCCGATCCCCTACGACGGCGTGGTCCGCGCGCTGCACTTCCCCGAGGGCACCACGGTGGACGTGGGCACGTCCATCATCGCGGTGGAGGTCGCGGGCGGCGCGGCACCGGCGGCCGAGGTCCCCGCGCCCGCGGCACAGCCCGCCGCGGCCCCGCGGGAGCCGGAGGCCGAGGGCTCGGGCCGCCAGCCCGTGCTGGTCGGCTACGGCGTGGCGGCGTCCTCCACGCGCCGCCGCCCGCGCAAGACCGCACCGGAGACCGCCCCCGCCCCGCAGGCGGCGGCGTCCGCGCAGACGGAGCTGAACGGCCGCGCCCCGGCCCCCGAGCCCGTCGCCGCGGTCGCCGAGCCCGCTCCGGACCGGTCGCGCCCGCTGGCCAAGCCGCCGGTGCGCAAGCTGGCCAAGGACCTCGGCATCGACCTGGCCACGGTCACCCCGACCGGCCCGGACGGCATCATCACCCGCGAGGACGTCCACGCGGCGGTCTCCGCGGCGCAGGCGACGCGGGCTCCCGAGCCGGAGGCCCAGGCCCCCGCCCCGGCGCCCGCCGCCCCCGCGCCGGTGTCGTACGACACCGCCCGCGAGACCCGCATCCCGGTCAAGGGCGTCCGCAAGGCCACGGCGGCGGCGATGGTCGGTTCGGCGTTCACCGCGCCGCACGTCACGGAGTTCGTGACGGTCGACGTGACCCGCACGATGAAGCTGGTCGAGGAGCTCAAGCGGGACGAGGAGTTCGCGGGCCTCCGCGTGAACCCCCTCCTGCTGATCGCCAAGGCCCTGCTGGTCGCGATCCGGCGCAACCCCGACATCAACGCCTCCTGGGACGAGGCGGCCCAGGAGATCGTGGTCAAGCACTACGTCAACCTGGGCATCGCGGCGGCCACCCCGCGCGGCCTGATCGTCCCGAACATCAAGGACGCCCACGCCAAGACGCTGCCCCAACTCGCCGCATCCCTCGGCGAACTGGTGTCCACGGCACGGGAGGGCAAGACCTCCCCGTCCGCGATGCAGGGCGGCACGGTCACCATCACCAACGTCGGCGTCTTCGGCGTCGACACGGGCACGCCGATCCTCAACCCCGGCGAGTCCGCGATCCTCGCGGTCGGGGCGATCAAGCCCCAGCCGTGGGTCCACAAGGGCAAGGTGAAGCCCCGTCAGGTCACCACCCTGGCCCTCTCCTTCGACCACCGCCTGGTCGACGGCGAGCTGGGCTCCAAGGTGCTGGCCGACGTGGCCGCGGTCCTGGAACAGCCGAAGCGGCTGATCACCTGGGCGTGAGCCCGTGGGCCGAGGAGGCTCGTCACCGGAGGGGCGCCGCACGTTCGCGTGGCGACGCCCCTCCCGCCGTTCCCGGAGCCCGCCGTTCCCGGGCCAGACCCGGTGGAGCACGTACACCGGAGCCCCGTCCCCGGCCCCGCCCCGCGCGTGGACGCAGGCGTGCGCGCGCGGCAGCCGGAGGCACGCGTCAGGGAGGGGCGGAGCGCACGTGCCACCCGGTTCGGGGATGTTCACGATCGCGAGCGAAGAAGATCGAGAACGGTCGTACCGGCTGAACGGAGTGTGCACGACGGACGGCGCGGCGCCGGCCCGGTCGGCCCCGGGCCCGGCGGACCCGGGGAGCGTCCGCTACGGGCGCGGTTCCACGGTGACGTGCGGAGCCAGTGCGCGGAGGAAGTCGGGGGCGTCGAAGATCTCGCCGGCGGAGGCGACCCCGGTCGTCCTGGTCCGTGCGGTGAGGATGCGGTCGACCGCCTCCACCGCGAGCGGCGCGGTGACGGCGTAGATGTCCCGGCCCCGCGCCACGGCGCGCCGTTCGACGGCGCCGGAGCGGACCACGGCGTCGACGAGGAAGGTCTGCGCGGACCGCCCGTGCCCGTCGGCCGGGGCCGGCGCCGGGGTGTCGGGGGCCGCGACGTCCCTGGCCGCCTCGACCGTCATGTAGGTGCGCACCTCGGGGACGGGCAGGTGGCTGGGGACGGTGACGACGTCGGCCATGGTGAAGTCCCCGAGGACGGTCCGGGGGCCCATCGGGGCGGGGAAGGACCATTCCAGGGCGGGCAGTTCGTCCCGGTGGTACTCCAGCCGGCCGTTGCGGTGGCGGACGCTCCGGCCGTCCCGCCGCCGGCGGGAGACCGCGCCCGCGGCACGCGTCCCGGCGGTGGGGTGCCAGCCGCTCAGCCCGTAGGCGACGTGCACCTCGTCGGCGGCCGTCCAGTCGCCCATGGCGGTGGTGACCAGCAGGTCGCCGAGGCCGCCGTAGAAGGCCATGGCGGGGACGACCACGGCCCCCGCGGCGCGGGCGCGGTCCTTGAAGTGGGCGAACGTGTCGGCGACGGCCTCGATCTCGGCCGCCACGTCCACGTAGGGGATCCCGGCGCGCAGGGCCGCCTCGATCACGGGGGCGGCCGTCGTGGCGAAGGGGCCGGCGCAGTTGACCACGGCCGCCGTCCCGGCCAGCGCGCGGTCGAGCGAGGCGGGGTCGTCGACCGCCGCCGGGCGGGCGTCCGACCCGGTTCCGTACGCCGGCTCCTTCAGCCGGTCGGCGTCGCGGCCGGAGAGCACCGGGACGAACCCGCGCTCCCGCAGCCGTTCCACCACGAAGCGCCCGGTGTGCCCGTACGCGCCGTACACCGCCACCTCGGGTCCCGCCGCCATGGGTGCCTCCCCCGCTCGAACGATCCGCCGGGCCGCTGGTCCGGCCGGTTCCGTCGCGACCATCCTGGCGGGGGCGGGCGTCCCGCACGAGTGTCCGGAACGACACGACCCGTACAGTTCCGGACATGGACACTGTCGCGCTGGCCGTCACCGACGGGATGCTGCACTTCGAACTGGCTCTGGTGCAGGAGGTCTTCGGCGCCGCCCCGGACGGCGTGGAGGGTCCCTGGTACGACCTCGTCGTCTGCGGGCCGGGACCGGTGCGGGCCGGGCGGTTCCTGCTCGAGCCCGACCGCGGACTCGACCACCTCCCCCGCGCCGGCACCGTGATCGTCCCGGGCTGGGCCGACGTCGACGAGGCCCCGCCCGCCGAGCTGGTCGACGCGGTGCGCGCGGCCCACGAGGCGGGCGCGCGCCTGGTCTCCCTGTGCACGGGCGCCTTCGTGCTGGCCGCCGCGGGCCTGCTGGACGGGCTCCGCGCGACCACGCACTGGGCGCACACCGGGGTCCTGGCCGCCCGCCACCCGGAGGTCGAGGTGGACCCGGACGTCCTCTACGTGGACAACGGCGGCGTGCTCACCTCCGCCGGCAAGGCCGCCGCCATGGACCTGTGCCTGCACCTCGTCCGCCTCGACCGCGGCTCGGCGGTCGCCAACGCGGTCGCCCGCCGCCTGGTCGTGCCGCCGCACCGGGACGGCGGACAGGCCCAGTTCGTCACCACCCCGGTCCCCGCCCCGGGCCACCACCCCCTCGCCGCACTGCTCCCCTGGGTGCTCGAACGGCTCGACCGGCCGCTGACCGTGGCGGACCTGGCCCGCCGGGCGGGCATGAGCTCGCGCCACCTGGGCCGCCACTTCAGGGCGGTGACCGGCACCACCCCGCTGCAGTGGCTGCTGACCCAACGGATCCGGCGCGCCCAGGAGTTGCTGGAGACCACCGACGACGGCATCGACACCGTCGCGGCGGCCGTCGGCATGGGCACCGCCGCGACGCTGCGCCGGCACTTCCACCGCACGGTCGGCGTGCCCCCGGACGCCTACCGCCGCACGTTCCGTGCGAGGAACCGCCCCGGTGACGGCGGCGGACGGCGTTTCCGGCCCTGAGCCGTACCGTGGAGCGCCGGGCCCGTGGCGTGGAGAACGCCTCCCGGGGCGCCCCGAGCGCTATACACCCCGCGTATACGTCATGTGTATAGTGCCGGGCATGGTTACCGCGACCGCCTTCCGCCGCGACACCCCCGTCACCGTCCTCACCGCGGTCGTGGCCTTCGGGCTGCTGCTCGGCTGGGCGACGTACACCCTGCACGGGACGACCGTCCTGCTGGAGCGGGCGACCAACTCGGTGTCCACCTGGATCCTGTGGACCGCCGCGGCCGGGGCGCTGATCCGCTCCCGGCCGCTCGCCGTCCGGAGCGGTCCGCTGATGATGCTCGCGACCTGCGCCGGCTACTACGTCACGTCCGCGCTCGGGGACGACTTCGGGTCCGGAGGACTGGGCACCGCCGCCGTGTGGACGGTGGCGGGGCTGGCCGGCGGGCCCCTGCTGGGGTGGGCCGGGTGGACGGTGCGGCGCGGGCGGGGGGACGTGCGGGCGGTGGCCGGCGCGGCCGTCGCGATGGTGGTGCTGGGGGAGGGGCTCTGGCTGGGCCTGGCCCTCGGCTACTGGACGGAGGCGGCCGTCTTCCTGGCCGCCGGCGCCCTGCTCACCGCTTTCCTGACCGTCCGTCTGGCCCGTGCCCGGGTGCCCCGCCCCTGGCTGTGCGCCGCGCTCGCCCCGGCGTTCGCGGGCGTCTTCTACTTCGCCGAGAAGCTCGTCCTCGACTCCCTGATCGGGGCGGTGTGACGGCGTCCCCTTTTTCCGCCGCCCGTTCCCCGTCGTCCCGCACGGGGCCGGTGGGCGGGCGGAGCATGGGAAAGGGGGCCGCCGGCACCGGTGGCCCCCTGCCCGTGTCCCGGGGGGTCCGCGTGGACCCGGGGGCCGGACCTTGCCGGGGTCGTGGCTCAGGAGCTTTCCCGCGTCCTCCTCGCGCCGAGGCGGTCGGCGACGAGGGCGAGCCAGCCGCTCGGGGCGTACGGTGCGGGCGGGTCGACCTCCATGCCCAGTTCGGCCAGGGCGAGGGCGTAGTCGGACTCGTCGAGGTCGAGGGCGAGCAGTTCGTGCAGTTCGCCGACGAGGCGGGCGGTCAGGTGGGGGTCGGTGGCGGTGCGGTAGTCCTCGAGGGCCGCGTCGTGGTCGTCGAACTCGTCCGGCATGTCCTGGGAGAACCATCCGCCGAGGAACTGGGCGAGTTCGGGGAAACGGGCGTGCCATTCCCAGTGGGTGGCCGGGGCGGACGGAGCCGGGACCTCGCCCTGCTCGATGCTGTGTCCGATGTGGTCGGCCAGGCAGTACAGCCACTGCCGGATCTCCCCCTCGGGCAGACCGACGTCGGGGATCGCGTAGAACTCGCCCAGACGCAGGCGGAGGCGCCCGGGCGGGTTGTCGGCGTAGTCGCGCAGCTGGCGTTCGGCGGTGGCCAGGGCCCAGGGACGGGTGTGCCAGGTGTGGCGTAGGTAGGCGGTCAGGGCCCGGCTGGGCCCGTCGGGGGTGTCGTTCGCGGGCTGACCGAGGTAGGCGCGGACGACCTGGTCCAGTTCGCCGTGGCGGCGGTCGTGGTCGAGAGGGCTCAGGGGCACGGTGGGCTGCCTCTACGGGGCTTCAGAGGTGGATCGGGAAGGTGGCGTGGACGGTGAAGCCGTGCGGTCGGGACGGATCCCGCTTGAGGATCACCCGCGCGGCGCGTACGTCCACCGGCCCCCGGCCGGCCAGCATCATCGCCTGCAGCAGCACCCGTCCGACCGGCTCGTCGAGGGACGGCCAGGATGCCTCGATGGTCAGCCGGGGCCGTGCGGACCGGGCCAGCCAGCGGTGGATGAGCTGCTCGTTGGCGGTGACGACCTGCTGGGTGGCCCACTGGGCCGTCGCGCGGTCGGGGTAGGTGGCGGTTCGGGTGCGCATCTAGTCGGTCTTGATCGAGGGCCGGCGCCGCTTCGGTTCCCACAGGGGTGAGTGGGCTTCCTTCAAGTGCTCGATGCACATGCGGGCGAACCGGGGAAAGAACTCGACGAAGTCATCGGAGCCTCCCGCTCCGCCTCCCATGGCCTCGGTGCAGAAAAACCGGTCCATCTGTTCCTCCGTGTGGAACAGGGCGATGGCCTGGTAACACTCGGAGACCACACTCGGCAGCTCCCAGGGGCAGCGTGGGTGGGTCTCCTCGATGTACATGCGGATGCCCTCTTCCGTCGTGGCATCCTGCATGTCATCACTGATCGCGACACCGTCCTGGCCGAAATAGATCGGGAGGATCTGCTCGAAACGCGGAAAACGCAGAAGCAGCTCCCTCGTGGTTAGGGGTACTTCAAAATAGGCGCGCCTGTCGACGTGGGCGTCCCACTCTTCCAGGTGGCGAGCGATCTGCCGGAGTGTCTCGGCTGTGCGCTCCTCGGTAGCTGCCTGAGGAATCCACTGCAACGCCCGGTGAGAGCCGTCGGGGAACTGTTCGTAGAGGTCGGCGGCCATACGGAGTTCCGCTGCGATCTCCCACAGGTTGCGCCCACCGTCCGACACCGCTCTCCGGATCCCGCGCAGGAGCGGAAAGAGTTCCTCCTGCCATTGTGCAGGGTCGTCGGGGATTCGCCGGCTCCAGCCGTCATAGCGGTCCAGGAGCATACGAGCGCCAGCGAGGTGCGAGTAGTCGACCGGTCCCTGATATGCCATGCGCGTCATCCTACTTCTCCCCCGTCTTCACGTCTTTCGGCATCGAAGTCATGACAGTGAAGGGCGGGTCGAGGTCCTCGTTGTAGACGAGGCGCGTCTCGACTCCATTGACATCCCTTGCGGATTCCACTGGGAACGGATCACGTTTGAGTGCCTCCTTGTCAATGCTGCGGCCGCTCGGACCGTGCGGCGTCTCGGATACACGGATATCGATTCGATCGCCGTCCTTCCGCTCACCGGCGATCCATTCCTTGATGGCACCGCTGTTCCGGTCGATGTTGTACTGCGTCAGCTTCTGCGCCGTTTCCAGGTCCTTGAAAGAAGAGGCCTCGCCGACCTTCGGCTGTCCGTGGGGCCATTCGGTCCCCGGTCGCGGCGGCTTCTTCAGGTCGTCCCGCAGGCGCTGGGCCAGTTGGTTGTCGTCGAGGCCGACGTGTTTGCCGATCGTGTGGGAGTTCTCCAGCCACTCCGTCGACGCCAGGTCGACCTTGTAGACGCCGCGGTCCGCGTCTCCCGGTGTGCTCCACTTGTGTTCCGCCTTGAACTCGTTCAGAGCCCGCGCCCCGAAGGCCTCCGCGCGCGCCTCCCCCGCCTCGTACGTGGGTGCGCTGAGCCAGGCCTCCTGGAGTTCCGGCAGGAGTTTCCGCAGTTGTTCGGCTCCCTCGTGGAAAGCTTTGTGGCACGCCTCCACGGCCTTGTCGGCACCGGACTCGTCCATGTGGGAGCGGAAGACGAGCACGACCTCGGCGAAAGTGAGGACGGCCGCCAGTTTGGTGAGTTCGTCCCAGCTGAAACCGTCCGGTACGAAATGCCTGACCGTCGCCTTCGTGGCCTCCATCGCGAGCCGCTGGGTGGTCTCCCGGCACTTCTCGGCGGCGTCCGCCACATCGTGGAACTCCCTCTTCATCGCGTCGCCGGTCTTCTTGAGGACCTCGATGACGGGGCGTCGATTCGCCGGGCTCTCCTTGAAGTTCGTACGCCAGTCGCGGCCGCCCTGTTGCTTCGGGGGCACGGGGGTGCCGTCCTCGTTCCACTTCCTGCCCCAGGCCGTGGTCCCCCAGATCGACTGGCAGAAGCCGTTCGTGGCGCTCTGCCACTCGCCGTTGCCGTCGTCGGTCAGGTACCGGATGCAGTCGGTGAGGCGGTCCGCGGACTCCTGCGCAGCCTTGCCCGCCGCCTCCCACGCGTTCCCGATGCTGCGCAGGTCGTCCGTCCGGGCACCGGGTGTGATCTCGTGGGTCTTGCCGAGCCGAAGTCCCTCCTCGACGGCCGGTTTGATCAAATCGGCCAGGAAGTCGGGCACTTCGCCGATTCCGGCCAGGAACTCCGTGTCCGTGCCGTCCCCGGTGCCCGTCCACTTGATGGAGGCGACGGGCCCGTACGAGACGTTGCCGACCCCGATCGGGGGATCCCGGCGCGGCGGCGGACCGTGCATGCCGCGCGAGTGCCAGTCGGCGGCCACATAGGTGTTGGCCGTGTCCGTCAGGCCAACCGAGACGCCGCCGATGCTCCGGACGCCCTTGGCCCACACGTCCAGGAACTTCTTGGCCACCTCCTGGTAGGCCGCCGCGAAGTCGTCCGCGCCCTCTCTCCCTTGCCGGCTGCCTGCCGGTAGTGCACGTCCTCCACCTGCTGGACGGCGGTCTTGTGGAACGTGAACTGCTCGTCGCGGATCAGCGCGGACGTGTAGTAGAGGTGGGCGGGCTTGACGTCGAAGCCGCCCCCGCTGTCCGGGGCGGGCTGCCTGAGCCGCTCGCGCTCCCACGTGCGGCGGGCGTCCGACGGCCGGCCGTCCAGCTTGGTCGCCGGTGGGGGCGGCGGTGCGTGGTCCGGGTCCGGAGCCGTGCCGGGGCTCGGTTCGGGCCGCGAGCCGGACGGGGTGGGCGCCGGCTCCTGCGTCATGTCCGTGCTCGGGGACGGTTCCGGGGCCGGAGGGTTCGGTACCGCCGCGGTGTGGACGGTGGCGGGGCCGGCCGGGGGCCCCTGCCGGGGTGGGCGAGGGGCCCGCCGGTGTCGGCGGGCCCCGTCACGTGCGCGTCCGCGCGGGTCAGACCTTGCCGAAGCCGTAGCCCAGGAGCTTCTTGGCGTCCGCCTCGCGCTGGGCGGCGGAGGACGACGTGAGCACCGTGCCGATGACGGTCTTGCCGTTCCGCGTCGCCGCGAAGACCAGGCAGTACTTGGACGTCGCGCCCGAGCCGGTCTTCACGCCGATCGTGCCGCTGTAGTTGCTGAGCAGCGTGTTGGTGTTGGTCCACGGCGCCATCGTGCGGGTGCTGCCCGTCTTCGTGGTCGTCTTCGCCGTGTACTTCTTCGTCTTGACGATCGTGCGGAACGTGGAGTTCTTCATCGCGCTGCTGGCGATCTTCGTCAGGTCGCGCGGCGTGGAGTAGTTGTTGCCGTTGCCGATGCCGTCGAACGAGTCGAAGTGGGTGTTCTTCAGCCCCAGCCTCTTCGCCTCCGCGTTCATCTTGCCGATGAACGACTTCACGCGCGCCGAACGCGTCGAGCCCGTGCCGAACTTGTCGGCGAGCGCGTACGCCGCGTCGCAGCCGGACGGCAGCATCAGCCCGTACAGCAGCTGGCGCACGGTGACCTTGTCGCCGACGATCAGGCGTGCGGACGAGGCGTTCTTCGACACGATGTAGTCGCTGTACGCCATCTGGATCGTGACCTTGGCGTCCAGATTCAGGTTCTTCTGCGCGAGCACGACCTTCGCGGTCATGATCTTCGTCGTCGAACCGGTCGAACGGCGGGTGTCCGCCGCCTTGGTGTACAGCGACTTGCCGTTCGCGTCGTTCATCACGAAGCCGCCCTTGGCGACGATCGAAGGCGCGGCGGCGGCCTGCGCGGGCGCAGCGTGGAGGACCCCGGAGGCGATCACGGCGCCGGTGGTCATGGCGACGCCGGCGGCTCTGCGGAGGCGGATGCCCTGAATGCCGATGTTCAAGTCGAATACCCCGATTACCTTGAATGGCCGTAGCGTGCGGCCGGGTTGAGGTGCGACCGCGCATGAGGGGCCGCACGAGTCTGACTCCTGTGCGGGGTGGATGGTTGCGCAGATGACGGATGACGGGTGACTTTCCCGGCTTGCGCGGTACTGGTGAGTCCGCATCGTGGACGTATGCTTCCACGCGTACGTGTTGTATCTATGCTGTCGGCATGAGTGTGGCCCCCGTGAAGCAACCCCCCGCCGCCGACCGCGTCTACGCCCACGTCAAACAGGGCGTCCTGGACCGCCGTTACGAGGGCGGGACGCTGCTCACCGAGGGGGAGCTGGCCGAGGACGTCGGGGTCTCGCGCACCCCGGTGCGCGAGGCGCTGCTGCGGCTGGAGGCCGAGGGGCTGATCAAGCTCTACCCGAAGAAGGGCGCCCTCGTCCTGCCGGTCTCCGCGCAGGAGATCGCCGACGTCGTGGAGACGCGGCTGCTCGTCGAGGAGCACGCCGCGCGGAAGGCGGTGCCCGCGCCGCCCGGACTCGTCGCACGCCTGGAGCAGCTGCTCGCCCGGCAGAAGGAGCAGGCCGCCGCCGGGGACTTCGCCGCGGCCTCCGTCACCGACCGCTGCTTCCACGCCGAGATCGTCCGCAGCGGCGGCAACGAGATCCTCTCCCGCCTCTACGACCAGCTCCGCGACCGCCAGCTGCGCATGGGCGTCGCCGTGATGCACGCCCACCCCGACCGCGTCGCCAAGACCCTCGCCGAGCACGAGGAGATCCTCGGGGCGCTGCGCTCCGGCGACGCGGAGGCGGCCGTCGGGATCGTCCGCCGGCACGTCGGCCGGCTCTCCCAGCTGGCCCGGGGTGAGGTGCGGTGAGCGGCGCGCGTGCGGTCGCCGGCTCCCTGCCCGGTGACCCCCCGGGCGGGCGGCGCGCGCTGGCCGTGTGGGGCATCGGCGTGGCGGTCTACTTCGTCGCCGTCACCTTCCGCACGTCCCTGGGCGTGGCCGGCCTCGACGCCGCGGACCGCTTCGGCGTGGGCGCCTCCGCCCTGTCCACCTTCTCCATCCTCCAGCTGCTGGTCTACGCGGGCATGCAGATACCCGTCGGGCTGCTGGTCGACCGGCTCGGCACCAAGAAGGTGCTGGGCCTGGGCGCCGTGCTGTTCACGGCCGGGCAGCTGGGGTTCGCGCTCTCCCCGTCGTACGGCATGGCGCTCGCCTCGCGCGCGCTGCTCGGCTGCGGGGACGCGATGACGTTCATCAGCGTGCTGCGGCTGGGCACCCGGTGGTTCCCGGCCCGGCGCGGCCCGCTGGTCGGGCAGCTCGCGGGGCTGGCCGGCATGGCGGGCAACCTCGTCTCCACGCTGGTCATCGCCCGGCTGCTGCACGGCATCGGCTGGACGGCGGCGTTCGCGGGCAGCGCGCTCGCCGGAGTCGTGGTGTTCGTGCTGCTGGTGCTGTTCCTCCGGGACCACCCCGAGGGCCACGCCCCGGAGCCCGTCCCGCACCGGGGCGCCGCCTACGTGCGCCGTCAGATCGCCGCCTCCTGGCGGGAGCCGGGGACGCGGCTCGGGATGTGGGTGCACTTCACCACCCAGTTCCCGGCGATGGTGTTCCTGCTGCTGTGGGGGCTGCCGTTCCTCGTCGAGGCCCAGGGGCTGTCCCGGGCCACGGCCGGTGAGCTGCTCACCCTGGTCGTGCTCTCCAACATGGTCGTCGGACTGCTCTACGGCCAGATCATCGCCCGGCACCACGGGGCGCGGCTGCCCCTGGCGCTCGGGACGGTGGCGGCGACGGCCCTGGCGTGGGCCGCCATGCTGGCCCACCCGGCCGACACGGCGCCGATGTGGCTGCTGATCGCGGTGTGCGCGGTGCTGGGGGCCTGCGGACCGGCCTCGATGATCGGTTTCGACTTCGCCCGCCCGGCGAACCCGCCGGAGCGGCAGGGCACGGCGTCCGGGATCACCAACATGGGCGGCTTCCTCGCCTCCATGACCACCCTGTTCGCCGTCGGCGTGCTGCTGGACGCCACCGGGGGCGACTACACCGTCGCCTTCTGCGCCGTCTTCGTGCTTCAGGCGCTCGGGGCCGGCCAGATCCTGCGGCTGCGCGGGCGCGCGGCGCGCAGGGAGCGGGAGCGGCTGGTCGCCAGCCGGGTGGAGACGGTGCACGTGCCCGCGTGAGCGGACCGGCGCCGGCCCGGCCCAGGGGCACGAGGGCCCGGCGCACGAGCAGGAGGGCCCGGCGCACGGGCACGAGGGCCCGGCGCACGGGGTTCAGCGCCCGGGGTTCAGCGCACGGGCACGAGGGTGAGGTACGCCAGGCCCAGCACGCCGCGGTAGCTCATCCACCGCGCCCGGTGCCGGTCCAGCCGCTCGCGGACCCCGGCGGCGAGCGGATGGTCGCCGTGACCGGCCAGCCACACCTCCTCGTCCGCCTGGTACGCCGACTCGAACTCCTCCCACTCCTCGAGGCTCGCGGTCTCCGTCCACTCGGGCCGGAACCCGGCGGCCACCGCCAGGTCGAGCAGGGTCGCGAGGTCCGGATGGTCGGCGGCACGGGCGCCCGGCCACATGCCGGACAGCTCGGCCGGGGTCGGGGCGCGCTGCCAGAAGCCCTCGCCGAGCAGGACCCGGCCGCCGTCGGTGACCAGGCGGCGCAGGGCGGCGAGGGCGCCGGGGAGGTGGCGGGGCGGATCGACCGGGCCGAGGGCCTGGCTGGAGCCGACGCACAGCACCAGGTCGGCGGGGCCCCGGGAGGTGTCCCGCGCGGACTCCTCCAGGAACACGACCCGGTCCGCCAGCCCCCGTCGCTCCGCGTTGCCGCGGCCGCGGGCCAGGTCGTCGGCGTTCAGGTCCACGCCGGTGCCCCTCGCGCCGGGGACCGCGGCCAGCACGCGCAGCATCAGCTCGCCCCAGCCGCAGCCGACGTCGAGCACGGTCCGGGGCGCCGTCCCGGCCAGCCGCCGGACGATGCGGTCCGCCCGTGCCCCGGAGAGCGGGCCGTGGAAGGTGAGGCGGGCGAGGCGGGGCGGAAGTTCGGCGGACGGCGCGCCGGGCCGGAGTCGTGGTTCGGTCATGGCCGGGACGCTACTGCCCCGGCCTCCCGGTCCGCAGGCGGTTTCGGCGGGGCAGGCGTCTGCCCGGGAGCGCCGCGGGCCCCGTTCCGGCCGGGCGCCCCCTCGTCGCTCCGGACGGCGTCACTTCGTCACCACGAAGTGCCGCAGGATCGCCGCGGCCAGGTCCGGGTCGCCCTCCGCCTTCACCCGGTCCGCCACCGCCTCCGGCGTCACCCGGCCGCAGGCCAGGCGGACGTAGGTCTCCCAGTCCAGGGCCAGGGTGGCGGCCGGGCCCAGCGCGGGGGCGGTCTCCAGCGTGCCGCGGCCCTGGATGTCGACGCGGACCGTGCGCAGGAACTCCACCGGTCCGCTGACGTCGACGACCACGGCCGAGCTGCGCGGCGCCTGCGCGTCCTCGGCCACCACGCGCGGCAGCTCGTCCAGCAGCACGTCCCGCGCCACGTGCGCGCCGGGGGAGTCGAGGTTGCCGGGGCGGCCGAGGGCGGTGCGCAGGTCCTGCTCGTGCACCCACACGGCGAACGCGTGCCGGCGCATGGACTCCTCCAGCGTCAGGTCCGCGCCGAACGGGCCGCGCACCTTCGTGCCCGGGTCGCGCGACTCGTTGCGCAGCTGGCGGTTGCGGCGGATGATCATGTACTCCAGCTCGGAGGTCATCTCCGGCGCCGTGTGGTGGCGGCGCACGTCGACCTGCATCTCCATGTAGCGCTGGTGCTCGTTGGTGACGTGGAACAGGTCGCGCGGCAGCGTGTGGATGGGGCGCGGGTCGCCGAGCATCTCGGAGTCCAGGCCGATGACGTGCGAGACCACGTCGCGGACCGACCACCCCGGGCAGGGCGTCCGGCGGTTCCAGTCGGCCTCCGGCAGCGGCTGCACCAGCTCGGATATCGCTTCGACGGAGTGCGTCCAGGCGTCGGCGTAGGGCTGGAGAGTGGGATGCAGACTCACGGAACGGGACCCCTCGGCGGTCGGTACACGGGCAGGTGGTGGCGGCGGTGCCAGTGGGCGGCGGCTGCACTCGGCGGGCGTCTCGGGGGCTAAGTTACGCTGCGGTGAGGTGCCCCGGCAGTGCTTTCGTGTGACGATCGTAGGCCGTGCGGACGAGTCGAATGCCAGGACGGTGGTATTGTGCGCGCTTCCCTGCTCCAAGTCGCCGTGAACGAGGGCGAACCGGTCGAATCGCGCCGGCGCCGGGTCGCCGGAATGGTGCGGGAACAGGCGGGCGCCGATCTCGTCGTGCTGCCGGAGCTGTGGACCACGGGCGCGTTCGCCCACGAGGAGTTCGGGCGCGAGGCCGAACCGCTCGAAGGGCCGACCCACGAGGCGATGGCCGAGGCCGCGAGCGACGCGGGCGTGTGGCTGCACGCGGGCTCCGTCCCCGAACGCGCCCCGGACGGGACCCTCTACAACACCTCGCTCGTCCTCTCCCCCTCCGGCGACCTGGCCGCCGCCTACCGCAAGATCCACCGCTTCGGCTTCGACCAGGGCGAGGCCGTGCTGATGGGGGCGGGCGACGCGCTGGTGACGGTGCGCCTGCCGCACACCACCCTGGGCGTGGCCACCTGCTACGACCTCCGTTTCCCCGAGCTCTTCCGCGGCCTCGTCGACGCCGGCGCCGAGACCTTCGTCGTCCCGGCGGGCTGGCCGGAGCGCCGCCGCTCCCACTGGACGCTGCTGGCCCGGGCGCGGGCGGTGGAGAACCAGGCGTTCGTCCTCGCCTGCGGGACGGCCGGGACGCACGCGGGGATCCCGCAGGCGGGTCACTCGGTCGTGGTCGACCCCTGGGGCGAGGTCCTGGCCGAGGCCGGCCCCGGCGAGCAGGTCCTCACGGTCGACCTCGACCCGGCGGCGGTGGCGGGCACCCGCGAGCGCTTCCCGGCCCTCAAGGACCGGGTACTGGGCCTGGACCCGCCGCGCCGCTGACCCGCCCGGCGGGAACGGGCACGCTCCCCCGCCCCCTACTCCTCCCGCTCCTTCTCCGCCAGGTGGATCACGCACACCGCCACCGCGATCAGCAGCGCCGGGTCCGCGTCCTCGCGGACGACGTCGACGGCGTAGGTGTCCAGGACGGTCAGCAGGCGCCGCGAGATCACCGCGAGCAGTTCGCCGTCGTACTCGACGGCGAACTCCCGGTCCAGGATCCTGCCGCTGACGTCCAGCTCGGTGCCGCCGTCCGCCAGGGACACCCGGTAGTGGTCGCGCAGCAGGGACAGCCGCTTGCGCCGGACCGTCGCCAGCGGCTCGCCGTCCCGCTCGATCACCATGGTGTCGCGCAGGGCGAACATCTTCTGCCGGATGTCGACGAGGACCCGGCCCCGGGTGTCCTTCAGCTCGAAGGTGTCCCGCAGCCGCATGGCCTTGCCGTCGACGAGGAAGACCCGGTTGCCCCGGTCGTCCTCGATCCAGTAGTCGTCCCCGATCCCGAGGATCCGGTCGCGCACGAGGAATCTCATGGCACCAGGACTTCCCCGTCCCCCGCCGCGCGACGCAGCCGGTGGGCCGGGTGCCGGTGCCGGGTGCCACCCTGGACGCATGGACCGCTCCGCACCCCGCCGCGCCCGCGTCCGCGCCCCCGAGCTGGTCGGCAAGGGCGGCTGGCTGAACACGGGCGGGAAGCAGTACACCCTCGCCGGCCTGCGGGGACGCATCGTCCTGCTGGATTTCTGGACGTTCTGCTGCATCAACTGCCTGCACGTCCTCGACGAGCTGCGCGAGCTGGAGGAGAAGCACCGGGACACGGTCGTGGTCGTCGGGGTGCACTCGCCGAAGTTCGTGCACGAGGCGGAGCACCGGGCGGTGGCCGACGCCGTCGAGCGGTACGGGGTCGAGCACCCCGTGCTGGACGATCCGGAGCTGGCGACCTGGAAGCAGTACGCGGTGCGGGCCTGGCCGACGCTGGTCGTCATCGACCCGGAAGGGTACGTCGTCGCCCAGCACGCCGGTGAGGGGCACGTGCACGCCGTCGAGCGGCTGGTGACGGAGCTGGAGGCCGAGCACGCGGCGAAGGGCACGCTGCGGCGGGGTGACCGGCCGTACGTGGCGCCGGAGCCCGAGCCGACCGCGCTGCGGTTCCCGGGCGAGGCGCTGCTGCTGCCGTCGGGGAACTTCCTGGTCAGCGACACCACCCGGCACCAGCTGGTGGAGCTGGCGCAGGACGGGGAGACCGTCGTGCGGCGGATCGGCCGGGGCGGCCGGGGCCTGGTGGACGGGCCCCCGGACCGGGCGCGGTTCCGGGAGCCGCAGGGGCTCGCGCTGCTGCCGGACGGCGCGGTGGTGGTCGCCGACACCGTCAACCACGCCCTGCGGCGCCTCGACCCGGGGACGGGCGAGGTCACGACGCTGGCCGGCACCGGGTCCCCGTGGACGCGGGGGGACGCCGTCTCGGGGCCGGCCCGCGAGGTGAACCTCTCCTCGCCCTGGGACGTCGCCTGGTGGCGGGACCGGGTGTGGATCGCCATGGCCGGCATCCACCAGCTGTGGACGTACGACCCCGGGGAGCGGACGGTGTCCGTCGCCGCCGGGACGACGAACGAGGGGCTGGTCGACGGGGAGCCGGACGAGGCCTGGTTCGCGCAGCCGTCGGGGCTCGCGGCGACGCCCCGGCGGCTGTGGCTGGCCGACTCCGAGACCTCCGCCCTGCGCCGGGTGGAGCCGGACGGGTCGGTGCGCACCGCCGTCGGCACGGGCCTGTTCGACTTCGGGCACCGCGACGGGCCGGCCGGACAGGCCCTGCTCCAGCACCCGTTGGGGGTGACGGCGCTGCCCGACGGTTCGGTGGCGGTCTGCGACACCTACAACCACGCCCTGCGCCGCTACGACCCGGCGACCGGTGAGGTGACCACCCTGGCCACGGACCTGCGCGAACCCGGTGGCGCCGTGGTGGCCGGCGACGACATCGTGGTCGTCGAGTCGGCCCGGCACCGGCTGACCCGGCTGCGGCTGCCCGGGGAGGCGGTGCGGGCGGAGGCCGTCGCGCACCACGCCCGGCGGGCCGCCACCGAGGTCGCCCCGGGCCGGCTGCGGCTGGACGTGGTCTTCGAGGCGCCGGCCGGCCGGAAGCCCGACACCCGGCACGGGCCCGCGACCCGGCTGCTGGTGTCGGCCTCACCGCCCGGACTGCTGCGCAGCGGCGAGGGCGCGGGAACCGGGCTCTCCCGCGCCCTCGAACTCGACCCCGCCGTGACGGAGGGGGTGCTGCACGTCTCCGCGACGGCCGCCTCCTGCGACGACGACCCGGACGCCGCGCACCCGGCCTGCCACGTCCACCGGCGGGACTGGGACGTGCCCGTACGGCTCACCGCCCGGGGCGCGGACCGCCTGCCCCTGGTGCTGGCCGCCCGGGACGCCTGAGCGGGTGCCCGGTCAGACCCCGTACCCGTTGTCGTAGCCGTCGCGGGTGCGGGGCCGGGCGGGGTCGTCGACGACCGGCGTGGCGGGCGGTACGACGACCCGCCTGCGCCGGGCGATGCTGCTGAAGGTCGCGACGCCGATCAGACCGACGATCATGAGGATGATGCCGACGAGGTCAAGGTTGACACCCTGCATGTCCCAGTCGGTCGCGAACGTGAGGATTGCTCCCACGGCGATGAGGATGATGCATCCGCCGAGGCCCATGAGTGTCGCCTCCCTGTCCGGTCTTTCCGGTCACCTCCGGGTACCCGGACGGGCATCACCCATGCCGCGGCGGGGACTTGACCACCCGTGACCACCCGTGGCGGTCCCGCCGCGGTCACCCCTCCAGGAACGCCACCAGGACGTTCGCCAGCAGGAACGGGTCCTTGGCGCCGCACAGTTCGCGCGCGCTGTGCATCGACAGGATGGCCACGCCGATGTCGACGGTGCGGATGCCGTGCCGGGCGGCGGTGATCGGGCCGATGGTGGTGCCGCACGGCATGGAGTTGTTGGAGACGAACGACTGGAAGGGGACGTCCGCCTTCTCGCAGGCCGCCGCGAACACGGCCCGGCCCGAACCGTCCGTCGCGTACCGGTTGTTGACGTTGACCTTGAGGATCGGGCCGCCGTCGACGCGCGGGTGGTGCGTCGGGTCGTGCCGCTCCGCGTAGTTGGGGTGGACGGCGTGACCGGTGTCGGAGGAGAGGCAGACGGTGCCGGCGAAGGCGCGCGCCCGGTCCTCGTACGAGCCCCCGCGCGCGAACACCGAGCGCTCCAGCACGCCGCCGAGCAGCGGGCCGTCCGCGCCGGTGTCGGACTGGGAGCCGTTCTCCTCGTGGTCGAAGGCGGCCAGGACGGGGATGTACCGCAGGTCCGCGTCGTGCGCGGCGACCGCGGCGAGCGCGGCCGTGCCGGCGTGCACGGACAGCAGGTTGTCCATGCGCGGGCCGGCCACCAGTTCTTCGTCGCGGCCCAGGTAGGCCGGCGGCTCCACGGAGTGGACCATCAGGTCCCAGCCGCCGACCTCGCCCGCGGGGATGCCCGAGGTCTCCTCCAGGAAGGCGATGAGGTCGCCGTCGCGCACGTCGTCGCCCGTGCCCCAGACGGGCTGGAGGTGCCGCTGCTTGTCGAGCTTGAGGCCGTCGGAGTTGACCGAGCGGTCCAGGTGGATGGCGAGCTGGGGGACGCGCAGCAGCGGACGGTCGACGTTCACCAGCCGGGTGGACCCGTCCCGCAGGGTCAGCCGGCCGGCCAGCCCCAGGTCGCGGTCGAGCCAGGAGTTGAGCAGCGGGCCGCCGTAGATCTCCACCGCCACCTGGCGCCAGCCGTGCGCCCCGCTGTCGGGCCGGGGCTTGACCCGGAGGTTGGGGGAGTCGGTGTGGGCGCCGACGATGCGGAAGGGGGTGTGCGGCTCGGCGCCCTCGGGGACGTACCAGGCCACGATCGCGCCACCGCGCAGGACGTACTTGCCGCCGCTGGTCCCGTCCCAGGCGTCCGTCTCGGCGACCTGCCGGAAACCGGCCCTGTCCAGCCGTTCGGCGGCGTGCGCCACCGCGTGGTACGGCGTGGGACTCGCCGCCAGGAAGGACATCAGGTCGTCGGTGTGGCCGCGGTCGAAGCGGGAGGGTGCGCTCATGGGATTCACCTTAACGAGGACGAGGGCCCGCTCCCCGTGCGGGAGCGGGCCCTCGTGCGGTCTCAGGCCGTGCGGTGCGGTCCGGCGAGGGGGGTCCCCGCGGTTCCCGGGGCCCCCGGGAACTCCGGGGGCCTCAGGGTTCTCAGAAGGCCGCCTCGTCCAGCTCCATCAGGTCGAGCTCGACGCCCTCGGCGACCTTGCGGGCCAGGGTGACGCCGGGCAGGACCTCGGCCGCGAAGAACTTCGCCGCGGCGATCTTGCCGGTGTAGAAGGCCCTGTCCTTGGCGGAGGCCGTCTCGAGCTTCTCGGCGGCCACCGCGGCGCCCTTGAGCAGCAGGTAGCCGACGACGACGTCACCGGAGGCCATCAGCAGGCGGGTGGTGTTCAGGCCCACCTTGTAGATGTTCTTGACGTCCTGCTCGGTGGCCGCGAGGTCGGTGAGCATCAGGCCGACGATGGCCTCCAGCTCGACGGCCGCCTTGGCCAGGTGCTCGCGGGCGGCGGCCAGCTCCTCGCCGCCGGTGCCGAGGGCGAGGAACTTCTTGATGTCCTCGGCCAGCGAGTTCAGGGCCGCGCCCTGGTTGCGGACGATCTTCCGGAAGAAGAAGTCCTGGCCCTGGATGGCGGTGGTGCCCTCGTACAGGGTGTCGATCTTGGAGTCGCGGATGTACTGCTCGATCGGGTACTCCTGCAGGAAGCCGGAGCCGCCGAAGGTCTGCAGCGACTGGGCGAGCTGCTCGTAGGCCTTCTCGGAGCCGTAGCCCTTGACGATCGGCAGGAGCAGGTCGTTGAGCGCGTGCTCGGCGGACGCGTCCTCGCCGTTCGCCTCCTTGACCTGGATGGCGTCCTGGACGGAGGCGGTGTACATCACCAGGGCGCGCATGCCCTCCGCGTACGCCTTCTGCGTCATCAGCGAGCGGCGCACGTCGGGGTGGTGGGTGATGGTGACCTTGGGCGCGGCCTTGTCCATGAAGTTCGCCAGGTCGGGGCCCTGGACGCGCTCCTTGGCGTACTCCAGCGCGTTGAGGTAGCCGGTGGACAGCGTGGAGATCGCCTTCGTGCCGACCATCATGCGGGCGAACTCGATGATGCGGAACATCTGGCGGATGCCGTCGTGCTTGTCGCCGATCAGCCAGCCCTTGGCGGGGTGCTTGTCGCCGAACGTCATCTCGCAGGTGTTGGAGGCCTTCAGGCCCATCTTGTGCTCGACGTTCGTGGCGTAGACGCCGTTGCGCTCGCCCAGCTCGCCGGTCTCGAAGTCGAACAGGTACTTCGGGACGAGGAAGAGGGACAGGCCCTTGGTGCCGGGGCCGGCGCCCTCGGGGCGCGCGAGCACGTAGTGGAGGATGTTCTCCGACATGTCGTGCTCGCCCGAGGTGATGAAGCGCTTGACGCCCTCGATGTGCCAGGAGCCGTCCTCCTGCTGGACCGCCCTGGTGCGGCCGGCGCCGACGTCCGAGCCGGCGTCCGGCTCGGTGAGCACCATCGTGGAGCCCCACTGCTTCTCGGTGGCGATCTTCGCGATGTGCTTCTGGACCTCGTTGCCCTCCTCGAAGAGGATGCCGGCGAAGGCCGGGCCGGAGGAGTACATCCACACGGCCGGGTTGGCGCCGAGGATGAGCTCGGCGTAGGCCCAGATGAGGGAGCGGGGAGCGGTGGTGCCGCCGATCTCCTCGGGCAGGCCCAGGCGCCAGTACTCGGAGTCCATGAAGGCCTGGTAGCTCTTCTTGAAGGACGCCGGGACCGGCGCGGTGCTGGTCTCGGGGTCGAAGACCGGCGGGTTGCGGTCGGCGTCGGCGAAGGACTCGGCCAGCTCGTTCTCCGAGAGGCGGGTCAGCTCCTCGAGGATGCTCTTCGCGGTGTCGACGTCCATCTCCTCGAACGGACCCGTGCCGTACAGCTTGTCGCGTCCGAGTACTTCGAAGAGGTTGAACTCGATGTCGCGGAGATTCGACTTGTAGTGCCCCATGGCGACGGCTCCGTTTGAGAGGGATCGGCGAGGCACTGGCTCCTCGCACTACTTCACGTACCAACAAGTAACTCCGATGATGCTACCCGTCGGTAATAAGAAGCAACCCCGATCCGGACATCTGTGACCCACCCCTCCCGCCCGGTCAGTAGGCTGTGCGGCATGTACGGCTACGACCAGAGCACAGGGGCACAGCAGGGTTACGTCCCGCCGCAGCAGCAGATGCCGGGCGGGTACGGACAGCAGGCGCCGCTGTATCCCGAGCCGTCCCCGCCCTCGCTCGCGGACGCGGTGCGCGCGTTCACCACGGGTCAGATGGCCGCCGAGGACTTCCAGCAGGTCTTCGCGACGTCCAAGGTGTACTGCCCGCGCGGCGACAACCCCGGATTCCTCGCCCTGCACAACACCCAGCAGCCGGTGATCCCGATGTTCACCTCGCTCAAGGAGCTGCGGCGGTACGCGGGCAAGGAGTCCAAGTACTTCGTGATCACCGGCGCCGAGGTGATCGACCTGCTGCCGACCGGCTACGGCTTCGTGCTCGACATGGAGGGCGAGCACCGGATGGTGTTCGACGCGAAGGCCGTGGAGCAGATGGTCGAGTTCGCGATGCGCCGGATGTACGGCTGAGCCGTCGCCCGACGCCGTCGCCGCCGCGCCGGCGGCCGGTTCGCGGACCCGTTCGGGGACCCGGAGGGAATGCCCTCCGGGTCCTCGTCGTTTCAGGTGGCAAGAAGTTCAACGGTCAACTAAAGTGGCCGTGACCGAGGAGGTAGCCCCATGCCCGCAGTGACCGTCGAGAACCCGTTGACGCTGCCCCGCGTGACCGCGCCGGCCGATGCCGCGGCGCGTCCCGTGCTCGCCGTCACGACCGCGCCCAGTGGTTTCGAGGGCGAGGGCTTCCCGGTGCGCCGGGCGTTCGCCGGGATCAACTACCGCCACCTCGACCCGTTCATCATGATGGACCAGATGGGCGAGGTGGAGTACGCGCCCGGGGAGCCGAAGGGCACCCCCTGGCATCCGCACCGGGGGTTCGAGACCGTCACCTACATCATCGACGGGGCCTTCGACCACCGGGACTCCCACGGCGGTGGCGGCAGCATCACCAACGGCGACACCCAGTGGATGACGGCCGGCTCCGGCCTGCTGCACATCGAGGCGCCGCCGGAGCAGCTCGTCATGTCCGGCGGGCTCTTCCACGGGCTCCAGCTCTGGGTGAACCTGCCGGCCAAGGACAAGATGATGGCGCCGCGCTACCAGGACATCCGCGGCGGCTCCGTCCAGCTCCTCACCTCCCCCGACGGCGGCGCGCTGCTGCGGGTCATCGCCGGTGAGCTGGACGGTCACGAGGGTCCGGGCATCACGCACACGCCGATCACGATGGTGCACGCGACGCTGGCGCCGGGCGCGGAGATCACCCTGCCCTGGCGGGAGGACTTCAACGGCCTGGCGTACGTGATGGCCGGGCGCGGGTCGGTGGGTGCCGAGCGGCGTCCGGTCCACCTGGGGCAGACGGCCGTCTTCGGCGCCGGTTCCTCGCTGACCGTCCGCGCGGACGAGAAGCAGGACTCCCGCACGCCGGACCTGGAGGTCGTCCTCCTCGGCGGCCGGCCCATCCGTGAGCCCATGGCCCACTACGGCCCGTTCGTGATGAACACCCGCGAGGAGCTCCAGCAGGCGTTCGAGGACTTCCAGAAGGGCCGCCTCGGGACGGTCCCGGCGGTGCACGGCATGTCCGAGGGCGGTCTGTAGGCCCCGCCGGAACCACGGTGAACGAGCCCCGTCCGCTCCGGACGGGGCTCGTCCGCGCGTGCGCGGACGCGTCTGCGCAGCGAGCGGACCGGCCGTCGGCAACGGCGGTGCGGGAAGACTGCCCGGACCGGGCAGTGCGGCCGGCCGCGGCCGGCCGCGATGATGCCCGTACCCGGGGACCGGCCGGGGCGCGGAGGAGGGGCGTTGAGCAAGCGGCAGGTGCGGAAGATGCTGAGGAGGATGGAGGGGGGAGAACCCGTCCAGGTCGACAGCTATCTGGCGTCCGTGAAAAGGCTCGCCCGACTCGCCTGTCTCGCCCAGCAGTTCGGATACGAGTACGCGGAGGTACGACAGGGCGGTGGCCCTCAGGGCAACGGGCTCACGATGCTGATCGTGCCCGACCCCGATCCGCGGGCCCGCGAGCGGGCCGCGCGGAACCGGGCGCGGTACCCGTACGCCGCCGACGGGGGTGAGCTACCGCCCCTCGAGCCCGCCGCGGTCGAGCTCCTCAAGGCCCGCATCGCGTTCGACCTCGCCACCAGGTACACGGGGAAGCAGCTGACGGCGCTCGCGGGGGTCGTCTTCACCGGGCTGGCCGTCGGCGTCGCCGTCAAGCTCGGCGCGGATGCCGCAGCCTTCACCGTCGCCGGTGCCGCCTGGGCCGTGCTGATGGCCCTCGTGCCCCTCGGGCTCGTCGCCAATCGGCGTTACCGGGCCAAGCAGGTGGCCGTACTGCGGGCCGCCGGGTTCACCCCGGTGACCGAGCCGGGCGGGCGGCTGCGGTACGTACCGCCGGGCGGGCGGCTCCCCGGGCACGGCAATCCCTTCGCGGGAGGAAGGCGCGTACCGCCGCCCACCGCCCCGGGTCCGCTCGCCGGCCGGTGACACGCGGTTCCGCGTGACCACCGACGGGCCGGACGGCGGGGCTGCGACGGGCCCCGAGTCCCGGCCGCTCAGTCGTGCCCGGCGCGGCCCCGCCCGGCCGTGTCCGTCTCGTGCAGCTCGAACCAGATGCTCTTGCCCTCGCCGCGGGGGGCGACCCCCCAGGCGTGGGCCAGGAGCTCGATCAGGACCAGGCCGCGGCCGGAGGAGGCCAGCTCGCCCGGCCTGCGCCGGTGCGGGAGGTCGTCGCCGGTGTCGGTGACCTCGACGTGCATCCGGCGCCCGCCCGGTCCGCCGGCGACCTCGGCGACCAGCAGGGCGTCGGTGTCGGTGTGCACGAGGACGTTGGTGAGCGTCTCCGACAGCAGCAGCACCGCCGAGTCCACCTGGTCCGGCGACGACCAGTCGTGCAGCAGTTCGCGCAGTTGCTGCCGGGCCACCGCGACCCGTTCGGGCTCGGCCTGGGCCACCGTCAGCATCGTGCGGCGCATCGGCGGCCGTACCGTGCTCGTCCCGGCGCCGCAGCCGCATCCCTCGCCCTGCCGGCACAGCAGCAGCACGGCGATGTCGTCCTCGCGGCGGTCGACCAGCGGGCCGGTGGTGTAGTGGGAGGAGGGGCCGTGCACCTCCTGCACCAGGGTGTCGGCCAGTTCCTCGAGGGTGCCCCGGTGCTCCTCGAGGATGCCGCGCAGCCGCTGCCGGCCGGTGTCCAGGTCGTGGCCGCCGGTCTCGATCAGCCCGTCCGTGCAGACCAGCAGGATCTCGCCGGGCTCCAGGACCAGCTGGGTGGTGGGGTAGTCGGCGTCCGGGTCGATGCCCAGCGGCAGCCCGCCCGCGGTCGGCCGGGTCAGCACCGTCGCGTCGGGCATGCGGATCACCGGGTCCGGGTGCCCGGCGCGGGCGATCTCCAGGATCCCGCTCGCGGGGTCGACCTCGGCGTACAGACAGGTCGCGAAGCGCAGCTCGGCGGGGTCCGCATCGCCGAGTCCGTACAGGAAGCGGGAGGCGCGGGCGAGCACGGCGTCCGGGCGGTGGCCCTCGGCGGCGTACGCCCGCAGGGCTATGCGCAGCTGGCCCATCAGCCCGGCCGCCCGTACGTCGTGGCCCTGGACGTCCCCGATGACCAGGGCGAACCGTCCGCTCGGCAGCGGGATCACGTCGTACCAGTCGCCGCCGACCTGGAGTCCGCCGCCGGTGGGGACGTAGCGGGCGGCGACGCTCATGCCCGGGATGCGCTGCGGGCCGAGCCGGGGCAGCATCGAGCGCTGCAGCCCGTCGGTCAGCGCCCGCTCGGTCTCGGCCGTGCCCGCCCGGGAGAGCGCCTGGGCCAGCATGCGCGCCACGGTGGTCAGCACGGAGCGCTCGTCGGGGGTGAACGCGACCGGGTAGGCGAAGCCCGCCATCCACGCGCCCATCGGGCGCCCGGCCACGGTGAGCGGCAGGAACGCCCAGGAACGGCGGCCGAAGCGTTCGGCGAGCGGCCAGGTGAGCGGATACCGCCGCTTGTACTCCTCCGGGGAGGAGAGGTACACCGCGCGACCCGTCCGCACCACCTCGGCGGCCGGGTAGTCCGTGTCCAGCGGCATGGAGGCGAACGGGCTCTCGGCGCCGGGCTCGTGCCCGTGGTGGCCGATGACCGTGAGGCGGTCGCCCTCCACGCCGAAGACGCCCAGTCCGTTCGGCGAGAAGCCCGGCATCGACAGGTTGGCGGCGACCCGCAGCACCTCCTGCGTCGACCGCGCCTCGGCCAGGGCCCGGCCCGCGTCCAGCAGGAACGCCTCCCGCGACCGCCGCCAGTCGCCGGTGACCGCGCTGCGCCCGGCGGGCGTGCCCGGCGTGGGCTCGGTGACCTCCTGGAGGGTGCCGGTCAGGACGTAGGCCTTGCGCACGCGGTCGAAGAGGGGCCTGGAGCGGCTGCGCACCACCCGCAGGACCCGCTTCTGCTCGTCCATGACCCGGATGCGCACCTCGGCGAGCGTGCCCTCGGCGACGGCGAGCCGGACCACACCGGTGATCTCGTTCCAGTCGACGGGGTGCAGACGGGACCGGACCTGGGCCTCCGTGAGGGTGACCTGTTCGGCGGGCAGTCCGAGCAGTCGCGCCGCCACGGCGTCGACCGTGACCGTCCCGGCCGCGGTGTCCCAGTGCCACAGACCGGTGTCGAGGACGGCGAGGACGTCCCCCAGGGAGGACGGGGACTCACCAGTGCGCATTGCACCACTTTATGAAGTGGGTGACGAAATGTTCCACTGAAGGCGCATGCGGGCTCGCGTCGCCATGACGGGGAAGCGGGGGCGGGGCGGCCGGTAGGCTGGGGAGGAGTTTCACGTGAAACAAAGACCCGATCCGCGAAGACTGGATGAACGACGATGCATCGGTACAGGTCCCACACCTGCGGCGAGCTCCGCGCCTCTGACGTCGGCACCGACGTCCGGCTGAGTGGCTGGCTGCACAATCGGCGCGACCTGGGCGGCATCCTCTTCATCGATCTGCGTGATCACTACGGCATCACGCAGCTCGTGGCCCGGCCGGGCACGGAGGCGTACGCGGCGCTGGACAAGCTCTCCAAGGAGACGGTGGTCCGCGTCGACGGCAAGGTCGTCTCGCGCGGCGAGGAGAACGTCAACCCCGAGCTGCCGACCGGCGAGGTCGAGGTCGAGGTCGGTGTGGTCGAGGTGCTGGGCGAAGCGGCCCCGCTCCCCTTCACGATCAACGCCGAGGACGGTGTCAACGAGGAGCGGCGCCTGGAGTACCGCTTCCTGGACCTGCGCCGCGAGCGCATGCACCGCAACATCATGCTGCGCACGCAGGTCATCTCGGCGATCCGCCAGAAGATGACGGCGCTGGGCTTCAACGAGATGGCGACCCCGATCCTGAGCGCCACCTCCCCCGAGGGCGCCCGTGACTTCGTGGTCCCCTCGCGCCTCAACCCGGGCAAGTTCTACGCGCTGCCGCAGGCCCCGCAGCAGTTCAAGCAGCTGCTGATGATCTCCGGCTTCGACCGCTACTTCCAGATCGCGCCCTGCTTCCGGGACGAGGACGCCCGTGCGGACCGTTCGCCGGGCGAGTTCTACCAGCTCGACGTGGAGATGAGCTTCGTCGAGCAGGAGGACGTCTTCCAGCCGATCGAGAAGCTGATGACCGAGCTCTTCGAGGAGTTCGGCAACGGCCGTCACGTGACGTCCCCCTTCCCGCGGATCCCGTTCCGCGAGGCGATGCTGAAGTACGGCTCCGACAAGCCGGACCTGCGCGCCCAGCTGGAGCTCGTCGACATCACCGACGTCTTCGAGGGCTCGGAGTTCAAGGCGTTCGCCGGCAAGCACGTGCGCGCGCTGCCGGTGCCCGACGTCTCCGGCCAGCCCCGCAAGTTCTTCGACCAGCTCGGTGACTACGCGGTCTCCCAGGGCGCGAAGGGCCTGGCCTGGGTGCGCGTCGGCGAGGACGGCGCGCTGACCGGTCCGATCGCGAAGTTCCTCACCGAGGAGAACGTGGCCGAGCTGACCAAGCGCCTCGCGCTGGCCCCGGGCCACGCGGTGTTCTTCGGCGCGGGTGAGTTCGACGAGGTCTCGAAGATCATGGGCGCGGTGCGGGTCGAGGCCGCCAAGCGCGCCGGTCACTTCGAGGAGAACGTCTTCCGCTTCTGCTGGATCGTCGACTTCCCGATGTACGAGAAGGACGAGGAGACCGGCGCGATCGACTTCTCGCACAACCCCTTCTCGATGCCGCAGGGCGGCCTGGAGGCCCTTCGGACCCAGGACCCGCTGGACATCCTGGGCTGGCAGTACGACATCGTCTGCAACGGTGTCGAGCTGTCCTCCGGCGCGATCCGGAACCACGAGCCGGAGATCATGCTCAAGGCCTTCGAGATCGCGGGCTACGACCGGGAGACGGTCGAGGAGAAGTTCGCCGGCATGCTCCGCGCGTTCCGCTTCGGCGCCCCGCCGCACGGCGGCATCGCGCCCGGCGTCGACCGCATCGTCATGCTGCTCGCCGACGAGCCCAACATCCGCGAGACCATCGCCTTCCCGCTCAACGGCAACGCCCAGGACCTGATGATGGGCGCGCCGACGGAGCTGGAGGAGGCGCGGCTGAAGGAACTGCACCTCTCGGTGCGCAAGCCGCAGCCGAAGTAGTCCCGGCAGGGGGAGGGGCCCGGAACCGTCAGGGTTCCGGGCCCCTTGCCGTGGGCGGGGCCAGGACGCCGGGTCCTCCTCGGTGAAGAGGTCCTCGGCCCGCCCGACCGTCCCGGAGCGGCCGGGCCAGTCGTTCAGGCGGTCGAGGTCGGTGCAGGCGGTGATGCGCTGACGGACGTCGTCGGAGAGGGGGGCCCCCGACCTCCAGCACGCGCGGAATGCCCTTGGCCTCGCCTTCGGCCACGCCTTCCAGGTACTTCTCCTCGAAGAGCGTTCCGTGTCCCGGGAAGTGGGTGACGACGTCCTGCGTCAGCTTCCTGCAGTTCCTCTTGGCCGGAACGGCTCAGCGGGCCACGAACTGGGTGAGGATGGCCTGGACCTCGTAGATGTCGACGCCCTTGGTGAACGTCTTCTGGATGGGGGCCTGGGAGCCCGAGAGCCAGATCTTCAGTTCGGCGTCGAGGTCGAAGGTGCCGGCGGTCTCCACCGCGAAGTGGGTGATGCTGCGGTACGGGATGGAGTGGTACTCCGTCTTCTTGCCGGTGATGCCCTGCTTGTCGACCAGGATCAGGCGGCGGTCGGTGAACAGGATGGTGTCGCGGATCAGCAGGAACGCGGCGTGCACCCGCTCGCCGTGGCCCAGCAGACGGGCGTAGTCCTGCTGCGCCTGCGCCGGGTCGACGGTGTGCGCGTTGCCGAAGAGTGCCATGGACGGTGACCCCCCAGGTGAGTGGGGGCGGCCGGGCGGCCGCCCTCGGGTGATCCTCGCAAAGCGAGGGGCCCGGGAGAAGGTTCCGCCCCTCCCGGGCCCCCGCTGTTGCGAGCGCGTTACCCGGCGGGCTTCTCCTCGAGACGCGGGAACAGGACCGCGCCCTTGGTGACCGTCGAACCGGCGGGCAGCAGGCCCCAGGTGCCGGCCTCCTGGATCCTCTGGTCCGCGAGAGCACCGAGGGACGCCTCGGCGCCCAGGGAGTCCCAGAGCTTCTGCGAGGTCTCCGGCATGACCGGGTTCAGCAGGACCGCCACCGCGCGCAGGGACTCCGCGGCGGTGTAGAGGATGGTCGCCAGGCGGGCCCGGCCCTCGTCGGAGGCGTCCTTCGCGACCTTCCAGGGCTCCTGCTCGGTGATGTAGCCGTTGACCTGCTTCACGAAGTCGAAGACGGCCAGGATGCCGCCCTGGAAGTCCAGCTCCTCGCCGATCTTCCGGTCCGCCTCCGCGACCGCCTTCGCCAGGCCGTCATGGACCGCCTTCTCCGCGTCACCGGACGCCGTCGCCCCCGGCAGCTCGCCGCCGAAGTACTTGCCGACCATCGCCGCCACGCGGGAGGCGAGGTTGCCGTAGTCGTTGGCCAGCTCGCTGGTGTAGCGGGCGGAGAAGTCCTCCCAGGAGAAGGAGCCGTCCTGGCCGAAGGCGATCGCGCGCAGGAAGTACCAGCGGTACGCGTCCACCCCGAAGTGCGAGGTCAGGTCCTGCGGCTTGATGCCGGTCAGGTTGGACTTGCTCATCTTCTCGCCGCCGACCATCAGCCAGCCGTTCGCGGCGATCCTCCCGGGCAGGGGGAGGCCCTGCGCCATCAGCATGGCCGGCCAGATGACCGCGTGGAAGCGCAGGATGTCCTTGCCGACCAGGTGGACGTCGGCGGGGAAGGTCGCCTCGAACTTCTCCGGGTTCTCGTTGTACCCGACCGCCGTGGCGTAGTTCAGCAGTGCGTCGACCCACACGTAGATGACGTGCTTGTCGTCCCAGGGGACCGGCACGCCCCAGTCGAACGTCGAGCGGGAGATGGACAGGTCCTGCAGGCCCTGGCGGACGAAGTTCACGACCTCGTTGCGCGCGGACTCGGGCTGGATGAAGCCCGGGTTGGCCTCGTAGTGGGCGAGCAGTTTCTCGCCGTACTCGCTCAGGCGGAAGAAGTAGTTCTCCTCGCTGAGGATTTCCACCGGCTTCTTGTGGATCGGGCACAGCTTCTGGCCCGCGTACTCGCCCTCGCCGTCGAGCAGCTCGCCGGGGAGCTTGTACTCCTCGCAGCCCACGCAGTACGGGCCCTCGTAGCCGCCCTTGTAGATCTCGCCCTTGTCGTAGAGATCCTGGACGAACTCCTGGACGCGGTCGGTGTGCCGCTTCTGCGTGGTGCGGATGAAGTCGTCGTTCGCGACCCGGAGGTGCTCCCAGAGGGGCTTCCAGGCCTCGGTGACGAGCTTGTCCGCCCACTCCTGCGGGCTGACGCCGTTCGCCTCCGCGGTGCGCATGATCTTCTGACCGTGCTCGTCCGTGCCGGTGAGGAACCACACCTTCTCGCCACGCTGACGGTGCCAGCGGGTGAGCACGTCGCCTGCGACGGTCGTGTAGGCGTGGCCCAGGTGAGGAGCGTCGTTGACGTAGTAGATGGGGGTCGAGACGTAGTACGCCTTCGCCCCTTGCTTCTCGGATCCAGTGGCCGCCATGGGCGAAATCCTACTGGCCGCGCGGAGATCGACTCACATGCGTTTCGGGGGGTGGACGGGGGGGCTTTCGCGCCCTGTCCCGTCCACCCCCCGGGGGGTGTCGCGTGTGCTCCGCGGCGTCCCTACGGGCGCCAGGACGCCAGGACGGCCTCGTAGAGCTCCTTGTCGGTGAGCTCCTTCGGGGTCTCGCCGGCGAGGAAGTGCGCCGTGTTGGGGGCCTTGAGCTTGCGGAGGTAGTCGAAGGCCTTGTTCTGCGGGTCCCCGAAGGCGACGAAGGAGAAGAAGACCGCGGGGTGGGTCTCGGCGGCCCCGGTGAGGGCCTGGGTGGCCGGGGTCTTCGCGTCGGGGGCCCCGTCCGTCTGGAAGACGACCAGGGCGGGGGTGTCGGGGCCGGGGGCCGACGCGTCGTGGAGGGAGAGGACCTCCGCCACGGCCGCGTGGTAGCTGGTGCGGCCCATGCGGCCGAGGGAGGCGTGCAGGGTGTCGATCTTGTTCTCGTGGTCGGTGAGGGTGAGGTCGCCGGTGCCGTCGAGCTCGGTGGAGAAGAAGACGACCTTGACCGCGGCCTCGGGGTCGAGGTGGGCGGCGAGGGCGAGGGTCTGCTCGGCGAGGGCCTGCGCGGAGCCGTCCTTGTAGTACGGGCGCATGGAGGCGGAGCGGTCGAGCACGAGGTAGACCTTGGCGCGGGTGCCGGTGAGGCCGTTCTTCTCGAGGGCGGCGCGGGCCGCCTCGTAGGCGGTGGTGAGGGCGGGCGGGATGTCGCCCGCGGCCGGCTCGGGGGTGTCCTCGCCGCCGGCGGCTGCGGCCTCCGGCTCCGCCTCGGCCTCCGGCTCGGGGGTCTTTTCGGCCTCGGCTTCGCCTTCGGCCGCGGGGGTGCTCCCACCCGCACCACCCGTGCGGCTTTCGTCGTCGGGTGCGGGTGACCCCTGTGGGGTGTCCTCGTCGTCGGCGGCTGCGGCTTCCGGCTCCGCCTCGGGCTTCGGCTCGCCTTCCGGCTTCGGCTCGGCTTCAGGCTTCGCTTCGGTTTCAGGCTTCGCCTCGGGCTCCGCTGCGGCTTCCGGCTTCGCTTCGGTTCCCGGTTCCGCCGTGGGTGCGGGGGTGGCCTCGGGGGCTTCGGTCTTCGGCTCCGCCTCGGGTTCGGCGGGCAGTTCCGGGGTGGACTCGGGCTCGGGGGCCGCTTCGGCCTCAGGCTCGGACTTTGCTTCGGTCTCCGGCTTTACCTCGGGCTTCGCCTCTGCTTCGGGCTTCGCCTCTGCTTCGGGCTCGGGCTCTGCTTCGGGCTCGGGCTCGGGCTCTGCTTCGGGCTCGGGCTTCGTCTCGGTTCCCGGCTTCGCCTCGGCCTCGGGCTCGGGAGCCGCTTCGGCCTCGGGCTCGGGGGCCGCTTCGGCCTCGGCCTCGGACTTTGCTTCGGCCTCCGGCTTTACCTCGGGCTTCGCCTCGGCCTCGGGGGCGGGCTCGGGTTCCGGCTCGGGGGTCGCTTCGGTCTCCGGCTTCGCCTCGGACTTCGGCGTCGCTTCGGGCTCGGGGGCGTCCTCGGCCTCCGGGGACGGCTTCGGTTCCGGTGCCGTCTCCTCCGGTGCGGCCGGTGCCTCCCCGGCGGGGGTCTCCGGGGCCGGGCGGTCGTCCGAAGGGCTGGGCCTCGGCACCGACACCTTGGCGAAGGCCTCGGTGACGAGGTCGTGCTCCTCGCGGGGTTCCGGAACGGAGGCCGTGCGGGACGGCGGGGCGGGCTCGGAGGAGGGGGACGGGAGCTTCGGGGCCGCGGACGCGTCCGCGGCGGGCTCCGGAGCCGGCTCGGGCGACGCCGGGGTGGCCGGGACCTCCGTCCCGGCAGCCTGCGCCGCACCCTCCGCCTCGACGGCCTTCGCTCTGCGTGACCGTCCGAACGCGTTCCGCAAGAGAGTGAGAATGCCCATGTGCGCAACCCTTCGCGTGAGTTGATGCCCGTCGATCCCTGGCCAGGACGGACACGTAAGGTTAGCGGCCCCTGTGGGCGATCTTGGGCAGGGCCGGGACTCCGTCGCCGTGCCTGTCAAGGGCGGCATCCGGCCCGTCGCCGTCCCGGGACGACCGGTCCGCGCAATTCCCTTGGCGCCGCCGCGGGTTCACTCACCGTTCACCGGGACGCCCGGCTACCGCACATATGTGCCCCTACGGTCGCGCTGACACCCCGGGCATCCAAGGAGAGAACACGTGCGCAAGCTGCTGCCGTTGGTCGGAACGCCGTCCGGTTCGCACCCCGGCGGCCGGTCCGCCATGACCTGTCGCTTCCGGTGTGGTGACGCCTGCTTCCACGAGGTGCCCAACACCAGCTCCAACGAGTACGTCGGCGACGTCGTCGCCGGCGCCCTCAGCCGGCGGTCCGTGATGCGGGCCGCCGCCGTCGTCACCGTCGCCGCGGCCGGCGCCGGCGCGGTCGGCGTCGCGGGCGCGCCCGGGGCGCAGGCGGCCCCCGCCGCCAAGGGCGGCCCCCGCCGGCCCGAGGGCGCCCGCGGGCTGCGGTTCACGCCCGTCCCGCCCAACACCGCCGACGCCGTCACCGTGCCGGAGGGCTACCGGCAGAACGTCGTCATCCGCTGGGGCGAGCCCATCCTGCGCGGCGCGCCCGCCTTCGACCCGGAGAAGCAGACCGCGAAGGCGCAGGCCGGGCAGTTCGGGTACAACTGCGACTTCCTGGCGCTGCTGCCCCTGAAGGGCGAGCGCGGCCGGCAGCTGCTCGTCGCCAACCACGAGTACACCGACGAGGTCCTCATGTTCCGGGGCTACGACCCCGAGAACCCCACCCGCGAGCAGGTGGAGACCGCCTGGGCCGCGCACGGGCTGTCGGTGGTCGCGGTGGAGGAGGACCGCCGCAGCGGGAAGCTGACGCCCGTCACCCGGCACCCCCTCAACCGACGCCTGACCGCCACCTCCGAGTTCCGGCTCACCGGGCCCGTCGCCGGATCCGACCTGGTGAAGACCTCCGCCGACCCGAGCGGCACCAGGGTGCGCGGCACCCTCAACAACTGCGCGGGCGGCACCACCCCGTGGGGCACGACCCTGCACGCCGAGGAGAACTTCAACCAGTACTTCGCCCACGGCGGCCGGGCGACCGACAAGCGGTACGGGATCGGCACCGGCGCCACCGAGCGCAAGTGGGAGCGGTTCGACGAGCGGTTCGACGTCGCCCGGGAGCCGAACGAGGTGCACCGCTTCGGGTACGTCGTCGAACTCGACCCCTACGACCCGCACTCCGTCCCGCGCAAGCGCACCGCGCTCGGCCGGTTCAAGCACGAGGCCGCGACCGTGCGGCTGACGCACGACGGGCGCCCGGTCGTGTACTCCGGGGACGACGAGCGGTTCGACTACGTCTACAAGTTCGTCGGCAGCAAGCGGATGCGGCACGGCAACAGCCGCGCCGCCCGCGAGCACAACCTGACCCTGCTCGACGAGGGCACGCTGTACGTCGCCAAGTTCACCGGCGACTCGCCCGCCCTCGAGATCGACGGCACCGGCAGGCTCCCCGAGGACGGCGAGTTCGACGGCGGCGGCCAGTGGATCCCGCTGGCCACCGCGACCGCCCGGGGCGCCGTCTCGCACGTCGAGGGCATGACCGCCGAGGAGGTCTTCGTCTTCACGCGGCTGGCCGGCGACAAGGTGGGCGCCACCAAGATGGACCGGCCCGAGGACATCGAGCCCAACCCGGTCACCGGCAAGGTCTACATCGCCCTCACCAACAACTCCAACCGCGGGGTCGGCGCCCATCCGAAGGCGGACGAGGCCAACCCGCGCAACGCCAACAAGCACGGCCACGTCCTGGAGCTGACCGAGCGCTTCAACCGGCCGGAGAGCACCCGCTTCGCCTGGTCGCTGTTCCTGGTCGCGGGCGACCCGGAGGACCCGGCGACCTACTTCGCCGGCTTCCCGAAGGACTCCGTCAGCCCGATCTCCTGCCCGGACAACGTCGCCTTCGACGACCACGGCAACCTGTGGATCTCCACCGACGGCAGCGCCCTCGGCTCCCACGACGGCCTGTTCGGCGTCGCCACGCGCGGGAGCCGGCGCGGTGAGCTGAAGCAGTTCCTGACCGTGCCGAGGGGTGCGGAGACCTGCGGTCCGATCATCCAGGACCGGCGCGTGCTGGTCGCCGTGCAGCACCCGGGCGAGGTGGACGGGGCGTCGGTGGAGAGGCCCGCCAGCACCTGGCCCGACGGCCCCGGCCGCCACGTCCGGCCCGCCGTGGTCGCGGTGTGGCGCGCGGACGGACGGGACATCGGCGTCTGACGTCCCGGGGCCTCGGGACCCGGGGTGCCGGGCGCCGGGGCCCCCGACTCCGGTGTTCCCGCGCCCCGCGCCGGGGTACGCGTGTCGTCACGGGAGGGCTGGAGCGGGTGCCCCCGACCCACCGCGCTCCAGCCACTCCCGGTACGCCGGCGCCTGCTGCGCCACCTCCCGGTACGCCTCGGCCAGGTCGGGGTAGACGCCCTCCAGCTCCGCGTCGGTCCGGGCCGCCAGCAGCAGCCGTACCCCGAGCGGGTCGCCGTGCAGCCGGCGGACCGCCGTCTCGGGGCGGGAGGGCGAGGTCGGCTGGCAGACGGTGACGACCTCGCCGGTGGCGACCAGCGACGCGGCGGTGTGGTAGTCGCCGTGCAGGACGGGCGGGTCGAGGCCGGCGGCGCGCAGGACACGGCGCACGGCGTCCCACTCGCCGTCGACCGTCGGGTCGATCATCCAGCGGTCCCGGGCCAGGTCGGACAGGTGGACGACCGGGCGCCCGGCGGCCGGGTGGTCGGCCGGCAGGGAGACGAACTGCGGTTCGCGCTCGACGAGCACGCGGGTGCGGAGCACCGGGGGGATGCGCAGGGGGCAGCCCTCCACCTCGTGCACGAAGGCCACGTCGAGCTGGCCGTCGGCCACCATGCGCAGCAGGGCGTTGGCGGAGACGTCCATGTGCAGGGTGGGTTCCCGCCGGTACCGGCGCAGCCGGCGCAGCCAGCCCGCCAGCGCCCGGCTGGCGGTGGAGCCGATGCGCAGGTGCCGTCCGCCGTCGGCGGCGGCGCGGGCCTCGGTGACCAGGGAGCCCAGTTCGGCCACGAGCGGCCGGGCACGGCTGAGCACCAGCCGGCCCAGGGGGGTGGGGCGGCAGCCGGTGTGCGCGCGGACGAACAGCGCGCCGCCCAGCTCCTGTTCGATGCGCCGTAACTGGGTGCTCAACGAGGGCTGGGAAACACCGAGTTGACGTGCGGCACGGTGCAGGCTGCCGGTGTCGGCGATGGCGCACAGCGCCCTGAGGTGCCTGACCTCGAGCTCCATGGCCTGGGAGAGTAAGGCGGAAGTTCAGGTTTCACCAGACACACGAATCCCGTCCGAACCGGCGGAACCGGGCAGCGGGAGACGTGCGCGGGGGCGATAACGCGGACCTATCGCCGATTGCCATCATCACAGCGGCCGTGCGGGCGCGGACACTCACCGGTGACGCTCTGGCTCATCCCCCCACTCCAAGGAGTCACCGATGCGCATGCGCATGCCCCTGTCCGTGCTCACCGCCGCCGGTCTGAGCCTCACGGCCCTCGGCCTCGGTACGGCCGCACCGGCCTCGGCCGCCGAAGTCCCGGGCACCGGCGCCGCGTTCGCCGCCTACGACGGTTCCGCCGAGGACGCCGCGGCCACCCGCGCCTTCTTCGAGGCCGTGCTGAAGTCGGCGGCCGAGAAGCGCGCCGCGAACCCGACGGGCGCGGCGGCCGTCACCGTCGTCTACAACGCCTCCCAGGCGCCCACGTTCGCCACGCAGATAGCCCGCAGCACCCAGATATGGAACAGCTCGGTGTCGAACGTGAGACTCCAGGCGGGCACCTCGGGCGCCGACTTCTCGTACCGCGAGGGCAACGACCCGCGCGGCTCGTACGCCTCCACCGACGGCCACGGCCGCGGCTACATCTTCCTCGACTACCGGCAGAACCAGACGTACAACTCCACGCGCGTGACCGCGCACGAGACCGGCCACGTGCTCGGCCTGCGGGACAACTACTCGGGTCCGTGCAGCGAGCTGATGTCCGGCGGCGGGCCCGGACCGTCCTGCACCAACGCCTACCCCAACGCCGCGGAGCGGTCCCGGGTGAACCAGCTGTGGGCGAACGGCTTCGCCGCCGCGCTGGACAAGGCGCTGCAGAAGTCCGCTCGCTAGCACCGGACTTCACGCACCCGGCCGCGGGGGGGGGGGGCCGGGGGGGGGGGGGGCGGGTGGGGGGGGGGGGGGGGGGGGGGGGGGGGGGGGGGGGGGGGGGGGGGGGGGGAGGGGGGGGGGGGGGGTGGCGCGGGCAGGATGCAGAGCACGCAAGAGCACAAA